>JBJFET010000046.1:0-47094 GCA_051891035.1 Succinivibrio sp. | reverse complement strand
AAATCAGTATTATGGTACCGGTCGTCGTAAGGACGCAACTGCACGTGTATTCTTAAAGCAGGGTACTGGCAAATTAGAGATCAATGGTAAGACTCTTGATCAGTATTTTGGTCGTCCAACTTCTCGTATGGTTGTAGCTCAGCCTTTAGAGTTACTGGAAGTATCAGATAAGTTTGATCTGTACATCACTGTTTCAGGTGGTGGTATCACCGGTCAGGCTGGTGCAATTCGTCACGGTATTACCAGAGCTTTAATTGAGTACGACGAGTCATTCCGTCCTGCATTACGCAAGGCTGGTTTTGTAACTCGTGATGCTCGTTCTGTTGAGCGTAAGAAGGTTGGTCTTCACAAGGCTCGTAAGCGTCCACAGTACTCAAAGCGTTAATACGAAACAATTTTCATTGTTTTACAAGAACCTCTGCCTCGTGCAGGGGTTTTTTTATTATAATAATGTGCGTAAAATCCAGGAGTTGTTTCATGAACAGATTAAAGAGTTTTAAATCCTATCTTTTTACCGCCTATTACAACTGGCTTATAGACAATGAGATCACTCCTCATCTTCTGGTAGATGCAAATATGCCTGGCGTTGTGGTTCCAAAGGATTACGTTCAGGATGGTTCAATTCTGCTAAGCCTGTCACCATCAGCAATAGCAGATTACAAGTGTCTGGCAAGAGGTATAAGCTTCAAGGCAAGATTCAAGGGTAAAAGCGAGGATATTTATATCCCTTACATCGCAATGGAGCAGCTGATTGCTCTTGAAACCGGAGCAGCGCTTCCTATAGGAAAGGCTCTAGAGCAGCTTGAGCTTGCATCTGATGATGAGGTTTATCCTGATGATGGATGTGTAACTGAAGCTTCTATCTTCAGTCTTGAAGAGCAGTCAGAAAATACGTCATCTCAGAGCAAAGAAGACACTGAGGGCAGAGCACAGTCTGTTTCCTCCCAGTCTGAAAATCCTTCATTTGAAATTGTCAAAGACTGATTTTACTATCATACAGACGCAGAGTAGTCTGGCTTTTAAAGCATACTCTGCCTGTGTCATCAATCTCTCCATTTAATGCTTTGTGCCTCAGACCAATCAAACAGGAATTCCCCACATCTAAGTGGGGGGAGAATGTCACAAGAAGGAGAGATGGCATTCAGCTTTACTTGGAGCTATCCTTCAGACTAAGCGCAAGATTGTAGAGATCATTCTTTTTAATTCCGGTAACCTCTGAGAGTACAGAGCAAACCTGCTTGACAGGAGAGGTTTTTATCAGCTCTCTTACGGCGTTGTGTACAGTGGCTGGAATTGTACTGTTCTCCTCCTTTAGCGCACCTATGGCGACCACAAACTCGCCTTTGGTTCTGTCAGGATCTTCTTTTAGGAAGGAAGCTGCATCCTTTGCCTTGAGTCTATAGAATGATTCGAAGGTTTTAGTCATTTCTCTGCACAGAGTAACATCGTGCTGAGGCAGGAGCTCACCTACTATTTCCATGGTTGATATGATCCTTCTTGGAGCCTCATAGAAGACAGCCGTGTAGTCAGCATTTACAAGAGAGGCTACCTTTTCTCTCAATTCCTTATCTTTTACGGGGAAGAAACCTTCAAACATGAATTTGTCAGTTGGCAGAGCACTGGCTTCAAGCGCAGTGATAAGTGCGCATGGACCTGGCAGAGGGATTACTTTAACATCTGCCTTTGAACACAGAGTGACAACTCTGTAGCCAGGATCATTTATGAGAGGAGAGCCTGCATCAGAGATGAGTGCAACTGATCCTCCATTTTTCACCTCCTCAATAATGATAGCTGCTCTCTGATCTTCATTATGATCGTGGCAGCTGATAAGTTTTTTTCCTGTAATTGAGAGTTTGTCGAGCAGAATCTTAGAGTGTCTGGTGTCCTCTGCTGCAATTAGAGTGACATTCTTTAGAACTTCAATAGCTCTTAAAGTAATGTCATCAAGATTGCCAATAGGAGTTGGGACGATATAAAGAGCATTTTCTATCATAAGTAAAACCTGAAGCGACATTCTCCTGCCAAAGAAACGGGGGCAGAGATTTTATCAATATTGAAAAACTGTGTACATGATAGCAGTACTTTGGTGTAATTTCTCACATCAGCATCGTTTTGCAGACCTGAAAGATCAAAAATATATTTGTGTTATGTCGGATATGCTAAAATAACACAACTAATTGAGCAAAATTGAAATAGCATCGGCAATCTGTAGCAAATGGACTGTCTTGATGTTTTGATGTTGCAGCAAATTGCATCAGGAAGCGATCGTGAAATTTAAAAAAACAAAGTTAAATCTGTGCCTGTGTTCACTAGTTGCAGGTGCCGCACTGGTTTTATCAGCATGTTCATCAAATGCAGTAGAGAAGCAGATAGCAAAGTCATCTGCATTTGGCCCTTTAAATTTGACTGTGCCTGAGTATCAGCAGGCATATGATGACTCTTCAAAAGAGCAGAGATTCAAAAGCCTGATCCTTCTGGCAAGATCAAAGATTGTTTCAGGTGATGTTCAGGGAGCAGCAAGCTGCGTTAATGATCTGTATGTAAATGCAAACAGTGAGCTTCAGAAGAACGAGGCAGCACTTGTAAAGGCCATGCTAGAGTCAAGGACAGGCAGCTATAAGGAAGCTGCAGAGACTTTAAGCGAGGTCAACTACAAGATCCTGCCAAAGCAGACACTGTCATATTTCCTGATCCTAAATTCAAATGTCAACGCCAGGCTGTATCAGAAGACATCCGAGCCAAAATATGAGGTTGCCGCTTTTAGAAGTAAGGTGACACTGCTTAGGATCATTGACAAAAAGTCTGACAGAGTAACCTTAATCAATCAGTGTCTTGAGCTGCTCTCAAAGCTTGATGACAAGACAATAGCTGCAGCTATGAACTCAAGTAATTCAAATCTTGAGAAGGGATTTATTGAGTATTCAATCATTTCACGCTCTGAGAGTGAGGAATTAAAGGAGCAGGCCTTATCAGATTTCAGACAGAAGTATGGAAAGCATCCTGTAACAGAAATTCTCTCTCCTGCAGCAGAAGATAATAATTCTGAAGCAGAGGTTGTTCAGACAGTAATTGCAGATGCAAAGTCTGACAGTGCATCAGGAGCTCAGGATCCTGCAACCCCGGCAGAGGTTAATGAAAACGCTGTTTTTGACTTTAAGGATGGCGGTCGAATCGCCGTGTTGCTTCCGCTTACAGGCAGATTTGCTCCGATTGTAGGAGAGCCAGCCAAGCTTGGTATTCTTGCAGCCTTAAAAGACAGAAAATCATCATCTAAGGTTGTCTTCTATGATACTAACAAGAGTGATATTTCTCAGATTGTACAGAAGATAAGCTCAGATGGAACCTCTCTGGTAATAGGTCCTGTACTAAAACCTGAGGTTCAGGCATTAAACCAGAGCGGAATAAAGATCCCTTCTGTCGTATTCAACAGCACAACTGACAACAAACCTGTCAATCAGTGGTACTTCAATCTGAGCCCTGATTATGAGGGAGTGCTGGCCGCTTCAAAGATTTATGATGACAGTCTGCGTAATCCTGTAGTGATTGCTCACAGCAGTGATTCATCATCACAGAGAGCTGCAGCTGCCTTTACAGAAGCCTTCTCTGCAGTCAATGACAGGATCACAACCTGTTACTACACTGATGCTAATGATGCAAAAGCCTCTCTTGCAAAATGTCCTTTAGACAAGGCTGACAGTGTATATATCAGTGCAAGTGCAGTAGATGCCGTACAGATAAAGTCAGTTGTCCCATCATCACTGCCAGTATACCTTACAGACAAGAGCTATATGGGGCTGAATAATTCAGCTCAGGAGTTGGCATTAAAAGGGGCAAAGCTTGGTGATATGCCATGGCTACTGACAGACAGTCCATTAAAATCTTCATTTATGCAGGCTCTGCCAAAGGCAAATCCTCAGGTACAGAGAATATTTGCTGCAGCCTATGATTCTGTAGCCTTTGCTCTTGTAATAAAGAGACTTTCTGCAAACAAGAACGATGTTCTGCACGGGCTGTCAGGAGATATCTCCCTTGGCAAAAACGGTCTTATTGAAACAGCTCCTCTGTGGGTTGAACTTGGCAGTATCCGTTAATTCTATTTTATGTGTATGGAGCGTCGCTCCATACACATTCTCAGCACTCCTCAGCTAAAGGTCACACCTGAAAATCAGATTGATCGATGTCTCTTTCAATTCCTTAGTGAAGACAAAGATACTTTTGAAAAAATTAACCTAAAGCAGATTTTCTTAAGAAACAAAAAAAATCCTATCTCATGTTATAATGTAGGCGAGTCGACCGGGCAATCGCTGCCGTGCACGCGTGTTTAAGATCTTTAAGCATACGGTCACTGGGGGAGGAAAGTCCGAGCTCCGCAGGACAAGGTGCCAGGTAACGCCTGGAGAGCGCAAGCTCATGACAAGTGCAACAGAGAACAGACCGCCATTTTATGGTAAGGGTGAAACGGCGAGGTAAGAGCTCACCGCTTTTCTAGCAATAGAAAAGGCATGGTAAACTCCACCTGGAGCAAGATCAAATAGGCTCTTTATGATCTGGTCCGGATCAAGAGCGGGTTGATTGCTGGAACTGACGAGCGATCGTCAGTCTAGAGGAATGATTGCCGCTGCTTTGCAGAACAGAACTCGGCTTACAGGTTGACTCACTCATTTTCTGATCTTCAATAAAACACAGCAGAGCATTCCTGTATTCAGGTAGCAGGAAGTCTATTTGCCATATTCTGAAAAAGGCATATACCTAGTCAGCTTTTATTCCGTTTTAGCATTTTTAAGCGGTCATCCCATTTTTTTGTTATGGTTGTCACATCTTAAGTAAATGGCAGGTAACTGCTGATAACAGCGTAATTTTTACGAAAAAAAAAGATTGTCTGTACAGTCATATGACAGAAGATTCATCGTAAATCCTCAAAAAAAATCTTTAATAAACATCAAGATCCACTTTTTCTGAGAATGGTGCATCAGGAGGCCAGGTACCGTGCTCAAATTTTATTCATTCTTGAATTAATATTGCGATTTGATAAACTAAATGGTAAAAAGTGGTAAAAAGTGGAGATAATTTCCATTATCAACGGTTTCTGGATGTGAAGGTATGTTCGACGGCCTGCTTTTTAGTGGTACGACAGCTCTTGCTCTCGATGCAAAGGGTCGTATGTCTGTTCCTTCAAAATACCGTGAATACTTTGAGGTTTCTGATAATGATCAGTCTGAGCTGGTCATTACCCGATCGCTTTTTGATAAATGTCTGTGGATATACCCGGTAACAGAATGGGAGAAGGTTGTAGCCTCGTTAGGTGCACTTCCGACTCTTACTGATCCGTTATGCAGAACAATTCAGCGTATTGTGCTGGGCTCTGCAGTTTTCTGTCCTTTGGACTCAAACGGGCGTGTCTTACTGCCACAGCAGCTTCGTCAGGTAGCTCTTATTGATAAGAAGGCCTACCTGATAGGATTTAACAACAAATTTGAATTATGGTCAGAAAGCTGTTTTGATGAACAGATCCGCAGTGACGAGGAGCTTTTGAAACAGGCCTCCTCATCAATGTCTACTCATCATCTTCTTGAAGGACTGAAGCTTTAACAAGGTTATTTATGTCATTTACACATATTCCTGTTCTATTACATGAGGTTCTGGCAGGACTGTCAGTCAAACCTGATGGAATTTATGTGGATGCGACCTTTGGCAGAGGCGGACATTCAGGAAAGATATTAGAGCAGCTTGGAGAAAATGGCAGACTGTATGCTCTTGACAGAGATCTTGCAGCTGTAAGATGCGCTCAGCAGATAACTGACAAGAGATTTAAGATTGTCCACAGTGCCTTCTCTAACATTGGTGCTGTGTGCGATGAACTTGGAATTACGGGCAAGGTTGATGGAATACTTATGGATATAGGTGTTTCCTCGCCTCAGATAGATGATCCTTCAAGAGGTTTTTCCTTTGATAAGGATGGACCTTTGGACATGAGAATGGATCAGAGCGCAGAGCTTGATGCAAAAACCATAGTTAATACCTACTCAAAGCAGGATCTTGCATATATCTTCAAGGTTTACGGAGAGGAGAACTTTGCGTCAAAGGTTGCTGCTGCTATTGTACGTCAAAGGGAGAAAACTCCTTTTGAAACCACACTTCAGCTGTCAGAATTCATAAAAGGTGTAATAGGTGGAAAACCTACTCCAAAGCACAAGGCTACCCGCTGTTTTCAGGCTTTGAGAATAGCTGTAAACGGCGAGCTTGATGAGCTGAAGACGGCATTGGACAGCTGTATTGACGTACTTGCTGATCATGGAAGGCTGTGTGTTATTTCCTTCCACTCATTAGAAGACAGAATAGTAAAAACATTTATAAAAGAAAAGTCGCAGGGACAGAAGATCCCAAATGGGCTTCCAATCACCTATGAGGAAGCTGAAAAACTAAGACTTTCTACAGCAAAAGTGGAGCCGGTTGGAGGTGCGATAAAGGCAACTCCAGAGGAAGTTGAGTCTAACGTCAGATCACGAAGTGCAACTTTGAGGATCTGTTCAAGACTGGAGAGGCTGCCGTAAAATGCAACAGAGTAATGCTGTCAGAAAAATAGAGCAGGAGTTCAACTATCCTGCAGCACAGACCACATCAGTTCAAGCAGTAAAGCAGAATCAGCAAGAAGCTGACAATAAACCAAGATTTGGCGACAGACCAAATCCTAATTCTCGTCCTGTAATGGGGCAGAATCTGACTGTTGTACAGAGAATCACTCAGGAAAGGATCATCAGAGTAAAGTCCCCTGAGGACAAGTTTCAAGAAGAAATAGGCGAGAACGCGGTAGTCCCTTCGCTGAGTCTGTTTGAAGGATATGAGAAGAAACAGGCCCTGATCCCTGCTATAATTGATGATATTTTCTCTAATGTGCTAACTTATGTCATGATCCTGCTTGTAACCTCCCTAGCAGTGTTTAAGGTTCATCAGGTTCAGATCACTAGAGAAATGACAGTCAAATATAACGAGATGAACCTTCATAACGAGTTACTTCACAAGGAATGGCTTTCACTTCTTTCAGAGCGCGAAAGTCTTACTGAGTATTCAGTGATCCGCAAGAGCGCCAATGAAAATTTACAGATGGTACAGCCAAAGACTGAAGATGAAGTTGTAATAGATTTAAGATAAATGCCTCTAATCAACGCAAATGATGGCAGTGGACGTCTGCAGATCAGTGCCACACGAATTACACTTGTGTGGACTGTTATCGTTTTGCTGTTTTCAGCTCTTCTGCTCAGACTTTTCTGGATACAGGTGCTCCATCCTGAGCAGCTGATAAAAAGAGGCAACGCCCGAGTAGTCCGCAATTATCACTATGAACCTCCAAGAGGTCTTATCACCGACAGAAACGGAAAGATTCTTGCCATTTCCGTACCTGTAAAATCAGTTGATGCTGATCCAAAGTTCCTGCATGAAGAAGGGGTGTACGATGATCCTGAGAAGATGAGGAAAATCGCCTCAATTCTTGAGATTGATATTAAGGAACTGTACAAAAAGACCAAAGATCCGACCCGCCGCTATGCGCAGCTCAAGCACTATCTTGATCCTGAGGATGCCAAGAAAATATCAGCCATTACCAAAAAGGGCATTGTATTTCATGATACCTATCTAAGACAGTATCCTACAGGAGAGGTTAATTCAAATCTTGTGGGAATATTAAATGGTGAGGGGGTAGGCGTATACGGTGTAGAGCAGAGCTTCAACTCCTATCTGACTTCTACTGCATCTACAAATCTTGCAAAAAAGGACAAGTATAATCATATCGTAGAAAACGTTGCTACCGTCAAAAAGGGCAGTCAGGGCGGCAATATTATTTTAAGTATTGACAACAGACTGCAGGAATACGCCTACTCTGTGCTAAAAAAAGCCGTACAGATCAATGATGCTGACAATGGCATGGCAACTCTGATAGATGTGCATACTGGTGAAATTCTGGCTCTGGCCAATTACCCTTCATTTGATCCAAATGATCGCAGCCACTTTGACAGTGCCAATGCCAAGAACAGAGTGGTAACCGATATCTTTGAGCCAGGATCAACAGTAAAACCGATTGTGGCTTTAGCTGCTCTTGAAGCGAAGACAACAAGTTGGAATGAGGTATTTGATACCAGACCTTTTGTTGTTGACGGTAAAACAGTCAGAGATTCACATTCCATGGAGAGCGGTACCATCAAAGACATTATTCAGTATTCCTCTAATACCGGAATGGCAAGGATCTCAATGAGGACAGGCCCACACAAGATCCTGCAGGTCCTTTCAAGATATGGTTTTGGAACAAAGTCATCTTCAGGCCTTGTAGGAGAAAACGCAGGACGTCTTAATGAGAACAGATCATTCTGGTCAGAAATTGACAAGGCTACACTAGGTTTTGGCTACGGCATTGCGGTAACAAATCTGCAGCTGACACAGGCTTATGCCACTTTGGCATCAGGCGGCATCAGAAGACCGGTTTCAATCCTTAGAATCAAAAATCCTCCAAAGGGAGTACAGGTAACTGATCCTAGACTTGTCCGTACCATGCAGAAGGCACTTCTTACTGTTGTGTCCGAAGGTACTGGCGGAAAGGCTGCAATTGACAGATACAATGTGGCAGGAAAGACTGGTACTGCTAAAATTGCAACAGCAGGCGGATATGGCAAGTATTACATGTCTACCTTTGCAGGTTTTGCTCCTATTTCAAATCCGAGATTTGCCCTTGTTGTGGTTATAAGTGCTCCAAAGGCAGGTCATTTTTATGGTGGTGTGGTCTCCGGACCGGTATTTCGCGATGTCATGTCAAAGGCACTGCAAATGTATAACGTAAAGCCTGACAGAGCGCAATCCGAACAGAATTAGACTGAACAGAATTAAGGTTAGCAATGAAGACATTAAAAGAAGTTTACAAATATCTGGGTATCAGGAAAAAGGTCGAGAATGACTGTGAGTTCTGCGATCTTGAGGTTGATTCAAGAAACGTTAAAAAGGGTGATATCTTTATTGCTCTTAAAGGCAGCAGGGTAAACGGTCTTGATTATGCACAAAAGGCATATCAGGCAGGAGCCCTTGCCATTATCTATGAACAGGGCAATGATCCTGATGAGACACTTGTCCAATCTGTCAGGATCCCTTTTATAAGACTTTCTATCAAAAAGAATCTAGGAGAATTCTGCTCCTGGTTCTATGATAATCCTTCAAAGTCACTGTCACTTATTGGTGTAACAGGAACTAACGGCAAGAGTACCATTACACAGCTTCTGGCTCAGTGGATAACAGGTTCCTTTTCTGCAAAGTGTGCTGTTCTTGGTACACTTGGATTTGGATTTCTGCCAGATCTTGAGAAAAGTTCAAATACAACGCTTGATGCTGTAAGACTGCAGAGAACGCTTGCAGATCTTGTAAAAAAAGGAGCACGTTATGCTGCCCTTGAGGTATCTTCAATCGGAGTTTGCGAAGGCAGAATTGATGGCTGTAATTTTGCGGCAGGCGGTTTTACAAACCTGACAAGAGATCATCTTGATTATCATAAAACCATGGAAAACTATGCCAAGGCCAAACTAATGTTCCTCTCAAAACTTCCATCGTTAAAGGCTGCCATAAATCTTGATGATGAGGAAGGAGAGAGAATAGCAGAGAATCTTGGAAATGTGATTGCCTATTCGTGCAGTCCTGATTTTCCGTCTACTACAGCCTCAATGTTCTACTCTCAGTATGTGTATGTAAAAAATGCCACTTACAGGGAAAGCGGAATACAGCTTGAGATTGAATCATCATACGGTTCTGGCAGATGTGAGATTTCTCTTTTGGGCGGATTTAATATTCAGAATTTCATCTGTGCTTTGGCAATCATGCTAAGTCTGGGATTCAACTTTGATCAGCTCATGCAGACAGCATCATCTCTGCGTCCTGTAAAGGGCAGAATGGAGTGCTTTAAAAAGAGCGGTCTGCCACATATCGTAGTTGACTATGCACATACCCCAGATGGTGTTGAGCAGGTTCTTCGCGGAGTTCGTGAGCATCATCCGGAGGGGAAGATCTGGTGTGTGCTTGGCTGTGGCGGAGACAGAGACAAGGGTAAAAGACCTATTATGGCAATCAAGGCTTCAGTCTATGCCGACATGGCGGTCTTTACCTCAGACAATCCTCGAACTGAAGATCCTGGCGAAATATTAAAGGATATGGCCGCAGGAGTAAGCCTTGCTAGCAATGTGGTTCTGATTGAGGACAGACAAAAGGCAATTGAGTATGCCTTCTCCCATGCCTCACAGAAGGACTGTGTCGTCATAGCAGGCAAGGGACATGAGGATTATCAGATCTTCAAAGATAGAACCATTCATTTTTCAGACAGAGAAATTGCCTGTTCGCTTTTAGGAGTTGAGTGTGATTAGTTTTCGTTTAAGCGCTCTTGCAATGTTGGGAAACTATACGCTTTTAGGTCCTGACGTACAGATAAGCAGAGTCAGTACCGACTCACGCAATTGTGAGGGAGCCCTGTTTGTAGCCATAAAGGGTGAAAGATTTGACGGTCATGACTATATTGAAAAGGCAATAGAGGCAGGAGCACAGGCTGTAGTCAGCTCAAGAGTTCTGCCGGATAACATCATCTCCAGAGTCAGTGTGGTTTTATGTGATGATACGGTACAGGCTTTAGGCTACTGCGGTCTTATTGTTCGCAGACAGTCAAAGGCAAAAGTTGCAAGTCTTACAGGTTCATGCGGTAAAACGACTGTCAAGGAATTTACCTTTTCAATTCTGAGTCAGTGTGGCAACACTCTGTGTACTCAGGGAAACTTCAATAACGATATCGGGGTGCCGCTGACTCTTCTTAATCTTACGCAGGAGCATGAATATGCAGTAATCGAGCAGGGAGGAAGCCACCTGTTTGATATCAGCCATACCTGTGAATTTGTAAAGGCAGATACTGCGCTTATAAACAATGTAGGGGGAGCACACCTTGAGGGCTTTGGCTCATATGACGGCATCTATAGAGGCAAGTCACAGATAATAGATTCTGTACTCTCTCGTTCAGGAAAGGCTGCAGTTCCTTCTGACAGTCAGTATTTTGAAAGGTGGCAGAGTGAATATAAGTCTGCATTCAAAGACGGCAGCCTGATTTCATTCGGATCACACGACTATGATTTTGTGCAGTACAGGAACGTCAGACAGAGTACAAAGGGGATCTGTTTTGACATAAGAACACCTGACAGCGAGTTTTCTGTAAGTCTTAATGTTCTAGGGGCGCACAATGCGCAGAATGCGGCAGCCGCCTGTGCCCTGGCTCTTATTACAGGAGCTGACACAGATGCCCTAAGGACAGGACTGAACAGAGCCTCATCAATTCAGGGCAGGCTCTTTGCTCATGAGTACAGAAACATGACTGTGATTGATGATGCCTATAATGCAAGTTTCAATGCCTGCATCAGTGCAGCTGATACACTAAGTCTCTATCAGGGACACAGGGTATATGTCTTTGGTGACATGGGAGAACTTGGAGATGAGGCGGTAGCCCTGCACGAAAAACTCGGTGAGCATGTCAAGGACAGAGTTGATGAAATCCTTACTGTCGGTAAATTAAGTGAAAATACAAGCAGATGCGCCGGAGTGATTGGTCGTCATTTTAATTGTCACTCAGATCTCGTACAATATGCACGCGACCTAATCAAAAGATATCCTTATGTAACATTTCTAGTAAAAGGCTCGCACGCAATGCATATGGATACAGTAAGTAAAGAACTAATGGCTCTAGGAGAGCAGCAATGATAGTTTTATTGTCAGACTATTTAAGTCAGTATATACCTTCATTTAGAGTTTTTGAGTACCTAACATTCAGAGCTGTTCTGTCTCTGTTTACAGCACTGGCTATTTCTCTGTCATTAGGTCCATATGTGATAAGAAAACTTCAGATGCTGCATTTTGGTCAGGTTGTAAGAGACGACGGTCCTCAGTCTCATCTTAGCAAGACTGGTACTCCTACCATGGGCGGTATTCTTATCATAGGCTCCATTGCCGTATCAATGCTGCTGTGGTGCAAGCTGGACAATGTTTATGTCTGGTTTACCCTTGCAACACTTATCTGCTACGCTGCAATCGGCTTTGCTGATGATTATCTTAAGGTGGTAAGACATGACCCTCACGGTCTTAGAGCAAAGTACAAGTATTTCTGGCAGTCAGCCTGTGCCATAACCATTGCCTGCCTGATATACGGCAGTGCTAGAACCACATCAGAGACAACCTTTGTAGTTCCTTTTTTCAAGGACTTCATGCCTGATATAGGATTTCTTCTGATCCCTCTTGCCTATTTCGTGCTGACAGGATCATCAAATGCGGTAAATCTGACAGACGGTCTTGACGGCCTTGCAATTATTACAACAATCACAGTTGCTGCAGGTCTTGGAATTGTAGCCTGGGCAACCTCAAATGCAAACTTTGCCGGATACCTCTATATTCCGCACGTGCCAAAGGCTGCTGAAATCACTATTGCCTGTACCGCCATTGTAGGCGCAGGTCTTGGCTTCCTCTGGTTCAACACCTATCCTGCACAGGTATTTATGGGAGATGTCGGATCATTATCCCTAGGTGCAGTACTTGGTGTGATTGCAGTTTTAATCCGTCAGGAGATTCTGCTGTTCATCATGGGTGGTATTTTTGTTCTTGAAACAGTAAGTGTGATCCTGCAGGTAGGTTCATATAAATGGCGTGGTCGCAGAATTTTCAGAATGGCACCTATACACCATCATTTTGAGAAGGGCGGCTGGCCGGAGCCAAGAGTCATGGCCAGGTTCTGGATCATTACTCTGGTGCTGGTACTAATCGGTTTAATTACTCTTAAGATCCGTTAAAAGATCATAAGGTGGTAGTATATGAATACACAGCTGAACAACAAAAAGATAGCAGTGATAGGTCTTGGCCTGTCAAACATGTCCGTTATTTCCTATCTTTTAAAGCATGATTTAAAGCAGTTGACCATATTTGACACAAGACTCAATCCTCCAAGAGTAGGTGATCTTCCTGTCGGTATTGATCTTAGACTTGGAAAGCTTGATGCAAAAGAGCTTGAAAAGTTTGACATGGTGGTGATAAGTCCTGGTATCAGTATCTATGATGAGGCGATAGCCTCTGTTATTGATAAGGGGGTCGAGGTTGTCGGTGATATCGAGCTTTTTGCCCGTGAGGCCAAGGCTCCTGTAATCGGTATTACAGGATCCAATGGAAAATCTACTGTAACCTCACTTACAGGATATATGGCAAATGTTGCCAAATTAAAGGTTGCTGTAGGGGCAAATATCGGTGTTCCTGTATTTGATATTCTTGCAGATGATGTCGATCTGTACGTGCTTGAGTTATCAAGCTTTGAGCTTGAGACTACAAGATCATTAAAGCTAGAAGCAGCCTGTATTCTGAATGTGTCAGAAGATCATCTTGACAGATATCATGGCTCCATTGAGGAGTATGCACAGGCCAAACGCAGAATATTCATGAATGCCAAAACCGTAGTGGCAAACAGAGATGATCCTAGAACCTACCCTAAAAAGGAAGATGAGGGTAAGTACAGAATTGTCAGCTTTGGAGCAGACAACAGAGAGTATGGCATTGAGACAGACAGTAATAGCACATATCTTACCGTAAACGGCAAAAGGATCATTGATATCAAGGATATGCGCATATACGGCAGTCACAACTACCTCAATGCCTTAGCCTGTATGGCACTTGCTGATGCAGTGGGTATCAGTCAGAGTTCACAGGTTGATGCCATGAAGCACTTCTCTGGTCTTCCACATCGCTGCCAGCTCGTAAAGAACATTAAGGGCGTATGCTTCTACAATGATTCAAAGGCAACAAACGTTGCCTCGACACAGGCAGCGCTGTCAGGACTCAAGGCAATTCACAAAAAGGGCATTATCCTGCTGGCAGGCGGTCTTGGCAAAGGCCAGGATTTCACTCCTCTAAAAGAGTATCTTGGCAAAGAGGTCAAGGCTGTATTCTGTTTTGGCAAGGACAAGCAGAAGATCCTTGCTCTGTCAAAAGAATACTGCTTTGATGTAGAAACAATGGAAGAGGGGCTTAAAAAGGCCCATGAGATGGCTCTGAGCGGTCAGGCCGTGCTACTCTCTCCTGCCTGTGCATCTTTTGATCAGTTCAAGGGATTTGAGCACAGAGGTCAGGTATTTGTTGATTTGGTAGCAAAACTTGAAGAATAGCATATGAAATTTACTGGAGCAGGTCACAAAGGGGCAAAGTTTGACAGGTTACTGCTTATAGTATCCTTTATTCTCATTTGCCTTGGTGTAATGATCATAAGCTCTGCTTCAGTAATGGAATCCATCGTAAAATACGATGATCCCTTCTACCAGACCAAAAGACACATTGTCTCGGTAGTGCTTTCTCTGTTTCTGGCTTTTATCTGTGCAGCAATTCCGACGGATTTCTGGAAAAAGAGAGCTCTGCCACTTCTGTTTTTCTGTCTGGTGCTGATGATTCTGGTTCTCATCGTAGGTCGAGAGATCAACGGTGCTAAAAGATGGCTGAATCTTGGAATTCTCAATATTCAGCCTTCAGAGTTTTTAAAACTGGTCTGGATCCTGTATTTTTCAGATTATATTTCAAGAAAGATTGAAGCGGTAAGTACCACAATCAAAGGTTTTCTGAAGATTGCCGTACCTATGGTTGTACTGTTCATTCTGCTGTTTTTTCAGAAGGATTTGGGTTCAATTGTAGTGGTCTTTCTTATAAGCTACTCAATGGTACTTGTGGCAGGAGCAGGTTTAATCAAGTATCTGATAGCTTTTCTTGTGGTGTTGGTGCTGGGTTTTCTTGCAGTGCTTTTTACTCCATATCGAGTTGCAAGAGTAACCTCATTTTTAAATCCATGGGAATATGAATTCTCATCAGCCTATCAGCTGACACAGTCACTGATGGCTTTTGGTCGAGGTGGCCTTTTTGGAGAGGGGCTTGGAAACTCCTATCAGAAGCTGGGCTATCTTCCAGAAGCACATACTGATTTTATCACCTCGATTTTCGGAGAGGAATTCGGCTTTATCGGAATGGTCGTTCTGATCTCTCTTGAGGCTGTTATCGTATGCAGAGCTTTTTATCTTGGAATACAGATCCTCAAAAAGGATGCGATAACACAGGGATATGTGGCAGTAGGCATCAGCATGTGGATCTGCTGCCAGACATTTATCAATGTGGGCTCGGCATCAGGAGCTCTGCCTACAAAAGGACTTACACTGCCACTTGTAAGTTATGGTGGCTCGTCACTTATGGCATTCAGCATTGCTGTGGCAATTCTGCTTAGAATTGATTATGAGTGGCGCAACGGAAAAATAAGCGATAAACGTTAAATGAAATGTAAAAAAGTACTGGTAATGGCAGGTGGCACCGGAGGCCATGTTTTTCCTGCTCTTGCCATAGCAGAAAAGTTAAAGGAAAAGGGCGTTCAGATCCTCTGGCTTGGCAGTCCTGGCCGTATGGAAGAGCAGCTTGTTCCAAAGTACGGTTTTGACATCAGGTATATTGATGTCAGGGGCGTTAGACGCAACGGTCTGTCAACACTGCTAAAGGCACCTTTCATGGTTGCAAGGGCAGTTTTTCAGGCAAACAGGATAATAAAAGAATTTAAACCTGATGTGGTTTTGGGCATGGGTGGCTATGCATCAGGACCTGGCGGCTTTGCTGCTTTTTTAAGAGGAATACCTGTGGTTCTGCATGAGCAGAATGCAGCTGCAGGAATGACAAACAAACTTCTTTTTAGAATTGCAAAAAAAGTAATGCTCGGTTTTCCTGGAGCTTTTAGCGGTGATAAGGTAAGTGTTGTGGGGAACCCTGTTCGCCAGAGTATTCTTGCAATACATCAGCTTGACAGGAATTTTGACAGAAAACCTGTAAGGATCAGCATTATCGGAGGTTCACTCGGTGCTCAGGCTTTAAATCGACTGGTGCCAGAGGCTTTAAAACCCTTCACAAAAGGACAGATCAGTGTTACTCATCAGTGCGGTCGCGGAAATTCTGAGAGTGTAAAGGCTCTTTACCAGGATTCAGCATTTGAGGTAAAAGTCAGTGATTTCATAGATGATATGGATAATCTGTACAAGAATACTGACCTGATTATCTGCAGAGCTGGTGCTCTTACAGTTGCAGAGGTTTGCTGTGCAAAAATTCCTGCGATTTTTGTGCCTCTGCCAAGTGCAGTTGATGATCATCAGACCAAAAACGCCATGTTTTTAAAGCGTGAGGGCGCAGCCCTCATCTGTCCGCAGGCACAGCTGAAGCCTGATTCTCTGTATCAGGAGATAAGGAACCTTACAGAGAACAGTGGCATGTTAAAGGAAATGTCACAGAACTGTTCAGCTGCTGCCATAACAGATGCGACAGACAGAGCAGTGGAAATAATTGACAGCGTTATCAGAGAATAGAGATTCAGTTAATGGAAGTTTCAAAATTTACAGACAATGTGCCACTGATGCACAAAGTTAAAAGAATTCACTTTGTCGGTATTGGCGGCGCAGGCATGTGCGGTATTGCAGAGGTTCTGAGAAATGAGGGTTATAGCGTATCAGGATCTGATATTGCGCACACAAAGGTAACTGCAAGGCTAGAAGAGCTTGGTATTACCGTATATATTGGACATGCAAAGGACAATGTAAACGGTGCAAGCGTTGTTGTGGTTTCATCTGCTATTCACGAGGGAAATCCTGAAATAGAGCGCGCAAGAGAGCTCTGCATTCCTGTAGTCCGTCGAGCAGAGATGCTAGGCGAGCTTATGAGATATCGCTACGGCATTGCCATCAGTGGAACTCACGGCAAGACCACAACCACAAGTCTTATCGCATCAATATATGCTGCAGCAAAACTTGACCCTACATTTGTGATTGGAGGCCTTCTTAACAGTGCTGGTACCAATGCAAGATTAGGAACAGGCAGATATCTTATTGCAGAGGCAGATGAATCAGATGCCTCATTCCTGCACCTGCAGCCAATGATGACAGTGGTTACCAATATTGAGCCAGATCATCTTGATACCTATGGCGGTGATTTTAACTGTCTGAAAAAGACCTTTGTTGAGTTTCTACACAACCTGCCATTCTATGGAGTGGCCGTAGTATGCATTGATGATCCGAATATAAAGGAGATCCTTCCTTCAATAGGCAGAACCGTGGTTACCTACGGAACATCAGAGGGGGCTGATTTTAGAGTGACCGATTTCAAGGAAACAGGTCCTGTAAGTCATTTTACCATTGTCAGAAAGGAGGCGGCCCCTCTTCAGATTGAGCTGCCTGTTCCAGGTCTTCATATGGCAAAAAATGCGGCAGCTGCTGTTGCTGTGGCTATAGAAGAGGGTATTGAGGATGAGGTTATTGTAGAGGCTCTGAAGAACTTCAAGGGCGTTGGCAGACGTTTCCAGAACTATGGTGAGTATCTGACAGACAGGGGCTGCAGTCTGACACTGGTTGATGACTACGGTCACCACCCAACCGAGGTTGAGGCAACAATCAGGGCTGCAAGGCTTGCCTATCCTGACAAACCGCTGGTTATGGTATTCCAGCCTCACCGCTATACAAGAACCAGAGACTGCTACGAGGATTTTGTAAGGGTGCTGCAGCTTGTAGATAAGCTGATTCTGGTTGATGTATATCCTGCAGGTGAAGCTCCAATAGCAGGAGCTGACGGCAGACATCTTTGCATGTCAATAAGACTCAAGGGAAAAATTGAACCTCATTTTGCGCAGACTGTAGATGAGGTCCCTGAGCTTTTAAACGAGCTTGTTGAGGATGGCTCTCTGGTGCTGACGCAGGGAGCTGGCAATGTTGTGCAGGTTGCAAGAAACCTCAGCACAATGTGGAAAAAGAAACAGTAGGGCAGGATAAATGGCGATAAGCAAGAAAAGCCGAGGATATCTGATTGCAGGAATAGCATTTCTTGCAGTTTTGCTATTCTTGCTTATCAATGGTGATATTCTGATAAACAGGACTCTGTCAAAATCAGGATCACTGCCTGTCAGAGCAGTAAAGATTGATGGAGCCTTCAAGCAGCTGTCAAAAAGAAAGATAGCTGACATAACAGGAAAAATCTGTGCAGGGCAGAATATAGCTACTCTGGACACCAATGTTCTCAGGCAGGTGCTTTTAAGAGATCCCTGGGTGGCTCAAGTTACCATCAAAAAGAAGATGCCTGACACACTTATTGTGGCTGTTATTGAGCATGTCCCTGCAGCTTACTGGAATGAGAATGGAATATATGATGCCCGCACAAGATCAGTCTTCTATCCTGATCTTACAGACTTCAATCAGCCTCTGGTAAAGCTTGGCGGATTTAGGGACAATCTGTGCACAGAGGTATATGACAGTGCGGTTCTCTTTATAAAAGCCATGAGAGATACCCCCTATCAGATGGTTGCTCTGTATCTTGATAAGGTCAGATGTTATACAATAACCTTGGAAAACGGAACCAGGCTGATACTCGGAAGAGGACAGAAAAAGGCACTTTCAAGGCTAGAAAGGTTTATTCGCTCGTTTAACAAGTCATCACTGAGCCTTGATGATGTTGAGTATGTAGATTTAAGGTATGATGTCGGCTTTGCCGTAGGTAAAAGAGATAATGCATAGGACATGGTGTCCTGTACTTATTTGAAATAATTATGAAAAAGAAAACAAAGACAGCAGTTATGAGCAGTCATAAAGATCCACTTTTGGTTGCATTGGACATAGGCAGTTCAAAGCTTCGTCTGATTGCAGGATATGTCGGTCAGGACAAGCAGATAAAGATAAAGGGCTATCAGGAGATTGATTCAAGAGGCTATCAGAATGGGGCCATCAGCGATATAGATCTTCTGGCATCCCAGATAGCAAAGCTCATTATGAAGTTTCGTGCTGACTTTGATATTCCTGTTACCAAAATAATAACAGGAGTTCCAGGACATGCGATTATTGCTGAGAATCAGCATGGTACTGCAACCGTACAGACAGGAGTTATTTCTCTTGATGATCGCAATACTGCAATAACCAATGCCATAGCGGGAATCAAAAGCTTCAGCGAGCAGGACTGGATGATAATCCATTCAAATCCGCAGAATTACTCAATAGAATCATCAGAACTTGTAACCAATCCTATAGGCATGTACGCAAAGAGAATTGACGTAAACGTACATGTTATCGGCTGCAATTTAATGTATAAAAAGAACATGGACATTGCCATCAAAAAGACAAGTTCTGACATAGATGATGATATCAGAACCATTTACGTGGGCAATGCAGCAAGTTCAGCAGTATTGACAGATGCAGAAAAGGACAACGGCGTAATTCATGTGGACATTGGTGGTGGCACTCTGTCAGTTACCGTATATGAGAGCAACCGTCAGCTTCTGTCTTTTGGCGTTCCTGATGGCGGAGACTACATTACCAAGGAGATTTCAAGAAAATTTGCCATTCCAAAGTCTGAATCAGAGAATCTGAAGTGCAATTATGGAGTTGCCTCAGCAATGCTTCTGTCAGAGGAACAGGCAAATGAGGATCTGATATTATCCATATCAGAGCCATATCCACAGGAAATCAGAATCAAGGCAGGAGAACTGGCGGCGGTAATCAACGGCTCGCTCAACAACATGATCGTCATGCTCCTGGACAGAGTTCTGATGATGGGCAAGGCAAACTTCAAGAAACTTACCATCGGTTCTGGAATTGTGCTCACCGGAGGCACAGCAAAGCTTGCCGGCATAGACTATGTTGTATCCAATATCATCAGCAACTGGAGCAGGAATCCTGCCAACAGTTTCCTTGAGTGCAATGACAAGGTAAGAGTAGGAAGACCTGGCGGAATAAGTCTGTATGAAGGTGCAGGAGATCCTGCTATGATATCTGAAACGGACAAGGCTGTAGCGGTAGGTCTTCTGCGTTCGGCCAGATTTGAGGATCTTGGGCAGTACAAGCATGAGCCAGATGATCCGGAGTCCCTATGGGGCAAGATAAAAAAATGGATAAAACAGGAAATGTAGACCTGCTGCAAAAATACGGCCACAACTCGTGAGCTATGACAAAAAATTGCGTGAAAACTGCGCACTTTGAATGAAATATTGATATGATTTAAAAAAAGATTTTTTGAGAGATTAAAAATGAGTGATTTTCGTGTTGATTCATTGTCAAATTCAAATGAGGGAGACTCAATAACTCCTTCAGGATCATGTGTAATCAGAGTTCTCGGCATCGGTGGCGGTGGCGGAAACTCTCTGCAGCATATGATAAATGACAGTCTGACCGGAGTTCAGTTTATTGCTGTTAACACTGACTCTCAGGCTCTTTCCAAGTCAACCTCACCATTAAGAGTTCAGATTGGCGTAAAACTGACAAATGGTTTAGGTGCTGGCTGTGACCCTAACAAGGGCAGAAAAGCTGCAGAGGAGAGTAAGGAAGACATCAAGAAACTTATTCAGGGTGCTGACATGGTATTCATCACTGCCGGTATGGGCGGTGGTACAGGTACCGGTGCAGCTCCAATCATTGCAGAAATTGCAAAAGAGACAGGTGCTCTGACTGTAGCTGTTGTAACCAAGCCATTCAAGTTTGAAGGCAGACGTCACATGGTAAATGCTGAGGCTGGTATTACCGAGCTGTCAAAGCATGTTGATTCTCTGATTGTTATTGATAATGACAAGCTTCTGAAGAATCTTGGCGCAAATATTTCAATTGTAAATGCCTTCAATGCAGCAAATGATGTTCTATTAAATGCAGTCAAGGGCATTACTGATGCTATTACAAGACCTGGCTTTATCAATCTTGATTTTGCTGATGTTCAGACTGTAATGCGCGGTCGTGGTCATGCAATGATTGGTAACGGTGTCGGTCAAGGTGCAAACTTTGTTGGCGATGCTGTTGACAGAGCAATTCACTCACCACTTATTGAGCAGGTTGATATCAAGTCTGCAGCCGGTCTGCTTGCCAATGTTAGGGTTAACCCTAACTTCCCTATTGCCAAGTGGGAAGAGATCTGTAATGCAATTCAGTCTTATGCCGATGAAGAGGCAGATTGCAAGTTCGGCATGAGCTTTGATGAATCAATTGCCGAAGATCAGGTTGCAATTACCATTCTTATTACCGGTATCAGTGCAACTGACACAAATCTTCCTTCTGTAAAGGCAAGAGGCAATCTCCCTGAGTCAATTAAGCGAAATGAAGCAGGTTTCGGACAGGGGCAAAGACCTGGTGGTGCCAGTCCGTTTGCAGGTGGGCAGCCACAAACTCAGACTCATGTACAGTCTCCTCAGTCAGGTTCACAGAATGGTGGTATTGAGGGCGGTCCATTTGGAGGACAGAATTCTGGATTCAGCCATCCATTTACAGCTGCCTCAAATCATCAGGAGCCAACTTTCAGAAATACATCTGAGTTTTCCGAGGTTTCTGTAGAGAGCTTTGGAAAGAGCCCTGCAGAGGACAGCAGAAACGATGGAATCTGGAATTTACCTCCAATTCTGCGTTCAAAGTCTGAATAAGTCATTTCATAACCATATATACATCAGCCGATTTTATAAATCGGCTGGTGCGTATTTAGACCGTGCTTTTTGCATTGTCAGCACATAGCAACTCAAAATCAAAACATATCCATAATTAAAACTGTTACTAAAATTAGTTAAATCTATATTGGATTTGTATATAATTAAGATAACAATTGTTCCTATAAAGCATACCGGTGTGCATTTATGAGTGATATCAAAGTAGAAAATGAAATCAATCTGGCAGGAGGAGACTCGATAGCTCCTTCTAATGGCTGCAGAATTAAAGTTTTAGGAGTTGGCGGTGCAGGCTGCAATGCTCTTCAGTACATGATTGATCATAAACTTTCAGGTGTTGAGTGTATCGCTGTAAATACTGATCGCCAGACATTAAGTCGAATTGATGCTCCTTTAAAGATTCAGATTGGAGCCCACACAACAAACGGACTTGGAGCCGGATGCGATCCGAACAAAGGCAGAAGCGCCGCTGAAGAGAGTTATGAAGATCTCAGAGAGGAGCTCAAAGGTGCGCAGCTTGTCTTTATTACTGCCGGAATGGGTGGAGGAACAGGAACCGGAGCCTCACCTATCATTGCAAAAATAGCAAAGGAACTTGGCGCTCTTACAATTGCAGTAGTCAGCCGACCATTCTCTTTTGAAGGAAAAAGGCACATGATAAATGCCAAGGCAGGTATCAGTGAGCTTTACAACAATGTTGACTCAATCATTATTTCAGATAATGACAAGCTTCTAAAGAATCTTGGGGCAAACATTTCCTTAAAGACTGCATTTGAAAAATCAAATGAAATCCTCTATAGAGCGGTGCACGGTATAACAAGCTCGATATCCGATGTGGGTTTATTCAATATTGACTTTGCTGATGTTGTTGCAACCATGAAAGACAGCGGACTTGCCATGATCGGCTCTGCAAGAGGCAAAGGTCCTAATCTTGTGGAGGAAACTGTTAATAGTGCAATCAATTCTCCACTTGTTGATGAGGTCAACTTGGGATCGGCATCCGGACTTATAGCAAATATCAGATTAAGTCCAAATCTGCCTGTAAGCATTGTAGACGAGGTCTGTTCAGCAATTCAGTCATATGCAAGAGAGGATGATGCTATCTGCAAGTTTGGTATCATCTATGACAGCACTCTTGATGACGGACAGATTGACGTAACTATTCTTGTAACAGGAATCAGTTCTACAGACGGTAGTCTCCCTTCAAATCAGGCCTTAAATCATCTCTCTCCTCTTAAGAGCTAGATCTTCAAATCTGTAAGGGGCTATCCCCTTACAGTCAGTAAGCAGGCTCAAATACAGCATAACTACTGACAAGATCTCAGTACAGATTTGAATTTGGGCAAATTTCATCTAAAATCATTAAATAATTTAATGCTTAGCTCATTAGAGCTATCGAACAGGAAGCCCCTACCTCTACAGGTAGGGGAGGATGTCACAGAAGATATGTATGTCTTTTGTGTCAGAAATAAAACAGATTCAGGTCTGTAATCCTTCAAAAACCAGAATCGGCGTTCATAAAAATACAGTATGACAGTTTATCAAGAAAGATATATAATACTGTAGATTTTTGCGTGAGGGTGTTTTAATGATCAATCAGAGAACTATCCAAAAGCCTGTTTCACTGACCGGAATTGGTCTACATTCAGGAGCTAAGGTACAGGTTGCCTTCAGACCTGCTCCTGCTGATACCGGCTTGATTTATACCCGCACAGATCTAAACCCTCAGGTTGTCATGAAGTGCACAGCCGAGAGTGTGCGCGACACACAGCTGTGTACAGCACTTGTTAATGAGAACGGCGTAAGGATCTCAACAGTAGAGCATCTTACTGCCGCATTGAGTGCCTTTGGCATTGATAATCTTTACATTGATGTATCAGCTCCAGAAATCCCAGTGATGGACGGTTCATCTCAGCCTTTTATCTATCTGTTTGCTTCTACTGGAATTAAAGAACTCTCTGCTCCAAAGAGTTTCCTTCGTGTAAAGAGGAAGGTAAGAGTTGAGAATGATGGCAAGTGGGCAGAGCTTTTACCTTCAGAAAGCGGATTCCATCTTGATCTTCAGATCGACTTCAATCATCCTGCAATGGAAAGGGAAAAGCAGCATATTGAGGTAGATTTTACTGGCAATATTTTTGCTAGCGATATCTCAAGAGCAAGAACCTTCTGTTTCATGCGTGATGTAGAGTTCATGCATGCACACAATCTTGCATTAGGCGGTTCTCTAGACAACGCAGTTGTGCTTGATGAGAACAGAGTGATCAATCCTGAAGGGCTTCGTTATGACAACGAGTTCGTAAAGCATAAACTATTAGATGCCATTGGCGATCTGTACATGAGCGGTCACAGTATTCTTGGCAGTTTCAGAGCCTACAAGACAGGTCATGATCTTAACAATCGTCTGTTAAGAGCATTCCTCTCTGATCCGGCAAATTTTGAAATCATAGAGTTTAGCAAGCAGGAAGACAGCAAGTCTGATCTTGCAATTGATTTTCTTGACACCAAAAAGGCTCTGGCAGCATTTTAGGGTATCAGTATATGCTTACCATCAAATCTGGCTGGATTGAAGGAGTCCGCCAGGTTCCTGTAAAAAGATTTGGAAAAAGACCATCTGGTTTTGAAATCTCCCTTATTGTAATCCACTGTATTTCTCTTCCTCCTAAAGTATATGGAGGACACTATGTTGACGACATCTTTACAGGCACGCTAGATCCTGATGCGCACCCTTATTTTAAGGATGTGGCTGCACTTGAAGTTTCAACGCATCTGTTCATAAACAGGCAGGGGGTCATTACTCAGTATGTATCTTTTCTTGATAGAGCATGGCATGCAGGCAGGTCTGAATACAATGGGCATAAAGAGTGCAATGACTACTCAATTGGGATCGAGCTTGAGGGAAGTGACGATAGCGCATACACTATAGAACAGTATAAGAGTTTAAAGGACGTAGTAGCTCTTATAAAAAAAACATATCCTTGTGTAAAGAACAATATCGCAGGACACAGTGAAATCGCTCCTGAAAGAAAGACTGATCCAGGTCAGTTTTTTGACTGGAGTTCAATAAGATAAAAAAACAAGAGGTGTACCTTAAAATGGCAAACTATCTTCAGAAATATTATGAGCAGGCAGAGAAGCGCAAGAATGCGGGCATCGAACCTCTGGCTCTTAGTGCAGAATTTACAAAAGAGCTGGTTGAATTGTTGAAAACACCTCCTGTCGGTTCAGAACAAGAGCTGATGCACCTTTTAAAGGATCGTGTAAATCCAGGTGTAGACGAGTCTTCAAAGGTAAAGGCAGATTTTCTGTATGAAGTTGCTACCGGCAAGACAGTAAGTCCTGTTGTTGACAAAAAGACAGCTGTAGCCCTGCTTGGAAATATGAAAGGCGGTTTTAACGTTTCATATCTTATTTCACTTCTTGAAGACGCACAGCTTGCTCAGGATGCCATGGATGCTCTTGAGAATACACTTCTTATTTACAACGCATTTGACGATGTGGCAAAGCTTGCAGACAAAGGTAATGCCGTAGCTAAGTCACTTATTGAAAAATGGGCAGATGCAACATGGTTTACCAAAAGAGCAACCTTCCCAAAGAGTGTTACATTAACAGTATTCAAAGTATCAGGTGAAACCAATACCGATGATTTTTCACCAGCTCCTGATGCCTGGTCACGTCCTGATATTCCTCTCCATGCTCTAGCTATGTACAAGATATCAAGAGATGATCTCAAAGCTGATGTTGAGGGTGTCAAGGGACCTGTATCTACCATTGAGAAGCTCAAGAGTGCAGGTTACCCTTTAATGTTCGTAGGTGACGTTGTTGGTACCGGTTCATCAAGAAAATCAGCAGCAAACTCACTTATCTGGCATATCGGACATGATATTGAAGGTGTTCCAAACAAAAGAGCAGGTGGTGTGGTTGTAGGCGGCAAGATTGCTCCTATCTTCTATACAACCCTTGAGGATTCTGGAGCTCTGCCAATTGAGGCTGATGTATCAAAGTTAAACTCTGGTGATGTGGTTGATCTCAATGTATATGACGGCACAATCACACGTCATAGCACAGGTGAGGTTTTATCAGAGTTTTCATTGAAGACAAATACTCTTTTAGATGAGGTAAGAGCCGGCGGAAGAATTCCGCTTATCATTGGCAAGGATCTTACTGATAAAGCCTGCAGATATCTTGGAAGGACCACAAATGACGTATTTGCAAAGGCAATGGATGTCAAGGCAACTGGCGGATACACAAGAGCACAGAAGATTGTAGGCAAGGCCTGCGGTCTTGAGGGTGTGCGTCCAGGTCAGTACTGTCAGCCTGTAATTACTACAGTTGGCTCTCAGGATACAACAGGCCCAATGACACGAGACGAGCTGATTGATCTTGCCTGTCTGAAATTCTCAGCACCAATGGTAATGCAGTCATTCTGTCATACAGCAGCATATCCAAAGCCAGTGGATGTTGTAACACACAATACACTTCCAAAGTTTTTCCATTCAAGAGGCGGTGTAGCCTTACATCCAGGAGATGGTGTAATTCATTCATGGTTAAACAGAATGTGCCTGCCTGATACTGTAGGTACAGGTGGTGATTCACACACCAGAATGCCTCTTGGCATTTCATTTGCGGCAGGTTCTGGACTTGTAGCCTTTGCTGCTGCAACAGGAATTATGCCTCTTGATATGCCTGAATCAGTACTGGTACGTTTTACAGGAAAGAGAAAGGCTGGTATTACCTTACGTGATCTTGTACATGCAATTCCTTATTTTGCAATCAAGAAAGGATTGCTGACAGTTGAGAAAAAAGGTAAAAAGAATATCTTCTCAGGCAAGATCATCGAGATTGAAGGTCTTGAAGATCTGAGTGTAGAGCATGCATTTGAGCTTGCTGACGCATCAGCTGAGAGATCAGCTGCAGCCTGTGCAATTGCACTGTCAAAAGAGTCAGTAACCAAGTACCTGAAGTCAAATATTGCACTGTTAAAGCAGATGGCAGAGGATGGATATCAGTCAAAGGATGCACTGCTTGAAAGAGCAAGACAGATGCAGAACTGGATAGACAATCCTCAGCTTATTGAAGCTGACAGCGACTGTTCATATGCAGCTGTGCTTGAGATTAACTGCGATGAGATTTCAGAGCCTATTGTATGTGCTCCAAATGATCCTGATGATGCACGTCTGTTATCAGAGGTGTCTGACACCAAGATTGATGAAGTATTTGTTGGTTCCTGCATGACCAATATCGGTCACTACAGAGCAGCAGCAGAGATCCTCAAGGATCAGAAATCAGAAGTTCCTGTACGTCTGTGGATGACTCCTCCTACCCGTATGGACAGAAAGGAACTTTCAGATGAAGGTCTGCTATCAGTTCTGGGTAAGGCTGGTACTAGAGTTGAGATCCCAGGCTGTTCACTGTGCATGGGTAATCAGGCACGAGTTGCTGACAATGCATGTGTAATTTCAACATCAACCAGAAACTTCCCTAACAGACTTGGAAATGGTGCAAATGTGTTCCTTGGCAGTGCAGAGCTTGCAGCTGTGACAGCCAAGCTTGGAAGACTGCCAAAGGTAGAAGAGTACTTTGAGCACACCAAATGCCTTGATGGCAAAGAGGACAGCATTTATTCTCTGCTTGATTTTTCATCTCAGAATTAGAGCTGTATTGAAAAATTTCTGATAAACAGAAAAAATATCAGAAAAGATATTGAAATAAGTGGGGCAATGCCCCACTTATTTATTGTATAGTGCACAAAACTGAGCTGCGATCTTAAGTGTTTGAGCAGAAAATTAAATCGTTTGCTATAATAGAGAAAGCGGTAAAGTTTATTACTTAATATCTAATAGATTGATTTTATAAAATAAAATTATTAGGAGTAACCCATGAAAGTTGCAGTATTAGGCGCAGCAGGCGGCATTGGTCAGCCATTATCAATGATTTTAAAAAACAATTTACCTGCTGGCTCAAAGCTAAGTCTGTTTGATGTAGCACCATTCACACCTGGTGTTGCAAAGGATTTAAGTCACATCCCAACAGATGTTGAAGTAGACGGTTACACAGGCGACGACCTGCCAAAGGCTTTAGAAGGCGCAGACGTTGTTGTGATCCCTGCTGGTGTTGCTCGTAAGCCAGGTATGACTCGCGACGATTTATTCAACATTAACGCAAGCATCATTGCAAACCTAGTTCGTAATATTGCTAAAGTATGCCCAAAGGCATGTGTATGTATTATTACCAACCCTGTTAACTCAACTGTTCCTCTGGCTGCTGAGGTTTTAAAGGCAGAAGGTGTATATGACAAGCACCGTTTGTTTGGTGTATCAGTTCTTGATGTACTTCGTTCAGAAACCTTCATTGCTGAGGAATTAGGTCTTTCAAATCAGCGTATTTTAGTACCTGTAATAGGCGGTCACTCAGGCACAACCATCATTCCTTTAATCTCAAAGGTAATCGGTTCTGAGAAGATCTGTGAAAAGCGTATTGCTGAATTAACCGATCGTATTCAGAATGCTGGTACTGAGGTTGTTGAAGCTAAGGCTGGTGCAGGTTCTGCTACATTATCAATGGCAACTGCCGGTGCACGTTTTGCTCTTAAGGTTGTAAGAGGCCTGTTAGGTGAGCCTGGTGTATCAGAGTACTGCTATGTAGAGGGCGGTTCTAAGTATGCTCCTTTCTTTGCTCAGTTAGTACGTTTTGGCAAAGAAGGCTGGGATGAGGTTATCGATTTTGGTAACGTTAGCGCATTCGAGCAGAAGCTTATTGATGAGGCAGCTCCTCAGTTAAAGACAAACATCGATAAGGGTGTTAACTTTGCAAAGGACTGGCTCTCAAAGAACTAGTCTTGGCTGATATATAAGATTTATATAGGGGCAGCTAGCAGTAGCTGCCTTTCTTATATATTCCTGTTTAGAATTTTGCTGTGAGGCATCAGGAGAAACCTGCTGCCTTAGCTTGAGGAAAAGAAATGGAACTTACATCATTACAGCAGAACAGATATTCACGTCATATTACTCTAAAGGAATTTGGTCCTGAGGGACAGAAAAAACTTCTGTCATCAAAGGTTCTGGTAATAGGAACCGGGGGGCTTGGATCACCTGCGCTTATGTATCTTGCAGCTGCAGGCATCGGTACAATCGGAATAGTTGATGAAGATGTTGTTGACTATTCCAATCTGCAAAGACAGGTCATTCATACAACCGCAGATGTGGGAACAAAGAAAACTGAATCGGCAAAGAAAACCATCAATGAACTCAATCCAGATGTTAATGTGATAATCCATGATACCCATGTGAATGCTGACAATATTATGGAAATCATAAGCGGCTATGACTTTATTCTTGACTGTACTGATAATTTTGAGAGTAAATTTTTAATCAATGATGCCTGTGTCCTTGCTCACAAGGCGTTCTGTCATGGAGCAGTGATTAGATTCAACGGTCAGGTTATGACATATGTTCCTGGCAGAGGTCCATGCTACAGATGTATCTTTACAAAGGTGCCTAAGCAGGGGACTGTTCCAAACAGTAAACAGATTGGAGTATTCGGTCCATTACCAGGAATTATCGGCAACTTTCAGGTAATTGAATGTGTTAAGTATCTGCTGGGGATAGGATCACTTCTAATTGGCAGATTGCTTACAGTAGATGCTCTTGATATGAAGGTAAAGGTAATGAAACTACCTTCAGCAAGCAGTGAGTGTGCTGTCTGTTCTGATCACCCTTCAATAAAGGATATTCACGATTCCTTTTAGATATTATTCTGTCTTTAGGATTTCACTTTTTCATCAGACGGAAAATAATCTTTGGGAGAGAATTCTCAACTGATTAAAATTATTTTTCTGGAAGAAAAGTTCTAAACTATACTTTAAAAGAAAATTCTTCCAGATCTATTCCTTTTCTCATCTTAATATCTACGCACAGATTACGTATAGGTTAATATCGTGTAATAAAAATTCTCATGACATTTGAGAAATTTTATTAAAATGCGATTTATATGTGAATTATCTCAAAATATTGATTTATTCTATTATTGCCCTTAGGTTTATATTCTATATTTATAATAAATACAGACTTAGAGGAGACACATGCTATGAGAAGTATTACCAAACTAGATCTGCAGTATGCACACCGTTTTTATGGCTTCCAGGGTGAGGCTCAGTATCTGCACGGTCACACCGGTTGCCTGACCATTGAGGTTGAAGATACCATTGAGCCTGGTGTAAATATGGTATTTCCATGCAATGAGATTCAGAAAACAGCCTGGGAGGTGTTAAAGAATTTCGATCATGCTTTAATTTTAAGAGCAGATGATCCTTTATTACCTGCAATTCTGGATGTGTATGAAAAGCAGGGGATCAAGGATGGTACTCCTTCAAACAAGATGAAGGGACCTGCATTTAAGACAGAACTTGCAACAGCTTATCCTGACTGCCGTCTGGTAGTGACCAAGGAGACAATGACAGTAGAGGGCATGATTAAGATTGTCTATGAATTATTGAAAGACAAGCTTAATATCGTGAAGCTGACCTTTACAAGTGGTGTGAACGCTGCTTCTTGTGAATACGATCCTGGTGCTCAGAAGAATCGTTGCCCACTGTGTGGTGTATCTCTTGATGCAAGTGGCAAGTGTCCAAAGTGCGGATATAAAAAGCCATAGCAGATTGCTGATGTAAGAATTTGCATAAAAAGGCATAAAGAGGGGAGATTATCCCCTACCCCCAGTAAGTTGAACAAAACTACTGGGGGTTTTCTTTATGTGCAGAATTTAATATAGGAGAAAAAAATGAGCCCGGTGCTTTTTGAGCATCGGGCCTTAGGAAAATATAATGAAAAAAGTCACCAGCACTGTAGCATTACTTAACTGATATACTTCTTAGAGTCCTGTAATTCATAAAAGTTCAATTAATTTTAAAAAAATTTATAAAATTTTTTAACTTACTGATCTATCAGCATAAAAAATGAAGTGAGGCAAAAAAACAGCCCATACTTAAATATGGGCCTTTTGATATGGGATGTAAATTTGAATACAACCAGCTTTCTAACCGGTCTTATCTCTTAGAGAGATAAAACATAAAAAAGTTCAAAAAATTTTATTTTCTTTTTTTATGATAAGCACACTCAAAAAAAATTGTTCAAACGAGTTGAATTTTAAATAAAAATAGGTTAGCATACACTAACACGAGTTAGTTAAAACTAATTTAGGTTTGGCAAGCAAATAACTCGTTTGCATGTGTTCTGAAAGGTGGTATACCTTGTGCGGTTTTTGAATCTGTATTCATAAACCGCTTTTTTTTATCATGGCTTCTTAAAAAGATAACAAAAAACCCTGCATATAGCAGGGCTTCTGTTCAGCTTGCAGAGAGTATTAGTTCATACCCTTGATTAAAGCTGATAAATTGCTCTTATGACGTGCAACTTTGTTCTTGTGAACTAAACCTTTGTTAGCAGCACGGTCTAAAACTGGCTCAGCAACTGAGAAAGCAGTCTTAGCAGCTTCCTTATCACCTGACTGAACAGCTTTGATAACATTCTTAATTAAAGTGCGCATCTTTGAACGAGCAGCAACATTGTGCTGACGTGCTTTCTCTGAAAGTTCAACGCGCTTCTTTGCAGACTTAATATTTGGCACAGATAGCTCCTGAATTCATAAACAATAGCCACTCAAGTTCTAGATGTGGCAGATAATCGCAGTATTCTAACAGCTTTTAATGAAATTTTGAAGTAGAACACCATAAATTGCGCATTATTTTACAACACTTTGATAAAACAACAAAATAAAATAATTAAATTTAGTCTATCTTTTTGAAAAAACACCGTTTTTTTCATAATGATATTTTTGTAAAGAAAGTGTGATTTTAGGCTATAATTATAAAATTCAAAACTGTATATGCAGATTCATTTTTGCTCTTTTTAAGTTTTATTTCGGAACATAGTTTAATGCGACTGATACGCTGCCTCTCTGATTTTAAGGGAACGCCCAATGGGGTGGCTCTTGCCATCGGAAATTTTGATGGCTTTCATTTAGGTCATCAGGCTGTTATCGAATGCATGAAGAAAAAGGCAAGGATGTATAACCTGACTCCAGCTGTTATGATTTTTGAACCGCAGCCACTGGAGTTTTTCTCAAAAGATAAGTCACCGGCTAGAATTTACTCTCTCAGGGATAAGCTTCAGGCTCTTGAGGTTGCAGGCGTAAAGATTGTTTTCTGTATGAAGTTCAATGCGCAGTTTGCTTCTATGAGTGCAGAGGACTATGTGATTGGCCTGCTGCATGAGAAACTTGGAGTGAAAAGCGTTACAGTAGGATCCCTTTTTAATTTTGGTCAAAAGGGCAGATATACGGTTGAGGATATGATCCGTATAGGAAGTTCTGTTGGCATGGAAGCAAGTTCAATCGAAGGTGTCAATCTTTATGACGAGCGTATATCAAGCACAAGGATCAGAGAATATCTTTTCAATGGAGATCTTGATCTGGCCAAAGAAGCTTTGGGCAGATATTATTCCATGTCAGGAATAGTGGTGCATGGCAATCAGATTGGAAGAAATCTGGGCTTCCCAACAGCAAATGTGAATATCAATCGCAGAATATCTCCTCTCAAGGGGGTATATGCTGTGAAGGTTCTTACAGGCAAAGGTCTGTTTGACGGTATGGCCAATGTCGGGTACAGGCCGACTGTGGTTAACGGTCAGAAAAAAGCTCTTTTGGAAGTGAATCTGTTCGATTTTAACGGTTCGCTTTATGGTGAGAGTATTCGTGTTTTCTTTATAGAAAAAATACGAAACGAAGAAAAATTTGTAAACATATCAGTTTTAAAGGAGCATCTGCTTAACGATAAAAAGAAGGCAAGAGATGTTCTTAAAAACTATGATATGAAAGATTTTTAATCAAATATTGGTAGAAGTTGAAAATGGCTGATTACAAAAGTACTTTAAACCTTCCTAACACAGAATTTCCAATGAGAGGAAATCTGTCTCAGCGTGAACCAGGTATGTTACAGGACTGGGAGAAGCGCTGCCTCTACAAGAAAATCCGTACAGCACGTGCTGGTGCAAACATGTTTGTTCTTCATGATGGACCTCCATATGCAAACGGCAACATTCATATCGGCCATGCCATCAACAAGGTATTAAAGGATATTATTGTAAAGTCAAAGACCTTATCAGGCTTTGATTCACCATATGTTCCTGGATGGGACTGTCACGGTCTGCCAATTGAGGTTAAGGTCGAGAGTCTTGTTGGAAAGCCTGGTGTCAAGGTAGATGCTGCCGCATTCAGAGAAGAGTGCCGAAAGTATGCAAAGAGCCAGGTTGAAGGTCAGCGCAAGGATTTTAAACGTCTTGGCGTTCTTGGAGACTGGGAAAACCCATATCTTACAATGAACTACAAGACCGAGGCTGATACTTTAAGAGCATTGGGCAAGGTTATTGCGAACGGTCATTTTGTACGCGGATTAAAGCCTGTTTACTGGTGTATGGACTGTCAGTCAGCACTGGCAGAGGCTGAGGTAGAGTATGCCGATGTCAAGTCAGATTCTATCTACGTTCGCTTTGCAAGCACTGATGATGAGAAAGTATTATCTACTTTTAACGCTCAGGGACAAGGCTCAGGTCCTATCTCATGCGTAATCTGGACCACAACTCCATGGACACTGCCAGCTGACAGAGCAATCTGTATGAACGAGCAGTTAAAGTATTCTCTTGTTCAGGTAAAGACAGACAAGGGTGCTGAAAGATTCATTATGGCAACCGATCTGGTTGAAACTGTAATAAAAGAGTGTGAGATTGAAGAGTTCAGCCTGTTAGGTGAGGAAGTATCAGGCAAGGAGCTTGAGCTTGTACGTTTCAAGCATCCTTTCCTTGATTTTACCGTTCCTGTAGTTCTTGGTGCTCATGTAACACTAGAGGCTGGTACCGGTTGCGTTCACACAGCAGGTGGTCACGGTCTTGACGACTATAACGTATCTGTAAAATACGGTATTGAGATTTACAATCCGGTAGGACCAGACGGCTGCTTTAAAGAGGACGTGGAGTATTTTGCTGGTCTTAACGTATTAAAGGCAAATCCTGCAGTTGTTGATGTACTGAAGGACAAGGGCTCTTTAGTAAAACTCAAGGTTATTACTCACAGCTATCCTCACTGCTGGCGTCACAAAACACCAGTAATCTTCAGAGCAACTCCACAGTGGTTCATTTCAATGGATGCCAAGGGACTGAGAGCCCGTGCACTGGAGGAAATCAAAAAGACCAAGTGGATCCCTGCTTGGGGACAGAACCGTATTGAGGCAATGGTTAAGCAGCGTACAGACTGGTGTATTTCCCGCCAGAGAACCTGGGGTATGCCATGCGCTGTACTGATTAACAACGAGACCAACGAAATCCATCCTGATACACCGGAAATTATCGAGAAGGTTGCCCAGGCAGTAGAGAAGAATGGTATTCAGGCCTGGTGGGATCTGAGTGTTGAGGATTTAATCGGCCCAGAGGATGCCAAGAATTACCATAAGGATCCAAATACTCTGGATGTATGGTTTGATTCAGGTTCAACACAGTATTCAGTTGTAGATCAGCGTTCAGAGTTCAAGGGACATGGTGCCGATCTGTATTTGGAGGGATCTGATCAGCACAGAGGCTGGTTCATGTCATCTTTAATGCTCTCAGTGGCTACAAAAGATAAGGCTCCATACAAAGAGGTATTAACTCACGGCTTTACAGTTGACGGTCAGGGCAGAAAGATGTCCAAGTCTCTTGGCAATGTAATTGCTCCTCAGGAGATCATTGACAAGTTAGGCGCTGATGTTCTTCGTTTATGGATTGCATCAAATGATTACACCGGCGATATGGCTGTATCTCATGAAATCTTTAAGCGTTCATCAGATGCCTACCGCCGTGTTCGTAACACCATCAGATTCCTGCTGGCAAACCTCAACGGATTCAACCCTGAGACAGACAGAGTTCCATTTGCTGACATGGTTGAACTTGACAAGTGGGCGGTTTCACTTACTTCAAAGACTCAGAAGGAGCTACTTGCCTGTTACGAGGAATATGACTTCCACAAGGTGGTTCAGATCCTGATGAACTTCTGTTCTATTGAACTGGGTTCATTCTATCTTGATATCATCAAGGACAGACAGTACACAGCCAAATCTGACAGTGCTGCAAGACGCTCATGTCAGAGTGCTCTTTATGTAATTGCTGAAGCTCTTATCCGCTGGATTGCTCCAATCCTGTCATTTACAGCGCAGGAAGCATGGGAAGCAATGCCAGGAAAGAGAGATGAGTTTGTATTCACCTCAACCTGGTATAACGAGTTAAATGAAATTGATGAGTCATCAGAGTTTAATTCTGAATACTGGCAGAGAATGCTGACCTTCAGAAATGAGGCAAACAAGGCAATTGAGACTGCAAGAAACAACGGCGTTATCGGTGGCTCTCTTGAGGCTGTAGTAAAGATCTACACCAAGGGTGATCTGCTGTCTGATCTTCAGAAGATTTCATCTGAGCTGTGCTTTGTGCTCATTACCTCAAAGGCTGTTATCTCTGATGAGGCTGCTCCTGAGGGTGCATTTGTATCAGACGTTATTGACTGTGCATTTACTGTTGAGAAATCAACTGCTAAAAAGTGTGAGCGCTGCTGGCACTACGAGGATGAGGTTGATTCTGATCCTGAGTATCCTGGTTTATGCCCACGCTGTGTACAGAATATCAGGTCATCTGGTGAAATCAGAAAGTTTGCATAGCATATGACTGTAATTGCAAAAAACAACGGTTACAGGTTTCTGCTATGGAGCCTGTTTGTTGTGATCCTTGATCAGCTGACAAAGTATCTGGTGGTAGACTCGATTCCTCTTAATACCATCGGATATTCCGTGACCTCATTCTTTGATATTGTTTATGTCCGTAATGAGGGGGCGGCATTCAGTTTCCTAGCTTCACAGGGTGGCTGGCAGAGGTATTTCTTTATTCTGGTGTCTGTTATCATCAGTGTGGTGCTGCTGGTAGCACTGTTAAGAACATCCAGAACCAAAAGATGGACCTGTTTTGCAATTTCACTGATAATAGGTGGAGCTATCGGCAATCTGATTGACAGGGCAATGCTGTCATATGTAATTGATTTTCTGCTTTTCTATCTGAAAACAGAATCTTTTTCATATTATTACCCTGCATTTAATGTAGCTGATATTGCAGTATGCTGTGGCTGCGCCATTCTGGTTGCAATAGGATTTTTGGGAAAAGAGAAGAAACAGTGACATTTTCAGTAAAAATAGCCAAATCAAGAGGAATGTGCGCCGGCGTAGAGCGTGCAATTCATGTTGTTTTAAGAGCTCTTGAAATTTATGGCTCTGGAAAGGTCTGGATTCTTCACGAGGTTGTCCACAACAAGCATGTGGTTGAAGATCTGAAAAAGGCTGGTGCCAGTTTTGTCGAAGATCTCGATGAAATTCCTGAGCCTCAGGGCAAGGTTCTGATTTTTTCAGCTCACGGTGTGGGTATTGAAACAGAGAAGAAGGCTAGAGCTTTAAATCTCTTGATTATCGATGCCACCTGTCCTGTAGTAACAGCAATCCACAAAAAGATGAACAGAGCCGGTGACAGAGGTCTTGATGTTGTGGTTATCGGTCACAGGGGACATCAGGAAGTAACCGGAACTATAGGTCAGTATACAGGACCTTCTGAAAAGGTTCATATCATTCTTAGCGCAGATGATGTGGATAAACTCAATATTGATGGAGACAACTCTTTTTTTGCAACTCAGACAACACTGAGTATTGATGAAACACAGCATACAGTAGATGCATTAAAGAGAAAGTATCCTACTATTTCAGGCCCAAAGGCCGACGATACCTGTAGAGCAACTCAGGTACGGCAGAACGCAGTGCGAGACTTAGCAAAAGTCTGTCAGCTTGTTCTGATTGCTGGAAGTGCAAATTCTTCAAATTCAAACAGACTAAGAGAGGTTGCAGTATCGGAAGGTGCCAAGGCCTATCTTGTTGATGACAGCTCTAAGATTGATCTGTCATGGTTTGAGGGTATCACAACCGTAGGAATAAGTGCTGGCGCATCTGCTCCTGAGTATGTGGTAACCGATATTGTTGAATTTTTGCTTTCACATGGAGCTGCCGACGTCCAAGAGTATGGCAGCGAATTAAAAGAAAAATCCTTCCCATTGCCAAAGGAAGTTTCCTGTCAGGTAACACAGTCATAGGCGTTAACCTGCGCAGATTAAGTTAAAAACCTTAAAGGTAAGATAATTTGGTGGATATATATCCGTTTCTTTAAGGAGATAAAAGTGAAAGACGCATCAAAGTGTTTGCATTCTGGTTATACACCTGAGAATGCAGGTCCTCGTGTAATGCCAATCGTGCAGAGCACAACCTTCAGATACGACAGTACAAAGGATATTGCTGACTTATTTGATTTAAAGACAGCAAACTACTTCTATACAAGACTTGGCAACCCAACATGTGGTCATGTTGAAGAAAAGATAGCTGATCTTGAAGGTGGCGTTGGCGCAATGCTGACCTCATCAGGTCAGGCAGCAACCCTGACAGCAGTTCTTACCATAGCAAAGGCTGGTGATAATATTCTGTGTTCATCAACCGTATATGGAGGAACCTTCAACCTCATGGCAGTAACCTTCAAGAGAATGGGTATTGATGTAACATTCTTTGAGCAGACAGAAACTGACGAGCAGATTGAGGCAAAGATCAAGCCAAATACCAAGGCAATTTTTGGTGAGACTATCGCAAATCCAGCCTTAACAGTATTTGATATTGAGAGATTTGCAAAAATAGCCCACAAAAACGAGATCCCGCTGATTGTTGATAACACATTTGCAACACCTGTGCTGTGTAAACCATTTGATTTTGGTGCTGATATTGTTGTTCATTCAACCACCAAGTTCCTAGATGGACATGCCGTTCAGGTAGGTGGCTGTGTTGTTGATAGCGGCAGATTTGACTGGGCTAAATCATCAAAATTCCCTGAGTTTGTAACTCCTGATGACTCATATCATGGACTGGTTTACACCAAGGCTTTTGGCAATCAGGCATTCATTGTAAAGGCAAGAGTTCAGATCATGCGTGATCTTGGCTGCTGTCAGACAGCGCAGGGTGCATTTTATCTGAACCTTGGAATTGAGACTCTGCCTCTGCGTATTGTAAAACACTCAGAGAACGCTCTTGTTGTTGCAAAGCATCTTGAGCATCATCAAAAGATTGAAAAGGTTATTTATCCGGGACTTGAGTCTGATCCATACTATGAGCTTGGAAGAAAGTACCTAAAGAACGGTCTGTGCTCAGGAGTTATGTCTCTTGTGATAAAAGGTGGCAGAGATGCTGGTGCCAAGTTCATTGACAGCGTAACTATGGCCTCTCCTGAGGTGCATGTTGCAGATATCAGAACCTGTCTGCTTCACCCTGCAACCTCAACTCACAGACAGCTTACAGATGCACAGCTTATTGAATGTGGCATCACTCCAGGTCTTGTACGACTGTCAGTAGGCATTGAGGATGTTGAGGATATCATTGCCGATCTAGATAAAGCCTTGGAGAAGGTTTAGGACTGAGCAATGCCATCTGCCTGACCTAAGGCGGATTATTTCAGTCAATTTCTATATAGGTGGAGACTTTTTTGTCTCCACTTTCAATAACGAATTCACCAACATCAATTCCCAGACCTGACAGATTATAGATTCTGATCTGACCTACTCTCTGATTGTCACAGACCAGAGTTCTGCGTTTGGAGATATGTTCCATCCCAAGCTTTATTCCGCTGATAGAAGCCTTGATAGGAGTACCGTAGCCTAAGACATAGGTCTCAACGGAGCCTGTATATATTCTGTTAATACCAACTGCCAGAACCTTATCCACGTTGGATACTTTGAGTTTTCTGTATTTTGAGCACAGATAATTGTCTGAATCTGCCAAGGCATCAGCCGTAAGCAGAATAAGGCAAGAGAGCAGCAGTAAGATTTTTTTCATGTCGCATCCAAATAAAAAGACCTCAGATAAGTATATCTGAGGTCTGCAGAAGATCCTATCTTAAATTAAAGGTTTTCCATTTCCTTTAACTGAGATACAACCTTTTCAAGCTGAGTTCTGTTAAGTTCAAGCTGAGCCTTTGCACCTTCAATGATCTTTGCAGGTGCCTTTGAAACGAAGGCCTCATTTGAAAGCTTGCTCTCACCAGATCTGATATTTGCTTCAAGTTTTTCAATCATACCTTTAAGGCGTTTGATTTCCTCATCCTTGTTCACAAGATCCTTCATTGCAATGAGAATTTCTGCTTTTCCTATTGGCTTTGAAGTGCAAGGAGGAAGCTCTTCGCCCTCATTTACAAATCTGATAGGCTCGATGTTTGCAAGATTCTGAATAAAGATGAAATTGTTCTTTGCACACTTAATCTCACTTTCCCTTGCGCCTCTCATCATAGGAGCGAGTGTTACTGAAGGTGCAACCTTCATTTCAGCTCTCAGATTGCGAACAGTAGTTGCAAAGTCCTTGATGAATGCAACATCACTTTCAGCCTGCTGATCTTCTGCAAAATCATCTGCTGTAGGATAAGGTGCATTGATGATGGTTCTGCTCTCATTGAGTTTTCCAATCATAGGAGCAGTCTGCTGCCAGATTGTTTCTGTCAGGAATGGCATTACTGGGTGAGCCATTCTCATTACAGCCTCCAAAACCTCAACAAGGGTGTAGGCTGTAGCGTTCTTCTGCTCTTTGGTTGCAGTCTCTGATTTCAGTACTGCCTTGGTAAACTCAAGATACCAGTCGCAGTATTCATTCCAGATAAACTCATAGATGTTAGCTGCAACCTGATCAAATCTGAATGCGGCAATAGATGCTGTCACATCTTCGATAGCCTTTTTCATTCTTGATCTGATGAATCTGTCTGCCAAAGACAGATCTGATGGGTTTGGTTTTGTCAGAGAGGTCTGACCGACATTCATCAGCACGAAACGTGAGGCGTTCCAGATCTTGTTGCAGAAGTTTCTGTAACCATCAAGACGCTTCATATCCCAATTGATGTCTCGACCGTTTGAAGCCAGAGCGCACAGAGTGAATCTTAAAGCATCAGTTCCATGAGCCGCAATTCCTTCAGGGAACTGCTTTGCGGTACGTTTGGCGATCTTTTCTGCCATCTGAGGCTGCATCATGTTTGCAGTACGCTTGCTGATGAGAGAATCTCTGTCGATACCATCAATCATGTCAAGAGGATCAAGCACATTGCCCTTTGACTTTGACATCTTGTTGCCTTCCTCATCACGAATGAGTCCGGTTACATAAACGGTCTTGAAAGGAACCTGAGGTGTGCCATCCTCATTCTTCATGAAGTGCATGGTCATCATAATCATGCGGGCAACCCAGAAGAAGATAATGTCAAAACCTGTTACAAGGGCAGATGTTGGATGGAACAATCTGAGCTCTTTGGTATTGTCAGGCCAGCCTAAGGTAGAGAATGTCCACAGAGCAGAAGAGAACCATGTATCAAGTACATCAGGATCACGAGTAAGTTTTACATCCTCAGACAGACTGTACTTTGTGCGAACCTCCTCTTCAGAGCGGGCAACGTAAACCTTGCCGTTTTCATCGTACCAGGCAGGAATTCTGTGACCCCACCAGAGCTGACGGGAAATACACCAGTCCTGAAGATCATTCATCCATGAATAGTACATATTTGCATACTGTGCAGGCACGAACTTGATGCGACCGTCCTTTACAGCCTCAACAGCAGGCTTTCCAAGAACGCTTGCTCTTACATACCACTGATCAGTCAGCATTGGCTCAATTGGAACTCCGCCACGATCACCAAATGGCTGTGAGAGATTGTGATCTTCAATATGATCAAGTAAACCTAAGGCTTTCAGATCTTCAACAATAAGTTCTCTTGCCTCAAAACGATCCTTTCCTCTGTAGGCCTCAGGAATGAAACCGGTAACTTCGGAGCTTGGATTTCCGTTTGTATCAAATACTTCCGCCTCATCTCTGATATGAGCATCTTCGGTGAGGATATTGAGCATAGGCAGCTTGTTTCTCTTACCTACAGCGTAGTCGTTAAAGTCGTGAGCAGGGGTTATCTTCACGCAACCTGTACCTGTGGTCATATCTGCGTGAATATCAGCAACAACAGGAATTCTGCGTCCTACAAGAGGCAATTCTAGATATTTGCCGACAATTGAGGCAAATCTTTCATCAGAAGGGTTTACAGCAACAGCACTGTCACCTAAAAGAGTCTCTGGTCTTGTGGTAGCAATGAGTACATAATCCTTGCCATCAGCGGTTTTAACACCGTCTGCAAGCTTGTACTTGATATACCACATGAATCCCTTGACATCTTTGTTTTCAACTTCAAGATCAGAAATAGCTGTACGCAGTTTAGGATCCCAGTTAACAAGTCTCTTGCCACGATAGATAAGATCCTCATCAAAGAGTCTTACAAAAACCTCCAGAACGGCTTTTGACAGGCCCTCATCCATAGTGAATCTTTCCCTAGTCCAGTCAACAGAGGTTCCAAGACGTCTCATCTGTTTGGTAATGGTACCGCCTGACTGTTCTTTCCACTGCCAGATCCTCTCAATGAACTTGTCTCGACCAAGATCATGTCTTGTGAGGTTTTCCTCTTTGGCAAGCTTTCTCTCTACAACCATCTGAGTTGCAATACCAGCATGATCAGTACCACACTGCCAGAGGGTGTTGTCTCCCTTCATTCTGTGGTAGCGGATAAGAGTATCCATTATAGTTTGCTGGAAAGCATGGCCCATGTGCAGAGAACCGGTTACATTTGGAGGTGGGAGTGCAATTGAATATGATGGTTTTGTCTCATCATAGGTAGGTTTGAACAGACCGTTCTCTTCCCATTTCTGATAGGTAGAGCTTTCAAAATTCTCCGGGGTATAGGTTTTTTCCATATCCATAATTTTTATTGCCTTGAATCCATTGATAGGTGTTCTCAAAATTTTGCATATTTTAGCACTATTTGAGCCTTCTCACATCTTAAAACTGACTCTGAAGTTTATATACGCCACATTTGCATGAATAATTATGCAGATAAAGTGAATCAGGAGGATGAATAGGCATAGAGTACATGGATGCAGAGTTCCCCTACAATTTGAGAAAAGAGTAGGAAAAGCCGTATCGTATTAATCTTTTTTATGAGAGGTAAAGTGTCATTTATTGCAGCTATTGCAGTTCTTTTTTAATGTGAAATTTGATCAATGTACAACAAATCATATTTAGTGCTCAGGCGCAAAAAAAGATATTGTAGAATAGGTGAAGTTTATAGTTTCACGATGAACATGCTACTTTGGAAGAATAGATGTACGGTTTGTTTGCCAGATATTACAGAACACTGATATATGCTGTTGCACTTCTTGTAACAACACTGGTGTTTTTCTGTGCTGCCTCCTATCTGCATGAGGTGTTTTCCAAAGTTGTTGATGACAAGAACCATGCCATTGGTGTTGAGAGAATGATTAACCTTTCCCACGAAATGGTAAAGGACTATAACATTATTTTTCAGCATACCCAGAAACTTGCATCTTTTGTAGAGCAGAATCCTGATGCTCCTCTTGAGGAGATGGAAAACTTTGTAAAGACGGTGCTGATGCCTCGAGATCTGTCTTCATTTTTCAACAGAAAAAACACAGACTTTGTTTATGCGTATGTGATTGCTCCAGAGGATTCTATTTCGGTTACATATCCTGTAAACAAGACAAATTCTCCTGATATAACTTTTTTTAATGATTCATCTTCAGCATATTACAACAGACTGGCAAGGAACAATCCTGGAGATGTTGTGGTACAAGGACCGCTAATCTCTCCTAGAACACATCGGGTGCTCGTTTACAACAGAAGAGCCATTTTTATTGATGGCAAGTACTGGGGATATGTGGGGCTTTGTGCCGATTTCTACAAATTTCTCGAGTGTGTCCGTCTGACAGTAGAGGATGAGCTGTTTGTCTATGGTGTAAGATCTTCTCTTTACAAGGGAACCAATGATTTTATCTGGGGTGACAACAAGCTGTTCAAGTCAAAGAATCCAAGTACACGACAGAAATCTCTCTTCTTTGGAAAGCAGCGCTGGGATCTAGCTTTGAAGGTTAAGGAAGGTGAGCTTTCTGCCACATTCTTCAGGATCTTTTTTGGCGTGATGTTTATTCTGTATGCAGTCTCTCTGGCAGCAGTTTTTCTTGCAGTAAGGTACTATTTTGCCATCTCATCGGTAAAGGCTGTAGATCTGCTTACAAGAACCGTAAATCATGAGATTTTTACCAATGAGGCCAGAAAGAAGCTTGAAAACAAGAAAAAAGAATATGGCTTTGTGATCATTGAGCTTATTCATTTCAAGCAGATAAACAGCATCTTTGGCTATCATACAGGCGATGAGCTTTTGGTTGAGGTTACCAAGAGGCTTCACTCTGTAGTAGGCTATAACGATAAAGTCTCAAGACTTGGCTCAGAATTCATTATTTTTCTTGATAACATCAAGAGTTCAGTTGATGTTGAGAAGATCTGCTCTAACATTGAGGAGCAGATGCAGTCACCATTGTATGTAAACAATTATTCTGTAAAGCTTCCTATTATCATCGGTTACTCAAATACCATTGACGATGGCCGAAACTACAAGGATTTAGCCTACAGGGCAGGGGAGCTTCTTGACAGGGAAAGAGAATCCTTTGTAAGTGAGGATTCATATAAAGCTGAAAAAGTACAGATTGACTCACAGGCAGTCTAGAGTCTCTTCCACCTTTTTTACACATCATCAATGGCATAAAATGGCTATTTATAGCCGTTTTACATTTATAAACAGTTGATTTATTTTTTCACATCTTAGAGATATCAACTATAATTAGACTTATGAGTCAGTTCAATTCCAAGTTTTATCAGCAGACATCCCTGATCCGCTACCGAAGACTACTGCTTATATGCTGTGCCATTGTGGCTTTGTTTTTGGTGGTAATCTCTGTTATTGTCTACAAATCCATAAGTGATCTGCAGACAGCACCTGCTGTATACAAGCATCAGCTCTATTCATTAAAGTCCGGTGAAAATGCTACGACTGTAGTAGATGATTTTGTAACAAATCCTATTGAAAAACAGATTGATCACCTGTATCTGCGCTTCCATAAGGAATATTCGGCTGTTCAGAAAGGACAGTACCTTGTAGATGGCAAAAAGAGTCTTCTAGATATCCTAAAGGACATGGTTGCAGGTAATGTTGTTGAAAAGATTTATCCTACCTTTACTATTGTAGAGGGTACCACACTTGCAAAGATCCTAAGAAAGATTAAAAAACGCAAGGTGACAGACAAGAAGTTCAAATCGCTTATAGGTGACGGAGAAAAGTTCATGGAGGATGTCTTTGCATCCGAGCCGGAGCTACTTGAATTCATCGGAGGTCCTAAGGAGAACCTTGAAGGACTTATCTGCCCTGCAACATATCCAATGTATGAGGAAGAGCCTTTGTACAGTATGTTCAAAAAAGGCATGATCCATCAGGTAAAGATCCTCAAGAAAGAGTGGGAGAGCCGTGAGGTTAACGCACTTATAACCACGCCGTATGAAGCTCTGATTCTAGCTTCTCTTATTGAAAGAGAAACCTTTTTAGATGAAGAGCGTGAAACTGTGGCTGCGGTTTTTCTGAACAGACTGAAAGTAGGCATGAGACTGCAGACAGATCCTTCTGTTATGTATGGAATCAGCCCTGTATTTTCAGAAAGACTGACAAAGACTCATCTAAAATCAGATACTCCATACAATACCTATACCCGCTATGGTCTGCCTCCAACACCGATCTGTATGCCTCGTGAAAAGACAATTCATGCTGCGCTGCATCCATCTGACAGCAAGGCTCTGTATTTTGTGGCAAAGGGGGTATCTCCAAAGGAAGGACATTCATTCAGCAGAACTCTAGATGAGCACAACAGAGCAGTTTTAGCCTACAGAAAGAAGGTATCAGAATACAGAAAATCCAAGAAGGAATCTGATGTTGAGGATGAGGAGCTCATTACAGCAGAGAATGAGGCTCAGGCAGATAACAAACCTACGCTTGAGAAAAAAGAAACGGCTGCTGATAAAATAAATGGTACACTAGATCAGAATTCAGCCAAAAAACAGGCTAAGATTCCACAGCCTGAAAAGGCTGATGTTCAGGACAGTTCTGAGAAAGTGCAGTCCAAACTGTCATCAAAACTAGAAAAGGTGCGTCAGGTTCAGAAAAATGCTTTTGTCAAAGAAAATCCTGCAGCACCGCACAATTCCAAAGACTGAATAGAATAATCAGAAAAAATGTCAAAAGGACTTTTTATAACCCTAGAGGGTGGAGAGGGTGCTGGCAAGTCAACTCAGGTAGCTTTTATCAGGGATTACCTTGAGAAAAAGGGCAGAAAGGTAATCTGTCTGCGAGAGCCTGGCGGAACCCCGATTGCTGAGGACATCAGAGCGATTTTAAAGAATCACCGTGAGGATGATGCTCTTTGTGATACTGCTGAACTTCTTCTGATGTATGCTGCAAGAGCTCAGCTTGTCAATACACTCATAAAGCCAGCCTTAGAGAAAGGAACATGTATCATCTGTGATCGCCATGATCTGTCAACAATTGCATATCAGGGGGGAGGCAGAGGCATGGATATGGAGCAGATAAACTCCATAAGAAAAGTTGTGTTAGGCTCCTTCAGACCTGATCTTACTATCCTCATTGATATTGATCCGAAAATTGGAATGGCAAGAGCCAGAAGCAGAGGTCAGCTTGATCGCTTTGAACAATCCCCTCAGGACTTTTTTTACAGGGTACGAAATACCTATCTTGAGTATGCGAAAGCTCATCAGGACGAAGTCTGTGTCATTGACGGCAGTCTGTGTGCAGAGGATGTAAGTAAAGAGATTAAAAAGATCTTGGATAAGATAGATGCTTGATTTTTGGTTACGTTCTTCGTATCAGAAGTTTTCAGATGCGGTAAAGCTAAATAGAATTCCTCATTCTGTGGTAATTGCAGGCGCACCTAATCTGGGGACTGCGTATCTTGCCATTGAGTGCGCAAAGCTCTACCTGTGCCATAACTCAAAAGATGGCAATTACTGTGAAAACTGCAGTTCCTGTCATTATCTAGAATACGGACAGTCTCTCACACATCCTGATTTTATTGCTCTTCTTGCAAGTACAGCTGATGAGACAAAAGATGGGCGTGATCTTACAAACAGCCCCGATCAGCTGCTGGTCAACATGGATCCGTCTCTTGCTGACAGCCTGTTAGGAGCTGAAGGTCTTGCTCTTTTAGAACAGGAAAAAGGATCTCGGTCAGTGAGAGTGGAGGGAGTGAGAAAACTCTGTGAGTGGGTATATCAGAGCTCGGCTCTCTCTCACGGCAAGGTAGCCATAGTTTCAAATGCTCATACAATGCTTGAGTCTGCCTCAAATGCGTTTTTAAAGACTTTTGAGGAGCCTCCTTCAGATACACTTATAATTCTTCTGACTAAAAGCCTTGAGGATCTACCTGCTACTGTTCTGTCTAGGGCCTTTAAAATTCAGGTTCCGCCGGTTGATAAGGAGCAGGCTCTTGCATATCTTAAAGACAGACTCAAAGAGGAATATGATCAGAATCGTGTCAGGATCTGCCTTGCTCTTTCAGGAAATTCTCCTGTAGGAGCATTGAATCTCTTTAAGGAGCAGCTTGATAAAAGTGCAGTTACAATCATCAGATGCATTTCAGATTGCCTGAATAACAGCTCCTCATCAAAAGCAGCTGTAGAAGAGCTATTAAGGCTAAGTGATCCACAAAAATCACTGGTACTGCAGGAATTTATTCTAGAACTGTTAAAATATAAGGCTAGAAACGATGTTGCGGGATTACCGTTGCTAGCAGGCCAGAATCTTGATCTTTTATCAAAACTGCCGGCAGATCATCTGTTTAAGGCATACAGTGATCTGTGCTATGTCAGGGCTGATGGCAACATGATACCAAGCAGAGCTCCAGAGGCACTGCTCAGATCATGGATTCTTGCGTTAAGTAAGTAAGGAAAAAGAATTTGATCCTCTATAAATACATTTTTAAAGACATCGTAAAAGTTCAGACAGTGTGTTTTGCTGTGCTTTTTACTGTGTTTCTCTGCCAGTCTGTTATCAAACTTTTAGGTAAAGCTTCAGCTGGTGTCGTGCCGGTTGACATAGTTTCTGAACTTGTGCTCTATTCAATGCCGTCAGTGGGTTTTATTCTGCTGCCGATGACACTTTATATTGGTATTATTGTCTCTTTGTCCAGAATGTCATCTGATTCTGAAATGGTGGTAATGAAATCAATTGGAGTTTCAGGCTCTTCCTTCATGAAGATTTCTCTGATTATTGCTCTTTTTACATCAATAGTTACAGCAGTAAACTGCCTGTATCTGATGCCAGAAGCTACTCTCAAACAAAAGGAGCTTAGCAATTCAACTCAGAATAATCCAATGTACCTTCCAATTGAGAGTGGCAAGTTTACTGATTTTGGTGACTACACCATTTATGTTCATTCTGTAGAAGGTGCTAGCAGGCAGAAGGTTTTAGGTCAGATCTTTATCATCAAAAATGTAAGCAGGGTAATGATTAACAATAAGGATACAGTATTCCTAACTT
>JBJFET010000045.1:0-2942 GCA_051891035.1 Succinivibrio sp. | reverse complement strand
TTAAAAAAGAAGATATTTGAGGATATTTATATTATCAGAAGATAATATTTTTTCGAATTATATTTTATTATAGCATTTTGAATTTTAAGACTTTTGTGCCAATAACCAGAAGATTTTGATTAAAATAGCTTAATCTCATAATGCGCAATATTCGTATTTCTCAGTGAATAACAAAAACTATTTTGCAGTCCATTATTGTAAATATTGTTTTTGTCTTATTTTATAATAAGTTATTAAAAGATAATGTATTTCAAAAGGTTAATATTAGGAAAGGTTAAAGCTGATTACCGAGCTGATATTGACGGATTAAGAGCCATTGCCTGCATATGTGTAGTTATCTTTCACGCATTTCCGGGTGTTCTTAGTGGTGGTTTTGTCGGTGTTGATATCTTTTTTGTGATATCAGGATTTTTAATCTCATCTATTCTTTACAGAAACCTGTTCGATAAAAATTCACCTGCCAGAGTTGATCTTATTGATTTTTATATAAGACGTGTAAGACGAATATTTCCAGCTTTACTGGCTGTACTTATTACCACTCTGGTCTTAGGATGGTTTGTGCTCATTCCTGAGGAATACAGTGTATTAGGCAAGCACACTTTGGGAGGAGCAACCTATATCAACAATCTGATGCTCTACAGTGAGTCTGATGATTACTTTGATGTATCGTCAAATGCAAAACCTTTACTCCATTTATGGTCACTAGGTGTTGAAGAACAGTTTTATCTGATTTTTCCTGTACTACTGTGGCTTTTATACAGGTTCAAGCTTAATTATGTTCTAAGCCTTGCACTCTTTACTTTAATAAGCTTCTTTCTGAATATAAATGCAGTTAACCATAATCGGCAGACCTATGCATTTTATCTTCCCTGGTGCAGATTTTGGGAATTAAGTATCGGAGCTATCTTAGCCTACATTGTAAATTACTATCAAGATGCTGTTGCAAAAGCCAAGAGTGCAATCACTGATAAAACTGTAGTTAATACAATATTCAAGTTTATATGTAGTAAAAGATCAGATGAGATAAGAGGATGGGCTATAAACAACGTCATATCTCTTACAGGATTATTTTTAATATTATATGCCGTCATTACAGTAAACAATGACAATTCATTCCCAGGAACTAAAGCATTAATGCCTGTTATAGGTTCTTTAATGATAATTGCTGCAGGTAAATGTGCATTTATCAATAAATACATTCTGTCAAACAGGCTAATGGTATTTATTGGTCTTATCTGCTATCCTCTATACCTGTGGCACTGGGTGCTGCTATCCATGTCTTATATCTGTGAGGGACAACTTCCTTCCACATGGATTAGAGTAGTTGCTGTTGTACTTTCAGTTGTTCTATCAGTCTTAACCTATCTTGTAATTGAGCCACCATTACGATATGGGACTAATTCAAAGAAAAAAGCACTAGGGCTTTTCATAGTGTTAATAGCTGTAGGCTTAGGTGGTGGCTGGATTTATTCAGACGAGGGCGTAAAATCAAGATTTAAAGATCTACAGTTTTTGTATGATCCTGAATTATCGTATGAAAAATATGGTGCAAACAGAATTTTTAGCATAGATGACAAATTCATTGATAATTGTAATGCAGTATTTCCTCATTGGAATGATCAGGATAGTGCCACTACCTGTGCTATGCAAAAGATCGGATCCCATAACAACATAGCAATAGTTGGCAGTTCTCATGCTGCTAATCTGTTCTACGGACTGTCCTCCGTATATAAAAACACTGATAATGCTGTTGCTGTTTTTCCTATGGGTAGTCAATTGCCCTTTATCCGTATACAGACTCTTATTCAAGGAAGAACAGACTGGTATAAAAGAATTGAAGATGCCTATGATTACATCGAAAGCAATAAAAATCTGAAAATAATAATACTCTCTGATCTTGCAGATGTTGGGCTCGATCCTCAAAAAATCGTAGATGTCGATGACGGAAACGAAAAGAATTATGAAATCATTCTTAAGAACGCTATTATCAGATCATTGGATAGACTCAAAGATCGCCACACAATAATTCTATTGGACACCCCATGGGTGCCGTTTAATCCAACTTTATGCTATCAGAGAAAATTTTCTTTTTCAGAAAAAACATGTTCATTTATGCGTTCTACAACATCTGATATCAGAGATATCCATAACAGGATTATAAAAGATGTTGTCGCATCGTATGACAGAGTATTGGTAGTCGACACTGATCCTTTATTCTGTGAAAAGGAAATGTGCAGACTAAAAGATGAACATGGTGTACCACTGTACATTGATGAACACCATTTAAGTAGCAATGGCTCATTAATGGTAGGAAGGTATCTGAAAAAGTTCATTGATGATTTACTCTCAAGGTAAGTATTTTAGTAAATGGTCTGAAACTTTTCAGTCCCTTCCGCTAAGCCATGTTCCATGGTATCAGTTTATCGAGGATTTTTGAGGAAATATTAGGCTTAAAGCCTGTAATTGTGCCTCTGTCATCCTTTTTACATTCATTCTCGTTTACATGAAGCATCATCGCTGTAATGAGTTTCTTCATGTAAGTTCTAAAACCAGTGTGGAGAGCAGACAGATTTTCAGTTATTTAGCCTTTACATATTCAATATAGCAGGCTTTCTGATAGAAACAGATGCCATAGCAATACACTGAATCGATAGCCTCAGATAGCAGGTAATTCTCAGCATAGCTCTTATCTTCAATCTGCTTTAGAGCATTTAATGCTGTTTCCTTCATATTTCTGTCATTTTCAGATACTTTAAGTTCAATGATTACAGCTTTATCTTCATCTGCGCTTTTAAACACGATATCAGCATATCCATCACCAGATTCACTGTTTGAGTGATAATTACTTATACCATCAGAGCAGTTTGTGAATACTCCAGATAAGAATCCGTGATAGAAGTTCTCTGGTTTTGCTTTAGTTGCAAAGTCTCTTACTGATACGT
>JBJFET010000044.1:0-13713 GCA_051891035.1 Succinivibrio sp. | reverse complement strand
CTGAAAATTTCATGGATGATGTTGTAACTGATGTCTATTGCTATGGCATCAGCTTCTATCAGAAGGTATGCTATATTGAATGTGTAAAGGCTAAATAGTCAACTGTTCATACCTGTGTTCAAGTTATACTTAAAAAGTTACAGAGCAAGGATACTGTCTATTTTCCTTTGGCAGTAATGAACTGTTTTTTACAGTATCAGAGACTATCTCATCCTTATCTAAGCTTTTTTTGAAAACCTTCTCATCAAAACTGCTTTTTGATTTGAAAATAAACACTAAAAGCCCGTTTCTTTTTTTTTATTAAGTGACATCCGCACCGTATTAGGGCGCACCTAATACACTCAGGATGATACTGCTAACAATTACTGTGCATTATTATTCTTACCATGTACCTCATGATAGAGTAGCATCGAGGTGCTAATATGAATCAAAACAGTTTCTGCTCTATCTATTATGCTGACGGGATCTTTGAAAGACTAGAGAATATTGATAAAGCTACTACCGCTCTGCTTGTCATTGATCTGCAGAATTCCTACAGAACACTTGGTAGAACTCCTGAGACCGCTCGTTTTGCATCTTTTGCCTCTCGTCTTGACAATACCGTTATTCCAAATGTAAAAAGGCTTCTGAACAAATTTAGAGACAGCAAGATGCCCGTTCTATACTGCGCTATTGCCTGCCATTTAAAAGATGGCTCTGACCGCTCTCTGTCACAGAAACTTCCAGGCTGGAACAGCGTTCTTATGCACAAGAAATCCTATGAGAGCAAAATCATTGATGAAATTGCTCCTTGTGAGGATGAAATAGTTCTGACAAAAACCACAGACAGTGCTCTTACCGGTACGAATCTTAGACTGCTTCTGAATAATCTTGGAATAAAAACTGTAGTCTGCGCAGGGATTTTTACCGATCAGTGCGTAGCATCAACTGTAAGATCGCTATCTGATGAGAGTTTTCATGTGATAGTTGCTGAAGATGGCTGTGCTGCTGGCTCTATGGAACTTCACAATGCTGAGCTTACCATTCTAAATCACATTTACTGTACGGTTTCATCTGCTGATGAAATCATAGGCCTAATTGATAAACAGCACTAGATCCTAGAATAAAACAGGATCTGAGTGCGGGCTTTTACTTTTGGTGCAACAGATACTGATTTTTTGTCGCTGTTATTTGGCTTATTTTAGCCTCATTGAGATATTGCATAAGAAAATGGCAAAAAAACCTGTTGTATTATCCTTTTAAAACAAGTACATTTCGTTCAATTTATTTTTACTAAGTTGTGTTTTACTAATGGTGTAATGCTATTTGAGAGGTGTATCTTGTGAACGCATACAATATTGACTGGTGGGGAAACAAGTTTTTCTCTGTAAATGAAAAGGGACATGTCACAGTAACTCCCGATCCTGATAACAGCAAGGCGTGCGTTGATCTTGCTGAACTTGTAAAGAAAAGACAGGATCAGGGACAGAAACTTCCGGCACTTTTTTGTTTTCCGCAGATACTGCAAAGCCGTTTACACGCAATCAACAAGGCTTTCAGTGAAGCCCGTCAAGAGTATGGTTACAGCAAGGATTACTTTCTGGTCTATCCAGTTAAGGTAAATCAGCACCGCAGAGTACTCGATGCTCTTACAAACACAACCGAGCCTATTGGCCTTGAGGCAGGTTCTAAGGCAGAACTTATGGCTGTTCTTGCTCATGCTGGCAGAACGCAGTCCATGATTATCTGTAACGGCTATAAGGATAGAGAATATATTCGTATGGCCCTTGATGGCGAGAAAATGGGGCACAAAGTCTTTCTGGTCATCGAAAAGATGTCAGAGCTTAAGATCGTTCTTGAAGAATCAGCCCGTCTTGAAGTCACGCCTAGACTTGGAGTCAGAGCAAGACTTGCATCTCAGGGTTCTGGCAAATGGCAGTCATCCGGAGGCGAATGCTCCAAGTTCGGTCTTGCCTCACATCAGGTTCTGTCACTGGTCAATATTCTAAAAGAGAACGGCAAGCTTGACTGGCTTGAGCTGTTGCACTTCCATTTGGGTTCACAGATGTCAAACATCCGTGACATCACAAAGGGAGTCAAGGAAAGTGCCAAGTTCTTTGTTGAACTCTCAAAGCTAGGAGTAAAGATCAGATTCTTTGATGTCGGTGGCGGACTGGGTGTTGACTATGAAGGCACAAGATCACAGTCAGACTGCTCTGTAGATTATTCGCTCAAGGAGTATGCAAACAATATCGTATGGACAATCGGCGATGCCTGCCGCGAAAACTCCCTTGAAGAGCCAACAATTATCACCGAGTCAGGACGCGCTCTTACAGTCTACCATGCAGTACTCGTATCAAATATCATCGGTGTGGAGAGAAACGACTTTGTAGTTCCTCAGGAACCTCTTGAGGGCTCACCAAAGGCACTGTTCAATTTATTTGAAACCTGGGATGAGATGCATCAGACAGATAAGGTCAGATCACTGCGTGAGTGGCTGCATGACAGTCAGTATGATCTGCAGGAGATACATGAGGGCTATGTGACAGGAAATGTCACACTGCAGCAGCGAGCCAAGGCAGAACAGATGTATCTTTGCATCTGCAACAGAATTCAGGAAATGCTTGATCCTAAAAACAAGTCTCACCGTATCCTGATCGAAGAGCTGCAGGAGAGAATGGCTGATAAAATCTACCTTAACTTCTCTCTTTTCCAGTCGCTGCCTGATGCCTGGGGTATTGATCAGATCTTCCCTGTAATGCCTATTGAGGGACTTGATAAACCATTAAACCGCAGAGCTGTTATTCTGGATATTACATGTGATTCAGATGGAACAATCTCTCAGTATCTTGATGATGACGACATTTCAAATACCATGCCGTTCCCAGAATACGATCCTAAAAATCCTCCTGTAATCGGTGTATTCATGGTTGGCGCCTACCAAGAAATTCTTGGCAATATGCACAATTTGTTTGGAAATACTGAAGCTGTGGATGTATATGTCAAAGATGACGGCTCAGTTCATGTATCATTGTCAGATGAAGGCAGTACCGTTGCAGACATGCTTCGCTATGTGCTTCTCGATCCGTCAAAGCTGCAGAATGAGTTCAGTGCTCAGGTGCTGAGCAGCAACTCAATCGATGAGAAGACACAGAGAGCCTTCATTGAGGAATTCAAATCAGGATTATATGGCTATACCTATCTGGAGGAGGAATAATGCAGACTCTAAATCATGAGCACGATATCTCACTGGTTTCAAACGCATTTGGATTCATGAGAACAGCACTGAACTTCACTCCCTACAATTCAGATGCCGACGTTGTGATAACCGGTGTTCCCTTTGATATGGCAACTTCAGGCAGATCAGGTTCCCGCTTCGGACCTAATGCTATCCGTCAGATCTCAACACAGCTTGCATGGGAAGCTAACAGATATCCTTGGGATTTTAACGTCTTTGACAGATTAAAGGTCGAAGACTGTGGAGATCTTGTATACGCCTTTGGTGACAATCAGAATATGGTTGATACACTTGTAGCTCATGCAGACAGACTTTTGTCATCGGGCAAGAAAATGCTGACCTTCGGAGGAGATCATTTCATTACCCTACCACTGCTAAGAGCTCACGCCAAAAAGTACGGAAAAATGTCTCTAATCCATTTTGATGCACACGCTGACACCTATTCAAACGGTTCAGCTTACGATCATGGAACAATGTTCTATCATGCGCCAATTGAAGGTCTTATTGATCCTTCAAAATCAGTACAGATTGGTATCAGAACAGAGTTTGACAGCAAAGACGGTTTCATGGTTCTTGATGGGGCAAGAGCCAACGATATGAGTGTGGAGATGATCTCAAAAGCCATCCATGAAAGGGTGGGTGATGGTCCCTGCTATCTGACCTTTGATATTGACTGTCTTGATCCTGCCTATGCTCCAGGAACAGGAACTCCTGTGATGGGAGGACTCAGTTCAGACAAGATCCTGAAGATATTAAGATCATTAAAAGATCTGAATATCGTAGGTCAGGACGTAGTCGAGGTGGCACCTGCATATGATCATGCTGATATCACTTCGCTGGCTGCTGCAACCATAGCGCTTGAACTGCTCTATCTTGAAGGCTACAAAAGAGGCTGACAGCCATTATGATCACGATCTGGCACTCAGATGAGTGCCAGACTCTAATCTATTTCCTGAACACTGTTCTCATCAGAATCAAGAGCGCCCTTGTTTTTTCGGTATGACAGAGGAGTCTGTCCGAACTTCAGTTTAAACAGCTTGAAGAAATAGCCGATGTTATCAAATCCATGATCAAGAGCGATATCTGTAATTGACTTTGAAGTGAGCACAATCTCCTGGCTGGCTCTTCTTAATCTCAGATCATTGATAAAATCAACAAAGCTCATACCAGTACTCTTTTTGAAATAACGGCAGAAGTACTGTCTTGAAACCTTAAGATAGTTGGCAGCATCATTCATTGTGATTTTTTCGGCGTAATGATCATTGATAAATGTCAGAAGATCTTTAATTTTCTGCTGCTTGTACTCAAACTCATCATTCTTTGACAGAGATTCTGACAGGAAGATGCCGTTTTCATACATGATCGCCAGAAGTTCTATCAGGTGAGCCTTGATCCTAAGTCTTACAGAACCACTTGGCTTGTTGGCATTCTCCACAATGAAAGCCAAAAGCTTATCGGCCCTTTCAAAGCATTCCATATCAGAGGTAATAATAGGAGGCATCTGCTTTCCCCCCTCCGAGAGGAATTTTGACAGTTGCCCCTGAACCTCATCGAAGTAGCTAAACTCAATCATCGACGGATTAAACACCACTGACGACTGGTTTGAACCTCGCTTGATCATCAGGTTGTGAAGAACGTTACCTGGAATAATCGCAATGCAGGGGCCCTGAATGCGATATTCTTTCATCGCATAGTTGTATACAAAATCACCACTTTCAAAACGGTTTATTTCAACCTCAGGATGCCAGTGCATTCCGATGTTAATATTGAACTTTTTGCCTCTACAGATATATCCTGCAAGAGGATATACATTAGAGCCATGTTTTGTGGTTTCTTTAAGTTCTTTTTTTAAAGAAGTCATTCAATCACCAGTTACATAGTTTTTATGTATAACAACAGTCTTATTGTCTATTATTTGCCAACTGACATACTCCCTCCACTTATAAAGGGAGTGCTTCCTGTTCGATAACTCTTATAAGTTAAGCAGTGAGCTTTTACCTCACAGCAGGCTAACCCCAGCTGCCAGCCGGTTCTTTGCCTGTCTGATCTTTAAAAAATACAGCACTGCATCCAGGTTCAATGGTGATCCTGCCCCCCTCACACCTGACGCAGTCCTTTTTACTCTCAAGCAGTAATGAAACATCATTACAGCATCCATTCTCAGAACCTAACTGATAGCTGTAGGATGTGTCCTTGAAGTTGCTTATCACAAGAATGCTCATTGTTTCTGTGGTTCTGAAATATACAGATGTCAGATCTTCTGATGAATCATCAGTAAAATCACCGTAGGTAAAGCACTCTGCGTATTTCTCATCTTTTCTTAGACTGATGAGTTTTCTGTAATAGTTGAATGTAGAATCCTCATCATCAAACTGAGCTCTAACATTGAGAGTATCTTTAAATGAATAGGTTTTAAGCCATGGTTTTACGTCAGAGAACCCGGCATACTCACTATCATCCCAAGGCATAGGCACTCTGGCGTTGTCACGGGTTTCATGAGAGCAGAGCTTTAGAGCAAGCTTCTCATCAAGATTGTATTTCAGACATGACCTGTACATATCGTGGGTTGCCAAATCATCAATCTCATCAATTGAATCAAATACCGGGTTTTTCAGTCCTAGTTCCTGTCCCTGATATATAAAGGGAATACCGCGAAGTAGCATCAGATAAGTGGCAAAGGCTTTGGCGCCCTGCTCATTTTCCCACATCGACGGAATATAGTAGCTGATACCTCTTGGCTCATCGTGGTTTTCCATAACCGGAGCCACAAAGCCGACATTATTGGCAGCAGTCTGTGAGAGCGCTGTGGCATCCCTAAACATGGTGAAGGTTACAGGACGTCTTTTGAAAACCAGAACAGATTTTTCAACAAGCTCACGAGGCTTGAAATCAAATATTGTTTCAAAATATCCCTTCTCACCTATGAACTGACTGTATAGGGAGGTATCCACTCCAAAAGCTTCACCAACAGAGAACGCATCATGTCTGTCGATGGTTCTCTCTTTCATTTCTGATAGAAAGTGTCCGATTTTTGATGACAGAGCATGAGACATTTTTGCAGCAGAGCACATGCCATCATCAGAGTCAGCAGGCAATCCAGGGAAGGATAAATCCTTTTCTATGTTCATGATGGCATCCACTCGAAAGCCTGAAATTCCTCTTTCAAACCAGCGGTTCATCATGGCATAGATCTCTTCACGGACTTTTGGATTGTACCAGTTAAGATCAGGCTGCTCTTTTGCAAAATAGTGCAGATAGTAGGTATTATCCTCACCTTCTACCTTTTCCCAGACAGAGCCACCAAAGTATGCTCTAAGATTGTCAGGAGGAGTACCATCCTCCTTTCCCTCTCTGAAGTAAAAATAGTCTCTGTATTCAGAGTTCCTGTCTGCAAGGGCCTTCTTGAACCAGATGTGCTCACTCGAGCAGTGATTTACCACAAGATCCATAATGATGTAGATACCAAGCTTTTTAGATTCTGCAATAAGCTCGTCAAAATCAGCATCTGTACCGAAGATAGGATCAATATGCTCATAATCGGCAATGTCATAGCCCTGATCAACAAAAGGTGAAACATAAACAGGGGAGATCCAGAGAATTTCTATTCCAAGATGCCTAAGATACGGGAGCTTTTCAATGATACCCCTGATATCTCCTATGCCATCATGATTTGTGTCTTTAAATGATTTTGGATAGATCTGATAGGCGATCTTTCCGTGCCACCACTTTTTATGCATATTATTAACCTTTCATTCCCCATACAATGTTTAAATTATAGTATTTTGGAACTGGTTATAATATACCTAAATTAACCATTTATTACACGCAATTAAACTAATTTTCTCAAAATTAACATAAAATATCAGAATTTATAACACTTTAAACCACATGTTTTTTATTACTCATTTTTCTTCATACGATGTTATTTAATTATTCAATATTGTCTTTTTAGAGAAGAATTCTTAATTTTTACATTCACTTATGTCATGAATGTGTAATAGAAATATTAAAAATAATCTGCTATCCTACTCCTCGCTTATAAGATGTGATTTATATCTCTTATTTCAAAAATCATTTGTTTTGTCATTTTATATCTGTAAAAGCAGCTGACTGTTTATCCTGCAGAAAAAAACTGCTGATGATCCGTTATGAGTACAATATTAAATAGAAACAAAGAAAATCTCATCAATGCCTTTTCTGTTATTGCATCCGGTGTTATCTTCTGTTTTGCACTTACATTTATATGCAGACTGGCTATTCTTTTTTCCTTCTGTTCAGAAGCCTTTTCAGATATTTCTTTAGGCGAACAGTTAAACTTTTTTGTTCTTTCAGCAAGATATGACATCAAAGTAATACTCATTGCCTATGCACTGCCACTTCTGTGCTCTATCTGTCTGTTCTCCTTGAGCTTCTTTGACAGGCTTACAAAAGCTATAAGACTGTATTCACATATAGTGGTACTCATCTTTTTCATCTTCTCTGTCATTAACTTTTTTTATTTCAAGACCTACGACTCAAGCATCAATACCTTCATCTTTGCCATCTCAAAGGAAGATCCTCTTGCCGTAGTCAAGACAATAGTAAATGACTATCCTGTAATCTCTGGTTCTGTTGCTATTCTGATTGCCTGCTACATATACTCTTTTATTAGTCCAAGACTTATTCAGGCTGTCAGAAGATACATCAGAATTCCTGCGGACAGAAAATACCTGACCGCACTTTTCTTGTTTATTGTTGCTGCATGCTTTGTTCTGATCAGAGGCTCTTTTGGAACATTCCCTCTAAGACAGCTCAATGCCCAGGTATGTGACAAACCAAGCATCAACAGCAATCTTCCAAGCGGAGTTTTGGCTTTCTACTGGGCATACCAGTGGGAGAAAAACTCTCTGAACATACCTCTTGTAGATACACAGGAAATTGCCGATACCTACAGGGAACTGGGAATTAAAATCAACAAGGACGATTTTTCCTCGCTGTTCAGTCCTCTTAAGAACAGATCATCTAAGAATCAGTTTTTAAAAGACAATCCTCCTGATATCGTATTCAACGTCATGGAAAGCATGAGCTATCATCTCCTGACCTATGATAACGGAAAGGATATCGACCTTTTAGGTGCGCTCAGAGAACATATAGACAAGGATATGTTCTTTACCAATTTCATCTCTGAAGGCGATGGAACCTCTGACAGTCTTACAAGACTGATGCTTTCAGTTCCTGATCTGAATCTTTCAACTTCAGCTCATGCAAACAAGAAATATATCTGCAATATTGTGGATGATTTTAAAAATGCAGGTTACGAGACAATTTTTATCACCGCATCCTCATCTTCATGGAGAAATTACGACAATTTCCTGCGCATTATCGGTTTTGACAGAGTCATTGAAAGAAGCAATGTTATAAGAGATTTCCCTGATGCCACCTCTGGAGCTTGGGGCATTGACGATGAATATCTGTTTAAGGAAACCTTTAAGGTATTAAAGGAGAAACATGACAAACCACGTTTTATCATGACACTTTCAATTACCAATCATCCTCCATACAGACTGCCAAAGCATGTGGATGTACAGGAAGTCAATATCGATGACAAGTCTCTTGAAAGATTCTCATACAGCAATACCAAAACCATATTTGCAACCTTCAGATATGCAAATGATGAGCTTGGCAAGTTCATATCAGCTGTAAAGACTGATCCTGAACTGTCATCTAAAACCTATATTGCAGCAACAGGTGATCACAATTTAAGAGGCATTGGCTACTCAGACCACCCTGACGAGCTTGTTTTCGGTCATGCCGTACCTTTTTACCTGTATATGCCTGATCAGTACATTAAAGAGACAAAGGTAAAGTACAACAGAAACAGAGCCGGTTCCCACAAGGATATTATTTCCACCATTCTGCATCATGCCACCTCTGAACATACCTTCTACTCTTTTGGCTGTGACATGCTCTCTGACAGAAAGTGCAATTTCCCGTATTCATACAATGGTTCTGTAGTAGTAAAGCATGGACAGAAATATGCCTGTTCACTTTACTCACCTTATGAGGGAATCGCTTACAGATTCAGCAGAGAAGGAAATATGAAGGTATTTAGCAAAAAGATTGATGCCTCATGCAGTCAGGAAGCTGCAATGAGAAGGATCAGCGAGCAACTATACTATTTCCAGGCTAAGCTGAATGCCTTCCCTGATATTGAATAAGGCTGCAACTGCAGCCTTTAAGAGAGGCTATTTGAGAGAATCCTCGATGCCTCTTATCATAATGTGAATTATCATGGTGTGAACTTCTTGAATTCGGTCAGCGTAGCCATCATGATGAACAATTATCGGAAGATCACATTCATTCTTAAGTCTACCGCCATCCTTTCCTAGAAGCACAATAGATCTGATGCCCTTTTCTCTGCATACACGACATGCTTCAATGATGTTCTTTGAATTGCCTGATGTTGAAATACCCAAAAAGACATCTCCCTTAAAACCCATGCCCTCAAGATATCTTGAAAAGATGTAGTCAAAGCCATAGTCGTTACCGACACAGGTAATATGGCTTGGATCGCAGATAGCTACAGCAGGATATGATGGTCGGTTATCTCTGTATCTTCCGGTCAGCTCTTCGGCAAAATGCATTGCATCACACATACTGCCGCCATTACCAGCAGAAATGATCTTGCCGCCGTTCCTGACAGAATCTGCCATCATGGAAATTGCCTTTTCGATTTCCTCTTTAGTATCCTTCTTTGAAATGTAATCAGATAAAACCTGAAGTTCTTGGCGCAAATCATCAAGCACATTAAATGAAAGCATTTGTACCTCCTGCTTATGTATCTTATCCATTATAGGCTATTTCTTTCTGCCCATTACACGATCTTCCCATTCAATATAGGCTTCGTGATCTTTCTGCTTGTATACTCTTAAAAGCTCTTTTTGTGTATCATCAAGAAGTTTGTCCACCATCATCGCCTTCTGTTCGGCAAGTCTTTTGGCAAAATCCTTCTTGCCCTCTTCCTCGCCTTTAACAAGCATCTCCATATCATAATCAGAAGACCAGTCAGATCCTGCAATTACAGGTTTGCCTTCTTCGGCCCTGAGCTTGTTTTTCTGAGCAATGCTGATCATGGTATCTATATGTACCGCAAGTCTGTCAGGCTCTATCTTCATAATCGGAAGTCTTGCCCCCTGTGGTCTCTGCCAACGGGCGCCTCTGGTATCAGAACTCTCGGAAAACTCAAGATCTTTCTGACCACCTGTCATTGCCAGGTATACTTCAGCTAGGATCTGAGCGTCTAGCAAAGCGCCGTGAACTGTACGGGCTGACTTGTCCACATAAAAAAGATTGCACAGATTATCAAGATTTACCTGATGTCCAGGACACAGCTTCATGGCAAGAGCCACGGTATCCACAACTGTAGCCATATCTGAGGTGAGCTCATCAAGCCCTAGAAGCTGCCACTCCTTATCCATAAAGCCCACGTCGAACTTTGCGTTATGAATGAGAAGATCTGAACCTCTGATAAAATCTATCAGCTGCCCTGCAACCTCACTGAATTTTGGTTTGTCTGCAAGAAACTCATTTGAAATGCCGTGAACCTGAAAAGCCTCCTCATCTACAGGACGCTCAGGATTCACATATAGCTGCAGTGTTCTTCCGGTGAGCTTTCTGTCAATGATTTCCACACAGCCAACTTCAATGATACGGTGCTCTCCTGGGGTACCATCATCTGACTTACCAGTTGTTTCTGTATCAAGTGCAACCTGTCTTAACAAAACCTTATCTCCAGAAGCTCAGACAAAAAAAACAAAATTCACTGCCACTAGAATCAGCCTTATTATTCTATCAGAGATCGGCTATTCTGTCAGAGCACTGTAAAAGATGTATGACAGAAACTGCATGCAGGAACTTTTCACATCTAACTGATTTTTGTCAAACAGATGCATAGCTTTAACGACACAGGCTGTTCATTTACGGTTATCTATTTGATTTTTCACAAAAAACATTTATTTTATTTTCTGCTATAATAGGAATATCGATTACTCGCAATTTTAATTTACAGCAAGGAAGGTTAGTCTCTTCCAAAACTAAGTTTAGGCTATGAAAGAAGTACTAATCTTTACTGACGGTTCATGTCTTGGAAATCCAGGTCCTGGTGGCTATGGAGCTATTCTTAAGTATGGTGAACACGTAAAAGAACTTTCATGCGGTTATATCAGTACCACCAATAACAGAATGGAACTTATGGCTGTTATTGCTGCCCTGTCAGCCCTGAAGGAGACCTGCAGGGTTACGATTACAACAGACAGTCAGTATGTCAAGAACGGAATGACAAGCTGGCTTTCAGGGTGGAAAAGGAACAACTGGATCTCCAGTACTAAAAAACCGGTGAAAAACAAAGATCTCTGGCAACAGCTAGATGCACAATGTGCAAGACATCAGATCTCTTTCAGATGGGTAAAGGGTCATGCCGGACACCCGGAAAACGAAAGATGTGACGAGCTTGCAAGGACTGCAGCTCTGGGAGACAACAAGAGCCTTGATGAAGGTTTTTGCTCCTGATTATCACAGTTTACAACCGATCGTATTACGATCAAGTGAATAGGCAGGATGATTAAGAAAACTTTATATCTATGCTTTGGTGTAGTAACAGCAGCTATCTTTTCCATAAACGCATGCTCTTCATCTGACAGATTTGAGAGCGCTCAGAATGAAAAAGAGATTGCCACTTCAGCAGAAAAAGAAATGGAATCTGCAGACTGCAATGATCAGTTATCTGTATGGGATACTGATCTTGCCGATTCTTCAAGATTCACTCTGAACTTCACTTTGACTGATGCTGAAAAGAAACTGGCAAAGAAATTTGCCCGTACCATTGCCTTAAATCTTAAGCGAAATGAAATCTATGTCCATTACCTGCTAAGCAGCCTGAAGGAAGCAGAACTTCCGCTTGAACTTGCAGCCATTCCTCTACTGGAGAGCGGACTTAATGCAAGAAGCAGAAATGGCTCAACCCATGGAGCATGGCAGTATGCCAGATCTACAGGAAATGCCCTAGGTCTTCACAAGACAAAGAATTATGATGCCGTATACGATTTTATGGCATCTACAGATGCTGGCATCAGCTATCTGAAAAAGCTTTACTCAAGATTTGGCAACTGGGAGATTGTTGCTGCAGCCTACAACGCAGGTGAATATGGCGTTAACAAGGCATATCAGAGAGCCTTAAAGGCAGGAATAAAGGAGCCTGATGCCAGAGATATCAGTATCTCAAGGGCTACTAGAGCCTATATCATGAAGTTCAAGGCCTATTCTGACGTGCTCAAGAATCCATCTGAGTATGGAGTGGAACTGCCCTCAATCAAAAACAGACCAGCCTTTAGAAAAGTGGACTCGGCAGGAGTCAACAGTCTGCAGGAAGTTGCAAAAATTTCAGGAGCAAAGCTTGAGATCCTCAAGAAACTCAACTCAGGCTATGCTGGCGACAGGATTGATCCCCACAGAGCAATCTATCTGCCATTAGACAATGCAGCAGAACTTGAAAAAGCTGTAAATCAGAAGGATTCTGTTGCATCAAACAGCAGAGTTTCAACCGAGCCACTTCTAGTCACAAAATAACCTTAGCCTGATGCACCGTTAATACAGGGCTTCAGGCTCAGATCTGTTTCAGACCTGCTTGCTTCTACTTTGATTTTGCTTCAAGTTCTTCAAGCAGTTTTAAAAAATCATCTTCATACAGGATATCAATGCCAAGCTCGGTTGCCTTGGTGAACTTTGAACCAGGCGCAGCTCCACAGACAAGAGCTGTTGTCTTTTTAGATACAGAGCCTGACACTTTTGCTCCTAAGGACAGAAGCCTTGCCTTGGCATCATTTCTGTCCATACTCTCAAGAGTTCCTGTAATAACGTAGGTGTTACCCATGAGTGGCATCTGATCTTCTGTAAGCGCAGAAGTCTGAGGCAGAGGGGTAAGCTCTATTCCTGCACTGAACAGAAAACCGTCATTGCGGGCTATCAGCCTGTCTATAATCTCAAGATTGTGCTTTTCTGAAAAGAAATCGACTATGTGTCTTGCTACCACAGGACCAATATCAGGAAGTGTGAGTAGCTGAGAATAGGATGCCTTTATCAGATCATCCATATTTGAATAGTTAGAGGCAAGTGTTCTTGCTGTACTTGCACCTACTTCACGAATTCCAAGCGCATAGATAAATCTGTTCATTGGAATTACTCTTGATTTATCAATGGCTGCTATGAGTTTCTTTGCTACAACATGTCCTAATAGACGCTCTTTTTTATCACTGCCACCCTCATCGAGTACAGTTGAGGCCAGAGCATCCTCACTTAAGGTATAAAGATCGGCTACCGAGGAGATCACCTTTGTTGAAACTAGCTGTTCTACAATTCTGTCACCAAAACCCTCAATATCCATGGCATCTCTTGAGACAAAATGAATAATAGACTGGATAAGCTGAGCTGTGCAGAACAGACCTCCCGTACATCTAGCTACA
>JBJFET010000043.1:0-13993 GCA_051891035.1 Succinivibrio sp. | reverse complement strand
GTCAAAGTCACTGTCGGTGTAATCATATACAAGCATCAGATCATCTTCTGAAATATTTTTCAGATAGTCAAACGGCTTTTCATCCTGACCGTAGCCAAGAAAAAACAGATTCAGATTGTCAGAATGATTTTGCTTTAAAAAATACTGTTTCATAAACACGCCTTTGTACCGTACAGTTGAGCAGACTGTTCAATGGTATCGGCAAGCTGTTCTACCTGCATATCAGATAGAAATGCCGACAGGGAGAGTCTCAATCTAGCTTTTCCCAAAGGTACGGTAGGATGTCTTATAGGCATAGCGTAAAATCCTTTTTCCTTAAAAAACTCACTTGCCTTAAGAGCTTTTTCATTGTCATAGGTTAAAAGAGGAATAATCTGTGATGAGGACAGATCTTCAAAACCTGCCAAATACAACTTCTCATGTATATAGCGACTTATTTTCTCAAGACGTTCGCGTCGGTTAGTCTCATGCTGCATATACTCAAGCATAAATGCCGCATGCTCAAAGGAAAAAGGAGAGAGTGCCGTTGAAAAAATAAGTGACCGTGAGGTGTTAATCAGATAATCTCTTGCTGTCTCATTGCATAAAATGCAGGCGCCCTGAGAACCTAATCCCTTGCCAAAGGTTGTCAACACGAAATCAACCTTATCAAGACAGCCTTTTAAATAACACAGTCCCTGTCCCCTGTCACCATATACACAGAATGAGTGGGCTTCATCCACATAAAGATAGACGTTCTGATATTTCTGCTTTATCTGACAGAGTCTCTGAATATCACAGAAGTCACCATCCATGCTGAAAAGAGCTTCTGTAACAACAATGACTGAATCATACAGAGTATGATTCTTTTCAATGAGGCTCTCAAGATGCTCATAGTCATTGTGGGCAAATCTCAGGCACTTTCCCTTAGATGACATCATGCCGTCAATTATGGATGCATGAGACAGTTTGTCTGCGATTATGAGCGTATCAGGTGCAGAGAGGGCGCTTATCACGCCGCTGTTTGCCGCAAAACCAGAATTGTAAAACAGAGCTTTTTTGCCCATTAGTTTTTCCATTACAGACAGAGCCCTGCTGTATGATTCATGGGCTCCTGTCAGCAGAGGTGAACCTGATGATGACATTCTTAAAGATTTGCCATCAAGCGAATCAAGAAACATCTTGCAGACATGAAGATCAGAGCCTAATCCTAGATAATCATTTGATGAAAGGTTTATATATTCTCTGTCTTCAACAGCAATGTGTGAACCGTTCTGTGCTTTGCTGACAACGGTTCTGTACTGCGCTCTGCTTCTGTTCTCATCTAATACAGAACGCATCTTCTCATAAAGACTCATGAAAAACTTCCAGAATTGAGGGTATTTTTTTTGACCGACCACTTAATTTGTCAAAAATGACTGATATTAAACTACTTTACACGAAAATAAAGGCAAAATGCGGTTATAATATACGAACTCTAAATAACAGAAGAATTTAATATTGTCAAATATTCCAAATTAAGGTTTAAAAGTGATCAAAAACATTATTGAGCTTGAGCCCAAGGCTGTCTGGACATACTTTAATGAGATTACAAAAATCCCTCATCCTTCAGCTCATGAACAGAAACTTGCTGAATACCTATGCGCTTTTGCCACTGAACATGGTCATAAGGCAGTTACAGATGAATGCGGTAACGTGATCATTGACGTTGCTGCAACCTCTGATAAAAAAGACTCTCCGCTTGTGATCCTTCAGGGGCACATGGATATGGTTCCTGTAGCTCAGGACGGCTACTCACATGATTTTGTAACTCAAGCTGTTAAACCTTATGTTGATGGTCAGTTTGTAAAAGCAGACAGAACTACCCTTGGCGCTGATAATGGAATTGCCATCGCCATCTGCATGGCAATCATGACTGATGAGAATCTTTCTCACGGACCTTTGCGCATGATCTTTACTGTTGAAGAGGAAACCTGCATGAGAGGTGCAGCCTCACTTTCATCTGAGTACCTGCAGGGAGATTACCTTATCAACCTAGATTCTGAAGATAACGGCTATCTGTTCGTAAACTGCGCCGGATCCTACGATGTCAATATCAGATTCAACACTGCTCTTATTACACCAGAAAATACACAAGGTCTGAAGATTACCTTAAGCCAGCTCTCTGGAGGTCATTCAGGTGCCGATATCCACCTAGGACATGCAAATGCACTCAAGGTACTCGCTTCAATGCTCAGCTCACTGTCTGACGATTTTGATTTCTTTTTGCAAAGCTACACAGGTGGTATCGTAAGAAATGCAATTCCTGCAAAGGCACAGTGTACTGTTGCTGTTCCTGAAAATGATATTGATGGTTTTATCAGTGCATTTAAACAGTGCTTCAATGCCCAAAAACAGATATATGCTCTTACTGATCCTTCAATGGAAATTCACTTTGAGAAAGCAGATGTTTCAAAGACTTTAGGCTATGCCCAATCTCTTGATTTTATTCACTTTATTCAATCTCTCCCAAGCGGAATTATCCGTATGTCAAAGCAGTTTGAGGGGGTAGTTGAAACCTCAATTAACCTCGGAGTAGCCACTACATCAAATGAGTGCATCAGTCTCTCAATGCTTGCCCGTTCACTTAACAGCACTGCTTTAAGTGATATGATAGGCAATGTAAAAGCCCTATGTTATCTTTTGGATAATGTAGAAGTTGAGGAAGGCAACAGACATGAGCCTTGGGCATCTCCTAGCTCAAACCGTCTGATAGATGTTTTAAATGAAAGTTATCAGGCTGTAACAGGTGACAGATTTAAGATCACCGCTCTGCATGCCGGCGTAGAGTGTGCAAATTTTGCAAAGGCAAACAGTAATCTACAGCTTATTTCAATCGGACCAACCATCCTTAATCCACATTCACCAATGGAAAGAGTGGATATTAAAGGTGTTGAAGATATTTATTTAACATTAAGCCGCGCATTAGCGATGCTTTAATATAACAGGAAGGCAAATTATGCGTCAGAACACTAGTTCTCCACGATCCTCACTTCCATTTCAGTGCTTTCACACCTGTACATCTCCAGGTATGGAATCTACACAGAATGTAAATGCAGTACTGTTTGTACGCGGTGCTAATCATAACCGACTAAAGATATCTATTGTCAATTTCTCTTCAAATGAAGATCACCGCAATCCAATGACCTATACAGGTTCCTGCTCTGGAATTCATCGCTTTGAAGCACCTCTCACAGCAGATAAAAGCCAGAACCTTCTGACATATTATTTCAAGATTGCCCTGACAGACAAGGAAGGTCAGATTACCGACGTTGTTTGGTACAGCTCCCTTGGTATGTCAAGAGAACCACCTCTGATGCAGCACTGCTATGCTATTGAAATGTTCAATACACACCCTCAGTGGGCTTTAGATTCAGTGATCTATCAGATTTATCCTGATAAGTTTGCCTCATCAAGTGGATATTTCAATGTAGACGGCAATAGAATTGAAACTGAAGAGCCAATAAAAACCAAGGGCTTTGATCTGGTTAATCTTGATGAGACCCACTGTGGTGGAGATCTTGATGGTATTGCTGCAATGCTCCCTTATATCAGAGGTCTTGGATGTGACACAATCTATATGACCCCAATCTTCAAGGCGCCATCAGTTCATAAATTTGATACCGAGGATTACGACATGGTTGATCCTCACTTTGGTGGCAACGGAGCCTTAAAGAGACTGAGAACCGTGGCTTACGGATATGAGATGAAGATCATTCTTCATGGAACCTTCAATCATACCGGTGATACCCATCCTTGGTTTGACAGACAGGAGCGCACCGGCAAAGGAGCACTGCGTCATAAGGATTCACCATATCGTGAGATCTATACCTTTACTTCTGAGGGTGAAGCCTACGTTTCAGATGACAAGGCAAATTATCCAAAACTTGATTATTCAAGCTACGAGACCTGCCATTCAATCTATGATGGTCAAAACAGTATCGTCAAAAAGTGGCTAAGAGCTCCATACGGAATTGACGGCTGGGTTATAGACGATGCTTCTCAGATTGGTGACAACGGTACTGCCCGCAACAATATCAAACGACTGACTGACATCTGCAAATCAGCACGAGACTCTCATCTTGACTGCCTGATGCTAGGTCAGTTCGGTTCTGATCCCCGCTATGCTATATGTTCTGAAGGTAATGTTGATGGAACCATCAACTACACAGGTTTTATCAGCCCTATCAGATCATTCTTTGGTGGCATCAATCTTAATGGAGATCCAACCCCATATACAGGTGAGGATTTAAGACGTAGCTGCGAAGAATTCTCTGTGGGTATTTCTCAGCAGGTAAAGCTCTGCCTGTTAAACCAGCTGGACAATTACAAGATCACAAGGTTCTTCAGCATCATCGGCGGAGACAAGTACCTGTATCAGTCAGCTCTAGCCTGTCTTTTCACATGGCGCGGCATTCCTTGTATCTATCAGGGTGATGAACTTGGAGACGTTATTGAAAAATTCAATGTCGGTCCTCGTTCGATGATCCCTTTTAAAGCATTGAAAGACAGACATGCAAGTGTCAACTCTAATGAGATACAGGGTGTGATCACAGAGCTTACTGCACTTAGACGCTCAAATCCTGCATTTTCAAAAGGCTCAATGCTCTTCTTCTGCGCAGGTGGCTCTTACTTTGGTTACTTCAGACTGTATGCAAACAGATTTGCCATGGTTCTTGTAAATGCCTCAAAGCAGCAGGTTAAAATTGAGCAGGGTTCAGCTCTGTTTCCACTTCTTGCAGCTATTTATATGCCTGAGGACTGCGGCTCTGATGATACTGAAGATACAGGTGAAGATCTGCTGATCCCTTTATCTGGAAGAAATGTTCGCAGAGTTGATCATGGAGAAGGTCTTGAGGGTCTGTACGAGCTGCTTTCAAGAGAAACACTTTCTGTTAATGCTTATGGTGCAACAAGAACATCTCCTGAATATGAGGAAAAGCTTCTAAAGGAGCTGTTTGCAGGAAAATCTCTTACCATTCCTCCTCGTTCTACAGTTGTTATTGCCAATAAGGACAAATAACAGCATGTCTTGTGTCAGAGTTTCAGTTAATGCCTGTAAACTCTGACATACAACGGATAAAAAGGACAATGTCCTTTTTATCAGTCAGAATTCAGAAATATTTAGTACAGTGAATCTACAAACAGCTCAATATATGGCTTTGTAAAACCATATTTTCCGTCAAATGCTGCCCTTATGACATGCTCTGACATTCCTGAAAGCTCATAATAATCACGATGACGCATCATTTCGCTGTTTAATTTTTCTGCTGCAAAAGAATCAGTCATCGGCTGCACGGAGGTAAGTTTCCAGTCATCTGCATGCAGATGCATCTTTGGCTTCATCATAGGAGCCTTATCATCTTTTTCAAGATCGTATACACAAAGCTCGAGTACAATATCAAATGATCCTGTAATCTCAACTGTACCGTCCATTCTGTTAAGATCTTTATCATAGTACTGTTTGAGCTGTGCTTTTGAATTATCATAATCGCCAAGCTTCAGACTTGATACATAAAGGTTTTTAGGAACAACCTTGGTATTCATGAATCTTGGGATAATTACATAGCGGATCTTCTTTTCACCACTTTTTTTATTTAGCTTTTTAACATAGCTTATAGTGGTCAGAGCATCATAGCCATAATCTTCATCATTTAGAATAGTGGAGGCATGTCCTGAAAAAGAACTTTCAAGGAAACTGTCCACAGCAGTTCCTGTTCCATTTACATAACCTTCAGATGACTTTGCATTTGCAATTCTCTGAAGATATACAACACCATCTTTATTAAGTCTGTCTGTGATTACGTCATTTTTAACCACAATCTCATCAGTCTTTGAGACGGTTACTGTTTGGGTTTTGTCAGATGAAAAATCACAGGTGCATCCGCAAAAAAGCAGCGATGACACAATCAAAATTAAAGACTTCCTCATATATTCCTCTTTTTTAATAAAATCTTGTACACAGCTATTTATCTGTACAGAAGTATTCTACTTGAAATAGTTGTAAATGGTATCGTTTCGGTTTTAAGAATTTGAGGAATTTCAGATTTTTATTGTCATAAAAAAAAGCAGGCATTGAGCCTGCTTCTTCAGAGATATGGAATATATCCTCTACTTGGCCAGATGCACGGCATCTACATCTTCAGCTTCAGCCTCTCCTGCTTTCTTTTGCTCATCCTGCTCTTTTGCAAACTGAGATTTATAAAGCACAGCATAGGCACCATTTAAAGCTAGCAACTGAGAATGTGTACCCTCTTCAACAACTTTACCGTCATTGATAACCAGGATCTTGTCTGCATCCATAACAGTTGAAAGTCTGTGAGCAATTACAATGGTTGTTCTGCCTTCCATGAGCTTGTCTAATGCTCTTTGAACGACCTTTTCTGACTTATTGTCTAATGCAGAAGTTGCCTCATCCAAAATTACAACGGGAGCATTCTTTAAGATAGCACGGGCAATTGCAAGACGCTGTTTCTGTCCTCCTGAGAGTAAAAGACCACGCTCACCGATAACAGTATCAATACCCTTTGGCAGTTTCTTGACAAACTCATCAAGATAAGCGCTCTTTACTGCAAACTCAATCTCCTCATCAGTAGCATTCTCCTTTCCGTACAGAAGGTTCTCCTTTACGGTACCGTCAAAGAGGAAGTTGTCCTGAAATACCATAGAAATATTCTCTCTTAAAGATGAGAGAGAGAAATCTCTGATATCAACACCATCGATCTTGACGCTTCCACTGTCTACCTCGTACAGTCTTGGGATAAGTGAACATACTGTTGACTTGCCTCCGCCTGAATTGCCTACCAAAGCGACCTTGCTTCCTACAGGAACTTCAAGGGAAACATCATTTAGCACAATTCTTGAGCCGTCATAAGAGAAGGTTACATGATCAAAACTGATATTATTGCTTACTGATTCAAGCTTCTTTTTGCCATCACCATCATTTAGCTCATAGGAGCCTGCTTCTAGAAGCTCGGCTATACGATCAAGAGCTAGAAGAGAATTCTGAACAGCAATATAGTTGTTTCCAATACTCTTGATTGGGGTATAAAGCATAATCAGTGCAGCCAGGAATGCTACAAATGAACCTGCTGTAATATCTTTTATCTCAATAAGGTGTAAACCGAAATACAGAACACCGGCAACGCCAAATGCTGTTACAAGATGCATTACAGGTGCAAGCCAGTTGGTGTCACGCACAATCTTCATGGCAAGGACAAACAGTGACTGATAGTTATCCTTGTACTTGTTGTAGATGGTATTCTGAAGATTAAATGACTTGATAATCTTTATACCAGAATAGGTTTCAAAATATGAAGTTCCCATTTTGGCGCTTGCAGTAAGGCTTCTTAAAGTGATCTGCTTGATCCTCTTTCTTACAATCTTCATTGGGATAACAAGTATAATCAGCACACCAAGTGCAATAAATGACAGTTCCCATGAATTCCACAAAAGCACTACTACCAGTGATACAGAAGAGAAGAACTTCTGTAAAAAGAGCTTTAAATTACCAATAAGACCTGAGGTGGCAGAATCAGCATCACCTGAAAACCTCATCGCCACGCTACCTGAGGTATTCTTATCAAAAAAGGTTGACTCAAACTGTAGCAGCTTTTTGTACAAGGCAAGCTTCATATCCATGGATACCTTTGATCCGACATAGGCATTTACTAGATTTGAAGCGTAGATACAGATACCCTGAACAAAGGTAAAACCGATAATAAACAGTGGTACGTAATAGGCAAACTCAGCATTCTGAGCCACCATCACGTTATCCATAAAAGGCTTTAGAAATGATGCCACAACAGCATCTAATGCACCAACCGGAATAGTCAGCAGCACTCCTAAAATTGCCCAGAACAGATATGGGCGTAAAAACGGCCAGAATTTTTTATAACCGCGAATAAAACTGGTGTTTGTTCGGGCATCCATCTGGTCTAATTTAATTACGGGAGTTTTTTTATTCATAAAGTCTCTAAAAAAAGAAATCCTCACACTGTCGGCATGAGGATTGTTTGAACTAATGTCGACAGATAATTATCACATCTAATCTAACATATTAGTGCATAAAATGGTAATTTTTGTAATTCACAACTACTTTACAAAGCTCATTGCAGAACGGGCAATAACAAGCTCTTCGTTTGTTGCAATAACATATACCTTAACCTTTGAATCAGGAGTTGAGATAAGCTGCTTGTCAACGCCCATAAATACCTTTGCATTGTAATTAGCTTCGTTGTCAAGCTTGATACCAAAAGCTTCCTGAAGCTCTGCACAGACAAACTTACGTGTGGTAGGACCATTCTCACCAACACCGCCTGAAAACACGATAGCATCGATGTGACCATTTAGTGGAACATAGTATGATGCAATAAATTTGGCCAGACGGTAGGCATACATCTCAAGTGCCATGCGGCATCTCTCATTGCCCTCATTCATGCCGGCAACAATTGGTCTGAAGTCTGAAGATACACCTGATACGGCTGCCATACCAGACTTCTTGTTCAGAACCTCTTTTACCTCATCTGGAGTCATGTGCATTCTTTCACACAGGAAAAATACTACAGAAGCATCGATGCTGCCACAGCGTGTACCCATGATAAGACCGTCTAATGGAGTTAAACCCATTGAGGTATCAACACACTTGCCACCCTTTACTGCTGTAACAGATGCACCGTTACCTAAGTGGCAGGTGATAAGATTGGTTTCCTCTAATGGCTTGCCTAATAACTTGGCTGCTTCCTGTGAGAGGAACATATGTGAGGTACCGTGAGCACCATATTTGCGTAGATGCAGATCAGTGTAGTAATCCTCAGGAATAGCGTAGCGGAAAGCCTTTGGAGGCATTGTCTGATGGAAAGCTGTATCAAAAACAGCTACATGAGGAATGCTTGGAAAACTTGCTCTTGCAGCATCGATACCCAGCAGGTGAGCTGGATTGTGAAGAGGGGCAAAAGGAATAACCTTCTTGATGTTCTCCTCAACCTCATCATTGATTAAGGTAGGCTCAGAATAAATATCACCGCCCTGAACAATTCTATGACCGCAGGCTACGATAGACTCAAGTAATGACTTGTCGTTTGCAAGAACATTGCTTACCAGATATTCCAATGCCTTCTTATGATCTGCACCTGCTCCTAACATGGTCTCGGTTTTTTCACCACCGTTGAACTTCCATGAAATTCTTGCATCTGACAGGCCTAAAGCTTCTGCAATACCGTTTAAAAAGATATAGCCGTCTTCTGGATTTAAAATTGCAAATTTAACTGATGAACTTCCACAATTGATAACCAAAGCTGTTTTTGGGTAAGTATTCATTTAAGCACCTAATAATAGCTGTAACAAAAAAGTCCCTCTCCTCGGGACAGAAAAACTAATACTGCTATTCTAGCATTTTGCAGATACCATGTCAGAAAAATCGCTCATTTTGCCGGTTATATTCTCGGTATTTTTAGAGTATGATTTGTTTTATACATTTATTCATCGATATTAAGGCTATAAAAATGATAGACGTTGCTGATTTAAGGCGCAGTTACCAGACAGGCGGATTAGATGAGAGCGATCTTCCGGCTCATCCAATGGATTTGTTTGAAAAATGGCTGGGACAGGCGATAGATTCAAAGATTTATGACCCTAATGGTGTGGTTGTAAGTACGGTTGATGCTAACGGACAGCCTTTTTCAAGAATGGTTCTTTTAAAAGACTATACAAAAGAAGATCTGGTCTTTTACACAAACCTAGGTTCAAGAAAAGCAGAACATCTTAAATCCAATCCGAAGATTTGCCTGCTCTTCCCTTGGTATATGCTTGAAAGACAGGTGATGTTTATAGGAGAGGCAAGAAGACAGGGTAAACTTGAAGATCTTAAATACTTCCACTCCCGTCCAAGAGGCAGTCAGATTGGAGCATGGGCTTCAAATCAGTCACACCTGATTTCTGCAAGAGGCGTACTTGAAGGAAAGTTTCTTGAAATAAAAGAGAAATTCAAAAACGGAGAAATCCCTCTGCCTTCATTCTGGGGAGGATTCAGAGTTAAATTTACTCAGGTGGAATTCTGGCAGGGAAGAGAAAACAGACTTCACGACAGATTCATTTACGATCTTGAAGATGGCGAGTGGCAGAAGCCTAAGCGTCTGGCACCTTAACTTTTATCCCCCAGAAGATTTATTCAAACTGCTGGGGGTTAAGCTTAATGCCGATTATTTTTATCAGAACACTACGGTCTTGTTTCCGTGAATAAAGACCTTGTCATCAAGAACCTTGTTGATGGCTCTCATCAGAACCATCTGCTCAACATCATGACCTGCCTTAGCTAGAGTTTCTGGATCATAACGGTGATTTACCTTGATAACATCCTGCTCAATGATTGGGCCTTCATCAAGATTGTTTGTCACAAAATGCGCTGTCGCACCAATGATCTTCACACCTCTGTTATATGCCTGAAGATAAGGCTTTGCACCAATAAATGCAGGAAGGAATGAATGGTGAATATTGATAATCTTTCCAAGAGGATAGTGGTTTACAAACTCAGGAGAGAGAATTCTCATGTATTTTGCCAGAATCACATAGTCAGGATTGCATGAATCGATAACCTCGATCATGGCCTTTTCCTGCTCTTCCTTAGTAATACCTTCACATGATACAAGCTTGAATGGAACATCAAATTTTGCTACAAGTTTCTCAAGTGTAGGATGATTACCGGCAACACATACAATGTCAGCATTCATTGCACCAGAATAGGTTTTTAATAATAATTCACCAAGACAGTGAGACTCTTTTGTTACAAGAACACATAAACGGCGACGATGATTATCATTTAGCCTGACAATAGCACCCTGTGGAAGAACGCCTATTACAGTATTGATAAAGGTTTCATTTGATTCCTGATTTGAAAAATCACCTTCAATAACAGTTCTCATAAAAAACTTGTTGTCATCATGAGAAGCAAACTGATCCTGTCTTATTACATTGAAATGAAACAGTGAACATACATTGGTGATCCTCGCAATCAGACCAACATCATCAGCACACTCTGTTAATAAAATTCTCTTTTCCATGGCTCTAAATCATTATTTTTAATAAAACTAATCGTGGAATTGTATGTTTTTATCTGCTAATTGTACATCATAATGAGTTTTGCTCAATAATTGATCGGTCGATAACGGTGCAATTACTTGTAATTGATCAATATGTAGTTTTTTTTATGATTATGTTTACAATGTAGTTGAGGACATGAGCGAACGTTTAAGCAAACTCAAATTGTCAGCTTCAGAGAATCTGCAACTGGCAAAACGAAAGAACCTATTAGTTTTAACAAGTAGAAAAGGAAGATAATCATAATGGCTATAGACGATACTGTACCTACATTAGATAAGTACGCAACATTGATGATTCCTGGAAAGGATCCAATCAAGCTTCCTATCTTAAAAGGTTCCCTTGGACCAGAAGTTATCGATATTCGAGAACTGGGCAAGCAGGGTTATTTTACATATGATCCAGGCTTTGTTTCTACTGCATCATGTATGTCACGAATCACATTCATCGATGGTAAGAAGGGTGTTTTACTCTACAGAGGCTACCCTATCGATCAGCTTGCAACAAAGTGTGATTATCTGCAGGTCTGCTACCTGCTGTTCAAAGGTGAGTTGCCAAACAAAGAAGAGTACCAGAATTTCTCTCACAGAATTAAACACCATACTCTGGTACATACTCAGATTGAGTCTTTATTCCAAGCTTTCAGACGCGATTCACACCCAATGGCAGTGCTCTGCGGTGTTGCCGGTGCGCTTTCAGCTTTCTATCACGACGGTCTTGATATCTATGATCCTGAGCATCGTGAACTTACTGCTGTAAGACTTGTAGCAAAAATGCCAACTCTTGCTGCAATGTCATACAAGTACTCAATAGGACATCCATTCGTATATCCTCGCAATGATCTGAGCTATACAGGAAACTTCCTTCACATGATGTTCTCAACCCCATGTGAGGAGTACAAGGTAAACCCTATTGTTGAGAAGGCATTAGACAGAATCTTTACTCTGCATGCCGATCATGAGCAGAATGCTTCAACATCATCGGTACGTCTTGCCGGATCTTCAGGTGCTAACCCTTATGCATGTATTGCAGCTGGTGTAGCTTCATTATGGGGACCTGCTCACGGCGGTGCAAACGAGGCCTGCTTGAGAATGTTAGAAGAAATCGGCTCAGTAGACAGAATTCCTCAGTATGTTGCAAGAGCCAAGGACAAGAATGATCCTTTCAGACTGTTCGGCTTTGGTCACCGTGTATATAAAACCTTTGACCCAAGAGCTATTGTAATGAGAGATACCTGTCATGAGGTTCTAGATGCTCTCCATCTTGAGAACAACCCTCTGCTTGCTGTAGCAACAGAGCTTGAAAAGATTGCTCTGTCAGATGAGTACTTCATTGAAAGAAACCTCTACCCTAACGTAGATTTCTATTCTGGTATCATTCTCAATGCAATCGGTATCCCAACCTCAATGTTCACTGTAATCTTTGCTATTGCAAGAACAATCGGATGGATCACCCATTGGAATGAGATGAGATCAAATGCCGATTCAAGACTTGGTCGTCCACGTCAGATTTACACCGGTAATGAAGAGCGCAATGTAAAAGCTCTTTCTAGGAGATAGTTCTCCTCCAATAGAAAAGGCCTTGATATCTATCAAGGCCTTTTTATGTTTTTCTTAAAAAACGCTAGATAAGGCCAGATGCCTTTAAAACCTGCTTGATGCAGTCTGCTGAGTGGTGAAGCATCTCAAGCTCATCATCTGGTAATGGCAGAGCAAGTCTCTTCTCCACACCTGATACACCAACTACAGAAGGTAGAGATAAGGCTACATCGGTAAGACCATACTCTCCTGTAAGAGGAACGGATACTGGAACAACTGCTTTTTCATCAAAGAAAACAGATTGAGCCAGCCTTATGGCACCAGATGCAATTCCTGTATTTGTCCAGCCTTTAGCATCCATTACCTCATAGGCTGTCTTTACTACCTGTTTGTGTATCTGTTCTCTGTCTATAACAACATTTTCAAAGTAGTCACTCAAGCGGCTTAATGGGATTCCACCTATTGAAACTGTACTCCAGGCAGGGAAAGCAGAATTTCCGTGCTCACCTAGCATATATCCCTGAATGTCCTGAGGATTTACATTGAAGTGTTTTGAGAGAATGTATTTAAAACGCAGAGTCTCAAGTGTTGTTCCTGTACCAAACAGTTTTCCTGAAGGCCAGTCAAAACGTGTTGCCGCAAGATATGTAGTAACATCAAGAGGATTTGTAATCATGATGAAGACTGCATCACGGTTATACTTTGTCACCTCTGTCATTACATCTGTTATGGTTTTTACGTTCTCTTTTGCAAGAGCAAGTCTTTCATACTGACCAGGAAGGATGCTTGGACCTGCATCGCAGATTATCACATCAGCATCTTTTACCACATCAAAATCACCCGAGTATACTTTTATATTCCTGTTGATTGGTGATGAAATAGAGTGACATATATCAAGAGCCTCTCCGTAGGCTACATTGTGTCTGATATCTACGCAGGCAATCTCTGCTACAACATTCTGGGCAACTGCCTTTGTTAAGACTTCTGATCCGACATGACCTAAACCGATTATGGCTAACTTGTGGATTTTCATAGTACCTTCTTATCAAAATGCTTATGTTATCAATGTGATAAAGATACTACAGAATTGAATGATAGGGGCGTTTTGAAAATAAAAATCCCAGAATATCACTATTCTGGGACATTGGAACTAATCAGTAGAGATTAAGCACCTAAAGCTGCTTTAGCCTGATCAGCAATAGCCTTGAATGCTACCTTATCATTGATTGCAAGATCAGATAGAACCTTACGATCAATTTCAATGTTAGCTTTCTTTAAGCCATTGATTAACTGGCTGTAGCTTAAGTCATGCTGACGAGCAGCTGCATTGATACGAACGATCC
>JBJFET010000042.1:0-14098 GCA_051891035.1 Succinivibrio sp. | reverse complement strand
GCACCTGGCCTCAGGACTTGCACCTGTTAGCTATCGCACATGCCGTGCACACACAAGAAGGGGAGGCATTCTGCCTCCCCTTGTGTTTGAGATTATATTAACCACCAAAGTTATCAAACAGGATATTCTCGTCCTCTACACCGATAGAGTGAAGCATATCTACAGCTGACTTAGACATCATTGGAGGTCCGCACATATAGTACTCAACATCCTCAGGGTTCTTATGATCTCTTAAGTACTGCTCATAAAGAACATTGGCAATAAAGCCAGTTAATCCAGTCCAGTTGTCTTCTGGCTGCGGATCTGACAGTGCTAAATGCCATGTGAAGTTTGGATGTTCCTTTGCCAGCTGATCAAACTCGTCAGCATAGAAAACTTCCTGAAGTGAACGTGCACCATACCAGAAAGAAATCTTACGCTTTGAATCAAGTCTCTTGAGCTGATCAAAGATGTGAGAACGCATTGGAGCCATACCAGCACCACCACCAATGAATACCATTTCATTGTCTGTTTCGCGAGCAAAGAACTCACCGAAAGGACCTGAAATAGTTACCTTATCACCAGGCTTTAAGCTCCAAATGTATGAAGACATGATTCCTGGAGGAGCTGATGGATTGCCAAATGGAGGTGTAGCAATACGTACGTTCAGCATGATAAGGCCTTTTTCACCAGGATAGTTAGCCATAGAGTATGCTCTGATGGTTGGTGTATCAACCTTTGAAACAAGCTTATCAAATCCAAAGTGCTTGAATGCCCCCATGTACTGAGGCTCAATATCAAAGTCTGCATACTTGACAGTATGTGCAGGAGCTTCAATCTGAATATAACCACCAGCACGGAATGGAACTTCCTCTCCCTCTGGAATACGTAAACGTAACTCTTTAATAAAGGTTGCTACGTTGTGATTGGAGATAACCTCACACTCCCATTTTTTCACACCGAAAACAGAAGCAGGAAGCTCAATCTGACAGTCGTTCTTTACTGTAACCTGACAGGCAAGACGCCAGCCTTCCTTGATCTCCTTTTTGGTGAAGTGAGAGTACTCAATAGGAAGTACATTGCCACCGCCTTCGGTTACTTTTACCTTACACTGTCCACAGGCACCTCTACCACCACATGCTGATGACACGAAGATACCTTTTTCTGACAGATCGTTTAACAACTTTCCGCCAGCAGGACAAGTTAATGTCTTGTCTGGATCGCCATTAACACCAATCTTGATGTCGCCTGACTGAACCAGGAATTTTCTTGCAATAAGGATCAGAGCTACCAGAATTACGACGATAGCTACGAACATTGCAACACCAGATACAATAGTAAACATGTATCCCCCTTATAACTGAATACCAGAGAAGGACATGAAGGCAACAGCCATCAGACCTGCTGTGATAAAGGTTAAAGGTAAACCACGAAGACCGCCTGGAGCATTTGCATACTTCATCTTCTCGTTAATAGCAGCGAGAATTACAATTGCCAGAGCCCATGAAGAGCCTGAACCGAATGCATATACTACAGACTCTGTAAATGTGTATTCACGCTGAACCATGAATGACACACCTGCAAAGATAACGCAGTTTACAGTGATCAATGGCAGGAAGATACCCAATGCGGCGTACAGTGAAGGTACGTACTTGTCCAGGAATACTTCCAAGATCTGAACTAAAGCTGCAATAACACCGATGTAGGTAATGAAGCTCAGGAATGATAAATCAAGACCAACAGCCAGTGCATCAGGCTTTAAGATATAGGTGTTGATAAGGTTGTTAACAGGAACGGCTAAAACCTGAACCATGATAACAGCTGCACCTAAACCTGCAGAAGTTGAGACCTTCTTTGATACAGCAAGGAATGTACACATGCCAAGGAAGAAGGCAAGTGCCATGTTCTCTACGAATACGCTCTTGATAAAGAGGGATAGATAATGCTCTAACATTATTAGTAATCCTCCCTATGAGTATCGTATGCAAGAGGCTCCTGTAAATCCTTACGTACAGACTTAACAGCCCAGATCAGAAGACCTAACAGGAAGAATGAACATGGTGGCATTACTAGGAATCCGCAAGGGATGTACCAGCCGCCATTGTTTACACTCTCAAATACGGTCATTCCAAACCATGTGCCTGCACCGAACAACTCTCTGATTGTAGCTACAACACAAAGAACCAACAGATAGCCAAGACCGTTTCCAAGACCGTCTAACAGTGCTGGAAGTGGCTTTGACTTCAAGGCAAAACCTTCAGTTCTACCCATAACAATACAGTTGGTAATAATCAGACCAACATAAACTGATAACTGCTTTGACAGATCATAAGCGAATGCCTTTAACACCTGATCAACCATAATTACCAGTGATGCGATAACAGTCATCTGAGCAATAATACGAACTGAGTTTGGAATGTAATTGCGTACGATTGAGATAGCAAGATTTGCCAGTGCACATACTGCAGTTACGGATAAACCCATAACAAAAGCTGTATTCATGCTTGAGGTAACTGCCAAGGATGAACAGATACCTAACACCTGAATCATTACAGGGTTATTTGCAATGATAGGTGTAAGGAATGTTTCCTTTAAGCTTGGACCCTTACTCATTTACAACGATCTCCCCTTTGCTTAGTTTCTCAAGGAATGGTCTGTATGCATTGCCAAGCCAGTAAGCTGACAGATGATCAACACCATTAGAGGTTAAAGTTGCACCTGACAGAGCATCGATTTCATGATCTTTGTTCTGTGCATTCTTGATGATGTGGAACACATATTTGCCATTGTCATCAGTCAACTTCTTGTTAACCCACATAGCCTGCCAGCGAGGATTATCAATCTCACCACCTAAGCCTGGAGTTTCACCGTGTGAATAGAATGTAACACCTAGAATTGTGTTACCGTCTGCAGGTGATACGGCTACATAGCCATATACAGTTGACCATAATGCCTGACCGTAAAATGGAAGAATTACACGCTCAACCTGACCGTTATCATTCTTTGCAAAATATACAGGCATTAACTTTGAACGGGTTAAAATACCAGCAACATCCTGATCTTTTGGAATTCTGACTGAGGTCTCTGGTTTCTTTGCCAATGATGCAAAGTTGTAGCCTTCGATATCAGCAGCATTGCCTACCTGTGAATCAGCGATTGCACCTGTTTCTACATCAATAAGATGTGACTCAATATGCTTATTGAAAGTCTTTGCAACAGAACCTTCAACTTCAAAACCAGATACCTTTAAAATACTTACCTGGCGGTCATTAGCAACGGCAGCAGCCTTGAACGGATCTAAAGCTACTACAGCAGATGACACCAACACTGAGCACACCAAGCAGAAGGTAATAATGACTACAAAAGTACCTAATGCTGAGTCTTTATTAAGCTTAGACACGGGCTAGTCTCCTCTTAATATTGCGCTTAGTTGCCAGGTAGTCAAATAGAGGAGCCCAGCAGTTAGCGAATAAAATTGCAAGCATCATGCCTTCTGGGTAAGCTGGATTTACGGTACGGATCAGGATCACCATGATGCCGATCAGGACACCATATGCCCACTTGCCCTTATTGGTAAATGAGCTGGAAACAGGATCTGTTGCCATGAATACAGTACCAAAAGCAAAACCACCTAATACTGCATGCCATGCAAATGGCATTGAGAACATTGCGTTTGTGCTTGAACCAATCTGGTTGAATAAGGTTGCAGTTAAGAATGCACCGATGAGGATACCTAACATAATTCTTAATGAGGCAACACCTGTAATCAGGATAATTGCAGCACCGATAAGAATCATTGCTGTTGAACCTTCACCTACTGAACCTGGAATGTTACCGATGAAAGCATCCATCCAGTTGATTGCGTTGCCAGCTGCATCCTTTAATGCATCCTGACCGCCTGCTGCCCACTGAGCCAGAGGAGTTGCACCTGAGAAACCATCTACAGGAACCCAGCAGTTGGTACCAGAAATTGATGCAGGGTAGGCAAAGAACAGGAATGCACGACCGCATAATGCTGGATTTACGAAGTTTCTGCCGGTACCACCGAATACTTCCTTACCGATTACAACACCGAATGAAATACCTAAAGCAGCCTGCCACAGAGGAATGCTTGCAGGAACAACTAAGGCAAATACAATTGAGGTTACGAAGAAACCTTCGTTAATCTCGTGGTGACGGACAAGGCAGAACAGAACTTCCCAAAATGCACCTACTGCAAATACAACGATGTAGATTGGCAGGAAATATACCGCACCAATAATCATCTTTGAGTAAATGCCAGCATCAGTACCAAGGCTTGCACCAAAGATCTGAGCTAATGCGTAGTGCCAGTCACAGCTGAACAGAGCATAGTTCTGTGATACAACGTCAGTAACATTTGGCAGTGTTGCAATTGCCTGTACTGTCTGATTACCAATGTTGTGCATACCAAAGAACATTGCAGGAAAAACTGCGAACCATACGATGATCATGACTCTCTTGAGGTCAACGAAATCACGTACGTGGGTTTTACCTGTTGTTACTCTTCCTGAGCTGTACAAGAAAGTGAATGTACCCTCATATAAAGGGTAGAACCATGCAAGAAGGCCTCCCTTTGAAAAGAGAAGAGAGAATTTCTTTAAGACATCTAATAACACTTGTTAACCCTCCACTTCGATCTTAGTTAAGCTTCTGCGAAGCAGTGGACCGAAGTCATTTTTGCCAGGGCATACGTATGTAGCCAGTGCAATGTCTTCTTCAGCAAATTCTAAGATACCAAGTAGCTTTGCCTGATCGGTATCATTCATATCGATTGCACGAACAAGCATAGTTGCTTCTACATCATATGGAGCTAAAACCTTCTCATAGCAACCAATTGGCATGATTGAACGAGGTCCGCCATTTAATGCTGTGTTGAAAGTATAGGTGCTTGGCTTGATGAAGTTTGCAAGGAATGCTCTTGTTGCTGAATGACGGTGAATACCAAGACCCATCCAGTTCTTCAGGAAGAACTCATTCTTTGAACCTTCTTCAATCACAGCTACAGCCTGATGGTAACGACCAAGGTAAGCCCATGGACCTACAGCTGTATTGCCCCACAGTACAGTACCGGAAATTACACGAACGCCCTGTGCTGACTTTACTACCTCATTTGCAGTAAGCTCTGCTACTGATGCGCCGATAACAGTCTGTACAAGACGTGGTTTCTTGGCCTGAGGACCTGCAATTGAAATAACGCGCTTGTTGTAGAACTCGCCTTCAACAAAAAGGTGACCAATTGCAATTACATCCTGATAGCCGATGTGCCATACAGTCTTTGTCTCAGATACAGGATCAAGAGTATGGATATGAACACCTGCAAGACCAGCTGGGTGGTGACCTGCGAATGTCTCTTCCTGTACATTTGGAGCAGAAACTGATGGAAGACTCTGCTGACCTTTACATACGTATACCTTGAAATCACCGATGCGGCTCAATACCTTAATACCATTTGCAAAAGCTTCTGCCTCTGCATCAATGATAACCTTAGGATCAGCTGCAAGTGGATTGGTATCCATAGCTGTCACAAAAATTGAATGAGGAAGTGTACCTACCAGTGGTACCTTGTCGAATGGACGTGTACGGAAAGCTGTCCACATTCCAGACTCAACAAGCTCATCAATAACTTCTTTTGAGGAAAGGCCTAACAACTTGTCAGCTGGAGTTTTCTTAAACTCTACGCTCTCACCGTTAGGATCTACTTCTATCACTAAAGACTGGAAAGCACGACGCTCACCTCTGTTTACTGCAACAACAGTACCTGCTACAGGAGCAGTGAATCGTGATCCAGGATTTTTCTTATCTTCAAAGAGAACCTGACCTTTCTTGACTTTCTGACCAGCTTCAACAGACATTGATGGACGAAGACCAACGTAGTCAGAGCCAATTAAGGCTACATGCTTAACTACAGGGCTGTCGCTCACCGCCTGCTCAGGCTTGCCGCCAATAGGCAGATCCAATCCTTTTTTGATGTTAATCATAGACGGTTCCAATAATAAAATTAAGGAGCTAATCTCCTATTACCTACCTGCCTTATCTAGCAGAAAAAATGTGATGTTTTTTAAAGTAAAAAATGTCACATTTACTCTAAAGACAAGTTTACTCGTGAATTTTATCATTAAACGAGCCTTCTGGAAATTTATTAGAGCAAGAAAATTGGATAATGTCTAAAATGTTAGATAAATATCCAATATTTGAAAAGAAACTGTGCAGATGATAATAATCTCTGCTATGGAAAGACAGAATAAAGTGTTACTTATTTTCAGAATATGGTGCCACCTTAATGAGCAGCAACATTCCAGGTACTGCAAGCAGAGTACAGAACCAGAAGAAGTTTTCCCATCCCATAAACTCAACTATATATCCTGTTGTTGCATTACAGAACGTCCTTGGCACAGCACTTAATGAAGTTAACAGAGCAAACTGTGTTGCAGCATAGTTCTTGTTGGTTTTTGCAGAAAGAAAGGCCACAAAGGCTGAAGTGCCAAGTCCGGCACCAAGACACTCGGCAATAATTACAGCCGCAAGAAGCCATACAGAAGGGGAGCTGTCCTGCCCCACACCCTGACGGGCTAGGATTACAAAGCCCAGGATCGTAATCAGCTGACCAAAGCCAAATATCCATAAAGCTTTGTTGATTCCGGTCTTGAGCATGATTATTCCACCGACAATTCCTCCTATGATCATAGACCACAGTCCAGCATTTTTTGCTACAAGTCCAATAGTCATGAGGTCATAGTGCATATCAATATAAAATGGCGTAGCCAGCGCTGTTGCCATCGAGTCACCAAGCTTGTAGCAGAATACAAAGAGGATCACAAGCAGCATGGATCCAAGCCCTTTTCGCTGAACAAATTCACGAAAAGGCTCGACTACTGCCTGTCTTAGTGTTCTTGGAGCATTGCTCTGCTCTGGCTCCTTTATAAAGAAACTTATAACAAGTGCCGGCAGCATGAATGCTGCTGTTATCAGGAAAACCTCATTCCAGGAGATAAACTGGGCAAGGATCAGAGACAATCCGCCAGGTATCAGGCTTGATGCTCTGGAAGCTGTGATAAACAGTGAAGTTCCAAGTCCCAGCTCCCTGTCAGATAGGATCTCTCGCCTGTAGGCATCTATCACTATATCTTGCGTGGCAGATGAAAAGGACAGGAGTACTGACACTGCTGCGATAACAAGAAGGTGATCCTGTGCTGAGAACTGCCCTATCAGAAATATACAGACAAAAACTGTTGCCTGAGAAACAACCATCCAGCTTCGTCTTCTGCCTAGCTTTATCAGATCATATCTGTCTACAAGAGGTGCCCAGATAAACTTCCATGTATAAGGAAACATGATCAGAGAGAACAAACCAATTTCCTTAAGGTTAACTCCCTCTGTACGAAGAAAAGCGCCAAGTAATGTCAGAACTACAAAAAGAGGCATTCCTGATGCAAAGCCTAGTGACAGGCATAGCAACATCTTTTTTGAAAAGATATCCCTAATCAGTTTTCTATTTGCTGACATTGACGATGAATCCGACTAATCTCTGAAATTCTCGTACTGCAGAGGCTGCTCTATCTTTGAACTTTTAACCAGTGCTATAGTTGCCTGCAGATCATCTCTCTTTTTACCGGTTACTCTTACAATATCATCGTTGATCTTGGCATCAACCTTGATTTTAGCATCCTTGATGATCTTGATAATTTTCTTGGCAAGATCCTTATCAATTCCTTCTTTGAAGCATACAGTTTGAATAGACTTCTTTCCAGAACGAGTGATTTCTTTAAACTCGGCGGCAGTAGCCTCAATATTTCTCTTTATAAGCTTCTGCCTTAAAATGTCATCCATCTGCTGGATCTGAAATTCCTCAGATGCCTCAAGCTTAACCTCATTACTGCTCTTGTCAAAGCTGTATGAGGCATCAACTCCTCTAAAATCATATCTTGTCTGAAGTTCTCTGTTTGCATTGTCAACTGCATTCTGAACCTCATCTTTTTTTAACTTGGAAACAATATCAAAAGATGGCATAACTAACCCTATAATAATTCAAGTACGACTTTCTCAACGCTCTTTAGGTCAAGCCCCTCATCCTCAAGCAGCTGACCGATTGTGCCTTCCATTATGAAATGATCATGGAAACCAAGATTTATCACTGTGCAAGACCGGTTTACAGAAGCTGCCCTTACAGCAATTTCCTGTCCGACACCACCTTCAATTACGCCCTGCTCCATAGTAATGATAGCTTTATGATCTTTAGCAAGCTGCTCTATCAGTTCTTCATCTAAAGGTTTTACAAAGCGCATATCTGCAAGTGTTAAATCATATTTTTCAGCAAGATCCATCATCTGATTTACTAAAGTGCCAAAACAGCACAGCGCAACCTTACTTCCATGATTTACTATCCTGCCCTTGCCCACAGCTATAGTCTCATCTGTGTCAACAACCTCAAGACAGTCATCAGTGTTTCTCTCATATCTTACGACACATGGTCTGTTCAATGCATAACCTGTGTTCAGCATCAGATACTGCTCCTTGAGATTTGACGGAGTCATTATCACAAGATTAGGAATACAGCGCATGAAGGCAATATCAAACATTCCCTGATGTGTAGGACCGTCTGGTCCTACTATACCGCCTCTGTCCACTGCCAGCAGAATTGGCAGATCCTGAATTGCCATATCATGGATAAGACCATCATATGCTCTTTGCAGAAATGTTGAATAAATTGCAACCACCGGATGCAGTCCACCTGCTGCAAGACCAGAGGCAAAAACCATTGCATGCTGCTCTGCTATGCCGACATCAAAAAACTGCTTTGGATATTTTTCTGCAAAGGATTTCATCCCAGAGCCTACAGGCATTGCAGGGGTTATCGCCATAAGCTTTTTGTCAATTTTTGCCCTCTGGGACAGCCACAAGCCAAAGTTGTCAGAGAATGACATTTTTTCAGTCTGCTCTGGAACCATTATTCCCTTTTGAGGATCAAAAACCGGCACTCCGTGATATAAGGTAGGATTGTCCTCTGCAGGAGTATACCCTTTTCCTTTTTTTGTCACGACATGAACAAGCTGTAGCCCGCCAATCTTTTTTACATTCTGCAGAATTGAAACCAGACCTTCTATATCATGTCCGTCAACAGGACCTATGTAGTTAAAGCCTAGCTCCTCGAAGAATGTTCCTGGCATAATCATGCCCTTAACATGTTCCTGCGCCTTTTCAGCCAGCTGCTTTATGGTCGGAAGATTCTGCAGAACCTTTTTTCCCCCCTCTACAAACTTCACATAATAAGGATTTGCAAGAATTGAAGCTAAATACTGAGACACTGAACCTACATTCTGTGAAATGCTCATCTCATTGTCATTGAGGATCACTATCAGATCAATATCTTTTGTCGATCCTGCACAGTTCATTGCCTCATATGCAGCACCTCCTGATAATGCACCATCGCCGATTACAGCGACAACCTTGTTGTGTGTGCCAAACTCGCGCTCTGCTACGGCAAGTCCCAATGCTGAGCCAATTGAGGTTGAGGCATGACCTGTTGATATCAGATCGTATTCAGTTTCTCCACGATAGATAAAAGCGTGCAGACCGTCCTTCTGCCTGAGGGTTCTGAGTCTGTCTTTATGTCCCGTCAGGATCTTGTGCGGATATGACTGATGCCCGACATCCCATACAAGCTTGTCCTTTGGGGTATCAAAGACATAATGAATTGCTGTAGTCAGCTCAACTACAGCAAGGCCTGATGCCAGATGACCTGCTGTCTTACTGACAGAGTCAATCAGATAGGCTCTAATCTCATCGCAGACGTTTGAAAGCTCCTCCACAGGAAGTTTCCTCAGATCCTGTGGAGAGTTAATTCTATCTAGCAGTGGGGTAGTAATTTCTGTCACGCTTCTCTTGATCTCGACTAACGGTTAATGATCACGATTGACTGTAAAGAGGGCAAACTGCTCAAGTACAGATGTGTCAATACCTTCTGGAAGTTCTTTTAAGGATTTAATGGCATTGTCTGCACATTCAACAGCAAAGTTCTGTGCTCTCTCAAGCCCCATCAGCGATGGATAGGTACTCTTGTCCAAAGATTCATCGGCCCCCTGAGTCTTACCCATTACCTGTGTGTCGCCAATTACATCAAGGACATCGTCTCTAACCTGAAATGCAAGACCTGTATATGTTGCATATCTGTCAAGGATTTCCACAATCTTTGTGTCAACCACTTCAGCACAGGCAGCCCCCATAAGTACGGCAGCTCTGATAAGGGCTCCTGTTTTCTTTGAATGAAGGAGTCTTAACTTGTCTAGGGAAAGATGCTTACCCTCTGAATCAAGATCAATAGCCTGTCCGCCACACATCCCTGTATAGCCGGATTTTGATGAGAGGATCCTGGTTAATGAAGCAACAGCTCTGTCAGTCAATCCCGATTCTGTATCTGAGAGGATTTCAAAAGCCAGTGTCTGAAGAGCATCTCCTGCAAGAAGAGCCACCGTCTGACCAAATCTGACATGAACGGTATCCTGTCCGCGACGAAGCCTGTCATTGTCCATTTCAGGCATATCATCATGTATAAGAGAATAGGCATGAATACACTCAATTGCACCTGCGGCATAATCAAGCTTTTCCATACTCTGTGAGAATGCTCTGCCTGTTGCATAAACCAAAAGAGGTCTTGATCGCTTTCCGCCAAGCAGAAGTCCATACTTCATTGCCTCTTTGAGATTTGTTGCATCATTGTCCATTCTGTCGATGTAAGACTCCATAAAGGAATTTACTCGCGCTCTTACATCATTTGCAAATTCTTTTAATTCCACAGGTTTCATCCTATCAGAAAGGAAGATCATCACCGACTCTGCCATTAGATTCTTCTTCATCTTCGATCTCATCATCTGAATCATCAGATGACAGCTGATCTGAAGAATCATCAATTGCTTTCTGCGCCTTCTTTCTAGCAACAGTGATCTTTTGTGACAGATCATCTAGTGTTTTTTTGCAGGATACTGCAAGCTCCATACCCTGGCTGTAAAGAGCAATAGCCTCATCAATTGTAAGCTCGCCACTCTCAAGTTTCTCGGTTATCTCTTCAAGACCTTTGAGGCGTTCTTCTAGGCTTGTCATTTGTTTTGTCTGTTTTACAGCCATGGTTCCGTCCTTTTGTTATGAACGAAGAACTGCGTTGAATTTAGCCTTTGCCTCTTCAACAATATTTGCTGACAGCTCTTCAACCTGAGCATCCTCAAGAGTCTGCTCAGTATCCTGTGCAATTACTCCTAAAGCTACAGAACGCTTGTCCCCTAATGATTCATCTTCGAAGATATCAAAGATCTTTACATCCTGAACAAGCTTACCGCCTGCTGATTTTATCAGAGAAGTCAGGGATGCAACTGGTACGGACTTATCAATTACAAAAGCAAAATCTCTTCTTACTGATGGGAATTTTGAAATTGGATGATACGAAGGAACAGCTCTTGTTTCAACTGCACTGCGTAACATCTCAAATACTGCCACCTTCTGCTTGAAGCCTAATGCCTTTGCTGTAAGCGGATGAAGCATACCAAGATAACCAACCTTTACACCGTCTTTGTATATATCAGCACTCTGACCAGGGTGGAGGAACTTCTCAGAGCTTCTCTCAAAGGTGTAGGCATCTGAATTGGCTGTTACGCTAAGCAATGCCTCTACATCACCTTTAACATCAAAGAAATCCACAGCTCTGCTCTTGTGTGTCCAGTTCTCGTCTGCAACATCACCAACACTGATACCTGCAATCATTGATTCCTGAGAAACACCGTTTTCTGCCTTATCATCAATGATATATCTAAGTCCCTGTTCAAAGAGACGAACTCTGCGCTGCTGTCTGTTTGCATTGTATTTTGCAACAATTGAAAGACCTGCTAGCAGGGAGGTTCTCATTGCTGATAATTCTGGTGAAATAGGTGTATTGAGCATCAGAGGCTTAATATCTGAGAACTCTGACAATACTTTTGGATCAGTAAATGAATAGGTGATAGCCTCGTTATAACCCACATCTACAAGAGCCTTCTTAATCTGTCTGTCTAATACAACCTCTTCCTTTTCGTGAACCATGTAAAGCTCACTTACAGGAGTTACATTAGGGATATTGTCATAACCATAGATTCGGGCAACCTCTTCAATCAGATCCTCTTCAATGTCAATATCAAATCTGAAGCTTGGGCAGATGGCTCTAAAACCACCTTCAATCTTCTCTGGCTTTAACTCAAGGTCATTTAGGATCTTGAATACTCTGCTCTCTTCAATATTCTTGCCTAACACTCTGTTGAGCTTGTCCATTCTTAAGGTTATAGGATTGTGTACTGGTAACTTGTCTTTAGCAACCTGCTCAGTTACAGGACCAGCCTTTCCACCTGCAATTTCAAGAAGAAGCTCTGTTGCCCTCTCCATTGCTCTTAACTGATTGTCGTGATCAACACCTCTTTCAAAACGGTGTGAAGCATCAGTGTCAAGACCGTACTGTCTTGCTCTGCCCTTGATGGCATCAGGAGCAAAGAATGCAGACTCCAACAGAACATCTGTTGTATTTTCATCAATACCTGAGTTTAATGCTCCAAAAATACCTGCAAGAGCAACTACTCCCTTGGCATCTGCAATTACAAGAGTATTGTCCTTAAGCTTAATCTCTTCACCTGAGAGAACTGTAACCTTTTCATCAGCACAGGCTCTGCGTACAATGATCTTTTCATTGAGCTTGTTTAAGTCAAATGAATGCAGAGGCTGGCTATACTCGAGCATTACATAGTTTGTCACATCCACTATTGGAGATACTGAGCGAATACCGCAGCGACGAAGGCGCTCTACCATCCATAAAGGTGACTTTGCCTTCTGATTTACTCCACGTACAACTCGTGCCAGATAACGAGGACATCCTTCCTTATCAATAACTTCTACAGGGAAGGTATCCTCAATTGAAGGGGTTACCTTGTCTACAGGAGGATATGCAAACTCTTTTCCAAGAAGTACAGAAACCTCTCTTGCAATACCGCAGATACCAAGACAGTCTGGACGGTTTGAAGTCAGATCTACATCGATAACCTCATCATCAAGACCGAAGTATTCTCTGATATCCATGCCAAGAGGGGCATCTTCAGGCAACTCAATAATGCCGTCTGACTCTTCGGACATTCCAAGCTCTCTGTATGAGCAGAGCATGCCGTTTGACTCTACTCCACGCAGCTTTGCCTTCTTGATAACAATGCCGTTAACATGAGCTCCAATTAAAGAACAGCACACCTTCAAACCTTCACGACAGTTCGGTGCACCGCAGACAATCTGATATACCTCTCCGTTGCCAACATCCACCTTTGTTACGTGCATGTGGTCAGAATCAGGATGAGGAACACACTCTAGAACCTTTCCGATTACCACTTTATCAAAGCTGTCAGCAACAGGCTTGATTGAATCAACCTCTAGTCCTGCCATAGTGATCATGTCAGATAACTGTTCAGCATTCAGATCGTTCTTAACCCACTGGTCAATCCACTGTTTATTAAAAATCATTTCTATCCATCCACGTACTATGCAAACTGTTTTAAGAATCTCAAATCATTTTCAAAGAATGCGCGCAGATCATTTACACCATAACGAAGCATGGTCAAACGCTCAACACCCATACCAAATGCGTAACCAACATACTTATCTGTATCGATTCCTACATTTTTAAGCACATTTGGATGAACCATACCGCAGCCTAAAACTTCAAGCCACTTGCCGCCTTTTCTGCGGAGATCCACTTCAGCTGAAGGCTCGGTGAAAGGGAAGAATGAAGGTCTGAAACGAACCTCAAGCTCCTCTTCAAAAAACTTCAGCAGAAACTCGTTTAATACACCCTTGAGCTCTGCAAATGAGGTATGCTCCTCAACTAGCAGTCCCTCTACCTGATGGAACATAGGAGTATGAGTCATATCGTAATCATTACGGTATACACGTCCTGGAGCGATAATTCTGATTGGAGGTTTCTGGGTCTCCATTGTTCTGACCTGAACAGATGATGTCTGAGAACGGAGCAGAAGTCCGTTTTCTACAGAAAATGTATCCTGTGATGAACGGGCAGGATGGTTTGGTGGAAGATTCAAAGCATCAAAGT
>JBJFET010000041.1:0-3172 GCA_051891035.1 Succinivibrio sp. | reverse complement strand
AATGAACCTGAAAAAAGTGATGACTGTTTTGCCATGCTCAAGGTTTCAGACAAGGACACAAAAAACCTGATAAATGCACTTAAAAAATCAGCTATCGACTATCAGAGATTATGGTGTACAACTGTTGGAAACAGTGCACTGACTGGCTATACCCTGACCACATCTGATGGTTCTGATCGTCATTTTATTTATGTTCGCAAACTGAGCGACAACGCTCTCTACCCTGCAATTGATGTCAGAAAGGCACTGTCACTTATACCACTTAAAAGCTATGTGACTGACAGCAGTTATGAGCTATTATTCCTTGATGGTAAGTTAAATGTCATAAATTCAACATCATCTGCATTCAGACCTTCAGACATTCCATCAACCTCATATGAAGAGGCAAAAAGCACATTAACTCCTGTCAACGGACAGGTCAGTGCAAATGACAGAGACAGGCTCTACTCGCTTGTCTATATCAGAGACTACGACTGCTATGCAGCTGTAGTAACCTTAAAGAGCACAGTGATAAAGCCTATTGTATATCTTAATTTTCTAGCTCTGCTTTTATGCGCTCTTCTTTCTTCCCTGTTTATCTTTGTCTCATGCAGAATACTTGACTCAATCTCAGCATCACACAAGAAGCTTGCCAACAATGTTGATGTCATGGCGGCAAATATACTCTCTGATCTTTCCACCATGAACAAGATCACCTCAAAATGTGATCCTTCTGCTCAGACTTATCTGAGCCTCAAAAAGCTTAATGAATCAATTAACTCTCTTGGCAGATCAATCTGTGAGAATGTTGCTTCAAAAGAGAATGAGCTTCTGAACAAGGGTAAGGAAGATGCTAAAAAGGCTGCTGATGATGCTGTATCATCACTTATCAGTTCTGTCCACAAGGCTCTGATGCCTGATGGCTCTGATATGCCAACCTCAAAATTCCTCGAGTTTGCTTCATTTATTGAACCATCTGCTCATAATCCTTCTGATTTTTATGATGTGTTCAGAGTTGATAGAGATAATATTGGTGTAGTATTTGGCTCATGCTCAAAACCAGGTCTTGAGGCAACCAACGTAATCAATCAGTGCAACAGCTTTATCAGAAAATCTCTCTCAAGAGACAAAGAGCTTCCTGCAAAGACTCTTACTGAACTCAATCACATCCTGATGCAGAAGAAGTTTACTGACGGCTTTAATCTGAGCCTGTTTGTTATGATCTTAAGTGAATTTACAGGTAATTTTATCTATGCTCAGGCAGGACTTAAGGCACCAGTCCTGATCCATCTTCACAAAGGAAAGATTATTGAGCCGATTCAGGTACAGGTTGAACTGTGTACTGATATTGATACTGAATACATCAATTCAAAAGGAAAGATCACGTTCCTAGACAGTATCGTGTTTGCCGGCAACGGTATTACAAGTTTAAAGAACACTTCAAATGACAGCTTCGGCATAGACAGAGTTATCAGGCTGTGTGAGGAAAACTCTGACAAGAGTGCCTATGATCAGCTCATAACCATGTACAAGGATTTAAGATCATTTGGTGATGGTCAGGAGAATGATCTTGATGTATGTAGCATTATTATCAAAAAGAATGCCATCAATAAGGAATTTGACGAGTAAAGTTAATAATCTTTATAAGTCTGATTATTTTTAGTGGCAGGTCATTCTTCTTCATACCACCTGTATGATATATAATCATACAGGTGGTGATTACTTCTTAAGTATTATTCTGTTTCAGAACACAAATCTCAGAAAACGCAACTACATCTGTGTAAGGCACTGACAGCACAATTTTACAGGAGCAGAAAATCCCCCAACTGAACAGAACTATCACCTGATTTTTGTGGATTTAATACAGTTAGATCCTGCTCTTGTATCTTGTTCTTGCTGTAAGTTCGACAATATCAACAGTAAAGTTGGTCTCACCATCTTTAAAGGTATTCTCAAGAGTATCCTTTATCTGAAGAGCTTTTTCTTTGTCGCCTACAAATCTAACCCAGCTTTTGCTGGCTCCTTCAAATCTGAATTCCATTCTCTTAAGATCATTATTGATGTTGAATGTGTAGCCTTTAACCACAATTTTGCAGTTAGGGGTCATAGCACTTTTCACAAGCATCATGAAGGCATCGCTTCTGATATACATGATCCACAGAAGAGCCAGGCAGTCTACATATGCCCGGTGAGCAGAATAGAAGTATCCTAGATGCATGTTTAGGTACTCAAGCTTTGATCCTGGAAAACCAAGATCACTCCATGGAACCTCCTTGAATGAACATGCCCATGAAAGGTTTGTCAGGGTTGCAAAACGCTTTTCAAAAAATGGTCTGTCAAAGGCAGCATTGTGAGCCACAACCAGAGGTCTGCCTGACAGGAAGTTTGCAACCATCTCGTCATCAAATCTCTTTCCAGCCACCATTTCATCAGTAATATGTGTCAATGCCACAATATTCTCAGGTATTGGCTCCTGAGGATCTTCAAACTCATCATAATACCTGTCAACACTAAGCAGGATCTTTCTGTCAAGGGAGAATGTTGCCTTTACCATTCCAAGCTCAATGATCTTGCATTTGCTTACATCAATGCCTGTTGTTTCAGTATCCAGGAAAACCACTGAATAGACCTTTTCACCTTCCTTAATATCATTGAGCCTGATTGGAAAATGCGTATCTACCCCCTCAATTGTAAGAGGGATCTTCTCAAGAAGACGATAGTTTTCTGGATGAGCCTTGATGTTATCAAACATGCTCAGAGGAAAGATTTCTTGCTGCATAGTCATTATTTCTTACTGATGGATTAACTGATTCATAACATACCACTGCACAACATCAGTTCATATAGAGCTATTCCTGATTACTAGGTGCACCTGATTGTTTTTTTACTGGTTTTTCAGAATAAATACCGGAACATTTAATAATGAACTTACCATAATAAATAATCTTATATAGTTACTCTGATATATGTATCATGGTTATTTTAGTATGTTATCCACTGATAACAGAATTTTAGACAATGAATTGCCTTTTGTACACAGCAGTAGTCAATATTATTCGAGAAGCTCCGCATCTTGAAGAGAAATTCAGGATTATCATCAGTTTGAAGATAACTGCGTTATCTTCAAACTGATGAGTTCTTATTCAGAGCAAAAGACAACTTTGTTATTTACCTTGCAGATAGTTACACCTGC
>JBJFET010000040.1:0-3189 GCA_051891035.1 Succinivibrio sp. | reverse complement strand
TAATGTCTACTATTAATCAGTTGGTTCGCAAGCCACGCGTTAAAGTAGTTTCAAAGAACAAGGTTCCAGCTCTGGAAGCTTGCCCTCAGAAACGTGGCGTTTGCACCCGTGTATACGCAACTAAGCCTAAAAAGCCTAATTCAGCAATGCGTAAAGTATGTCGTGTTCGTTTAACAAACGGTTTTGAAGTTACCTCCTATATTGGTGGTGAGGGTCATAACCTGCAGGAACACTCAGTTGTAATGATTCGTGGCGGTCGTGTTAAGGATCTGCCAGGTGTTCGTTACCACACCATTCGTGGTTCATTAGACTGCGCTGGTGTTAAAGACCGTAAGCAGTCTCGCTCTAAATATGGTGTTAAGAAGCCTAAGGCTTAATAACATCCTTTAAAGAGTAAGGCCAAACAAGTATTTTTTAATTCAATTTTAGGTTTTGGAAAACCCTGAAATTAAGAGGATTTATAAATGCCTAGACGTCGTGAAGTTGCTCAGCGTAAGATTTTGCCTGATCCAAAATTCAACTCTGAGTTATTAGCAAAGTTTATCAACGTTGTAATGTTAGATGGTAAGAAATCCATCGCAGAAGCCATTGTTTATGGCGCATTAGACACCATTTCTGAGAAGAGCGGCAAGGACCACCTCGCCCTGTTCGAGGAGGCACTTGAGCACATCCGTCCAGACGTAGAAGTTAAGTCACGTCGTGTTGGCGGTGCAAACTATCAGGTACCAGTTGAAGTTCGTCCAGCTCGCGGCAACGCATTAGCAATGCGCTGGCTCGTTGATGCAGCACGTTCACGTCATGAGAAGAGCATGGCTGCACGTTTAGCTGCTGAGATGGCAGACGCTGTTGAGAACAAGGGTACTGCAGTTAAGAAGCGTGAAGACGTTCACCGTATGGCAGAAGCTAACAAGGCATTCAGCCACTTCCGCTGGTAGTACAGGAGTTAGTTTATTATGTCTCGCGAAACACCGATTAAAATGTATCGTAATATCGGTATCAGTGCTCACATTGATGCTGGTAAGACAACTACAACCGAGCGTATTCTGTTCTATACCGGTAAGAGCCACAAGATTGGTGAGGTGCACGATGGTGCAGCTACCATGGACTGGATGGTTCAGGAACAGGAGCGTGGTATTACAATTACTTCTGCTGCAACTACCTGCTACTGGCATGGTATGAGCAATCAGTGGAAGTCTCCATACCGTTTCAATATTATTGATACCCCAGGCCACGTGGACTTTACTGTTGAAGTAGAGCGTTCAATGCGTGTTCTTGACGGTGCTGTAATGGTTTACTGCGCAGTAGGTGGCGTACAGCCTCAGTCTGAGACTGTATGGCGTCAGGCTGTTAAGTACAAGGTTCCACGTATCGCTTTTGTTAACAAGATGGACCGTACCGGTGCCAACTTCTTACGTGTAGTTGAGCAGATCAAGACCCGTTTAAAGGGCAACCCAGTTCCTTTAATGCTCCCAATCGGCAAGGAAGACTCATTCGTTGGTGTAGTTGACCTTATCAAGCGCAGAGCTATTGACTGGGATGAAGCTTCACAGGGTATGAAGTTCGAGTACACCGATATCCCAGCTGATATGGTTGAGGAAGTTGAAGAGTGGCGTACCAAGCTTGTTGAGGCAGCTGCCGAGGCAAACGAGACTCTGATGGACAAGTTCTTCGGTGGTGAAGAGTTATCAGAGGAAGAAATCAAGGCTGGTATCCGTGAGCGTACATTACGCAACGAAATCATCCCAATGTGCTGCGGTTCAGCATTCAAGAACAAGGGTGTTCAGGCTATGCTTGACGCTGTTGTTGAGTATCTGCCATCTCCTGCAGATGTACCAGATGTTGAGGGTAAGACCTTAACTGGTGAGCCAGATACACGTAAGGCTGACGATTCAGCTCCATTCTCAGCACTTGCATTCAAGCTTGCCAACGATCCATTCGTTGGTAACCTGACCTTCTTACGTTGCTATTCAGGTGTTATCAACTCAGGTGATACCGTGATGAACTCTGATAAGCAGAAGCGTGAGCGTTTCGGCCGTCTGGTTCAGATGCACGCTAACGCACGTCAGGAAGTTAAAGAAGTTTACGCTGGTGACATCGTAGCTGCTATCGGTCTTAAGGAAACCACCACTGGTGATACCCTCTGTGACCCAGAGCACCCAATTTTACTTGAGTCAATCGAGTTCCCAGAGCCAGTTATCTCTGTTGCTGTTGAGCCTAAGACCAAGGCTGACCAGGAAAAGATGGCTATCGCTTTAAACCGTTTAGCTCAGGAAGATCCTTCATTCCGTGTACGCACAGATGAGGAATCAGGTCAGACAATTATTTCTGGTATGGGTGAGCTTCACCTTGACATTATTGTTGACCGTATGCGCCGTGAGTTCAAGGTAGAGTGCAACGTTGGTAAGCCACAGGTTGCATACCGTGAAACCATCAAGGCAAGCGTTGAGCAGGAAGGTAAGTTCGTTCGTCAGTCAGGTGGTCGTGGTCAGTACGGTCACTGCTGGTTACGTATTGAGCCTCTTGAGCAGGGCAAGGGTTACGAGTTCGGTAACGAAGTTGTAGGTGGTGTTGTTCCTAAAGAGTATATCCCTGCAATTGACAAGGGTGTTCAGGAGCAGATCGCAAACGGTGTTATCGCTGGCTACCCAGTAGTTGACGTTAAGGTAACTGTATACGATGGTTCATACCATGAGGTTGACTCTTCAGAAATGGCATTCAAGATTGCTGCTTCTATGGCATTCAAGGATGGTTTCAAGAAAGCTCAGCCTGTACTGCTTGAGCCTTTAATGAAGGTTGAAGTAGATACTCCTGAGGAGTACATGGGTGACGTTATCGGTGACCTGAACCGTCGTCGTGCAATTGTTGAAGGCATGGAAGACGGCCCTATGGGCAAGATCGTTCATGCAATGGTTCCTCTCGGTGAGATGTTCGGTTATGCTACCGATCTTCGTTCACAGACACAGGGCCGTGCTTCATACGTAATGGAATTCGGCCACTACGCTGAGGCTCCTAAGAACATTGCAGAGGCAGTTATTGCTGAGCGTCAGACCAAGTCTGAATAATCAATTTTTTAATCATTATTTTTAACTGGTGCAGCTGTTATGGCTGCACCTCTAAAAACTAAAGGAAATCTAAAAAATGGCAAAAGAGAAGTTTGTCCGTGGTAAGACCCACGTTAACGTAGGTACA
>JBJFET010000039.1:0-3200 GCA_051891035.1 Succinivibrio sp. | reverse complement strand
GTAAACTGCGTCACTCTCTGCCAGGTATCGGTCTGATTTCACCTCCACCACACCATGATATCTACTCAATCGAAGATCTGGCTCAGCTGATCTTTGATCTGAAACTTGCCAATACAAAGGCAGATATTTCTGTAAAGCTGGTATCTGAAGTTGGTATTGGTACAGTTGCAGCCGGTGTTGCAAAATGTAAGGCAGATCATATCGTGATTTCCGGTCATGATGGCGGTACAGGTGCTGCACCAGCCTCATCTGTAAAACACGCAGGTTCTGCATGGGAAATCGGTCTTGCCGATGTTCAGCAGACACTGGTTATGAACAAGCTGCGTTCACGCGTAACACTACAGGTTGACGGCCAGATCAAGACCGGTCGAGATGTAATCATCGGTGCGCTCCTTGGTGCTGACGAATTTGGTTTTGGTACTGCTCCACTGGTATGTATGGGCTGTACAATCATGAGAAAGTGTCAGAAGAACACCTGCCCTACCGGTATTGCAACTCAGGATCCTGAGCTTAGAAAGCAGTTTATCGGTACACCAGAGCAGCTTGAGAACTACTTCCACTATGTAGCACGTGAAGTACGTGAACTGATGGCTCAGTTAGGCATCAGAAAGTTTGATGATCTTATCGGTCACCCAGAGCTTCTTGAGAAGATTGACGACTCTGAGTTTGAAAAGGCAAGAAACCTGAGCTTTGAGAAGATCTTCTTTAAAGATCCTGCATTTGAGCAGGAAACAGCTCATCATGCAATTGCTCAGCAGCACGAGATTGACAAGGCTCTTGACAAGAAGTATGAGGCTGAAATCACAGAGGCTATCGATAAGAACTCTCCAATTGTCATCAAGACCAACGTTGTAAACGTAAACCGTTCAGTTGGAACTTATACATCTGGACTTATCGCTGCAAGAAAAGCTGAGCTTAGTGACAATTTTGTAACCTTCAACCTTACAGGTACTGCAGGTCAGTCATTTGGAGCCTTCCTTGAGAAAGGCATTACTCTAAACCTCTCTGGTCTTGCCAATGACTATGTAGGTAAGGGTATGTCAGGCGGTATCATCGCCGTTCACAAGAATGAGGCTTTTGACGGTGATCCTCAGGAAAACATCATCGGCGGTAATACATGTCTGTATGGTGCAACCTCTGGTGAGGCATTCTTCAGCGGAGTGTGCGGTGAGAGATTTGCTGTAAGAAACTCTGGCGCTGATGCAGTAGCTGAAGGTTGCGGTGATCACGGCTGTGAATACATGACCGGTGGTACAGTAGTAATTCTTGGCAATACCGGCAGAAACTTTGCAGCTGGTATGTCCGGTGGTATGGCTTACATCTATGACCAGGACGGCACCTTCAAATCAAAACTGAGCAAGGGCGCCTTCCATGTAAGCAATGTTGTTAAAGAGTCAAAGGCAGATCCTGTAATTCCTCTGCACAAAGGCAAATCTGACGAGGCTGTGCTCAAAGAGCTTCTGACAAAACACATGAATATGACTTCAAGTGAAGTGGCAAAGAAGATCTTAGAGAACTTCGATGTTGAGCTTGGCAAATTCGTTAAGGTTTTCCCTGTTGAATACTTTAATGCTCTCAATGCAATGAAGGAGGCACAGTAAAATGGGCTTTTTAAGAGGATTTATAGAATTTGAACGCGTAGATCAGCCTCATGTCAGCGTTGAGGAGCGCGTAAAGAGTTTCTGTGAGATTTACGGAACTCTGACCGATGAGCAGGCAAAAATTCAGGCTGGAAGATGCATGGACTGCGGTATTCCATTCTGTATGCATGAGTGCCCTCTGCACAATGATTCACCAGACTTTAACGAGTTTGTATCAGAAGGTCAGATGAGCAAGGCATACAATGTGCTTGCATCAACAAACAACTTCCCAGAGATTACAGGACGTATCTGCCCTGCTCTGTGTGAGGAAGGCTGTACACTCGGAATTCACCGTAATGCCGTAGGTATCAAATCAGTAGAAAGAAAGATTGCCGAGTACGCTTTTGAGAACGGTCTTGTAAAAGCTGTTGTTCCAACCAAGCGCTCTGGCAAGAGAGTGTGTGTTGTAGGATCAGGTCCTGCAGCACTTGCAGCAGCTCAGCAGTTAAACCGATTCGGCCATGAGGTTACTGTTCTTGAGAAAATGAACAAGATCGGCGGTCTTCTGCGTTATGGAATTCCAGATTTCAAGCTGCCAAAGGAGATCCTTGACAGAAGAATTGCCCAGCTTGAGCTTGAGGGTATCACCTTCAAGACCTCAACCATTGTAGGTGCAATCAAAGATCTTGAAAATGGTGTTCACAACGATTCACTCAATGAGGTTCGTGGCAGTGAGCTTTTAGATGAGTTTGACGCAATCGTACTTGCTCCAGGTTCAGAGGCTCCACGTGATCTGAAGCTTCCAGGTCGTGAGCTCAAGGGCATATATTTTGCTCTTGACTTCCTGATTGCCCAGAACAGAGAGAACAACGGCGACTGCACAAATCCTATTGATGTAAAGGGCAAGAATGTTGTTGTAATCGGCGGTGGTGAAACTGCTTCAGACTGTATCGGTGTATCAATCCGTAAAGGTGCAGCCTCAGTTACTCAGCTTGACTATCATGACGAGCTGCCAGAGAGCGTTGATCTTACAGTAGCATGGCCTGATTGGAGAAAAATTAAGAGAACATCTACTTCTCATGAAGAAGGCTGTACACGACTGTTCTCAACAAACACCCTGGCCTTTGAAGGCAAGGACAGACTTGAGTCTGTTGTAACTGAAAAGGTTAAATGGGGCGAAGGTCGCAGTTTCTCAGGAATTGAGGGCACAAAGAGCAGCCTTAAGGCTGACATTGTTCTGATTGCAATGGGTTACTCACACCCATCTTCAGCCCTTATCAGAGAATTTGGTTTAGAGACTGACAAGCGTGGCAATATCAAGGCTGATACACTGGGTGAAAAAGCCTATCAGACTTCAAATCCAAAGGTGTTTGCTGCAGGTGACGGCAGAAAGGGTCAGTCGCTGGTTGTATATGCAATTGCTGAAGGCAGACAGTGTGCTGCTTCAGTTGATGCCTATCTGAGACAATAGTCTTTTAAACAATTTGCCTGTTGGTAGTTGCCTTCTGCACGGTTGTGCAGGAGGCTTTTTTTTACGCTGACCAAAAGAGGATAAACTGTCATCCGTTACAGTTTCTGTAACATTGAATTAACGTAAAATTCAGCTAAAATAAAGCTGTA
>JBJFET010000038.1:0-3236 GCA_051891035.1 Succinivibrio sp. | reverse complement strand
AGTAATGTTCGACTCGATAACCTTTGTTAAAGCTGAAAGCCTTGTTATTTACGGTGGCAAAGAGGCTGTGCAAGGGTATACGAAAGATACCTCTCTATAACTAAGGAGATAATGGTCAATGGCAGCTATTACAAAGCCAGTCTTCCCTTTGGAGATTTGGGCAGAAGCTGACCTAGTATTGCCAAACTCGGGGCGACAAAATAAGGTTCGCCCCATTGACGATCTTTGGCAGAAAGGTTGGGACAAAGGGCAAAAACCTGATTGCGAAGCTTTCAACTATCTTTTAAATCTGTATGGGCGGTGGATACAATACAGCATTGATCGCCTGGATGCCTCAAACACAGATTATCTCGAAATAGCTCAGAATCTTGCTGATGTTCTTGACAAAGCGGCAGCAAGAAAAAACCTTGACGTTTATAGCAAAGCAGAAGCAGCAAACGCTTTTGTAAACGTAGAAGGTGATACGATGACAGGCCCACTGTCTTTAGGCAGGATCAATTTCACCGGATCACACATCACAGACTTCTTCTACGTGGAATGTAGTTACGAAACAGATGGGACTAGTGAAGAATTTAGCCACCTTGATTTTGTCTTCGGTGATAACGTAAATCAAGACCAAATTCGTTTCCGTTGCAGAAACGCCTCTTCCAACGGGGCTATTTTCAACATAATGACGATTGAAAGCAGAGATGGTTCAACAGGTAGAGTAAACATCTACAGCGAATTACATGTCTCTAGCTCCATTAGCACAGGCACGCTATCTGCAACAACAGGTAATTTCACCAACACAAACGTATCTGGTACTGGCTCATTTGGTACTATCAGGTGTCACAGCACAACCATTAACTCAGGTGGCACAACCACTAACTACGCTCGTGTAAACGGTGATTGCAACGTTAACCAACTTATTGTCAATAACAATTGGGCGGTTGTTGCAGGTAGACACATTGTTCGCACAGTTAACGGCGCTGGCGCTGATGCTAACGGTAACGTTAATATTTCTGCTGGCGTGCAGGATATACGCCTAACAGGTAACACCTGGTACTGGCCTGGTAGTAACTTGGTATCGTGGAACTGGCAAGCTCCGGCTGGTGCTGTTATGACAGGTATTTACCCACAAGACGTTGGTAAAAACTCCGCAGATAACATCGGCGGTGTTTACTACGCTTATGTGCAGAAACTTGTGAATGGCGTGTGGTATAACGTCGGCAGGGCATAATAAGGATCACCACAATGAAAAAGATTTTTGGACCTTTTTATCCTTACACACCTTTAGAAAAATACGCTGAAGAACAGACAAAAATAGTCCTCGATATCAGCCCATCAGGCCCATTCTTTTATGATGAAGGCACAGGCAAAGATTACTATGTTCTCGCTAAAGAGTTGAGAGATCAGTTAGCTAGATCGTCTATTGATCACGCTTTCATCTCTTTAGACACAGAGAATCGTGTTTGTTGTGTCAGCCATGAAGCGTTTGATGCGTGCACACCTTTTAATGGCTGGCATATACTGGTTATTCCAGCGCAGTTTCTTCCTGATAAATTAGAAGAACACCTGGGGGATGTGGCCTACGAAGACGGCGCATTCACCTACACTTATTTCAGGGCTAAAATGGAAGCTGCGGCTTTCAAAAATAAACAAATGAATTGGGCCAGCCAGTACATCCAATCCCTTGAGGAGTTGGAAGAACTTACTGGTAAACCCTTAACGGATCATAAGCAAGAGATCTTGAAAAATTTAAAAATTTACAGATGCGAACTGTTGGATGTTGATCCACAACAAGCTCCTGACATTGTGTGGCCTGAACAACCAGCAGTCTTCTGATAGGAGGCAAATTGTTACCAACCATAGATTTGCTTGCACTCGTCAAGTTTCTGTGGGGAGGTGTAAGCTGCATAGCTTTAGCTTGTTTAAAAATAGTTTATTCCCGCTATAAAAAGACAGAAGAAAGAGTTGACAGTCTGGAAAAAGATGTTATCCGCATGAAAGCAGAGATGGTCACAAAAGAACGTCTTGATGAAATTATGGATAACAAATTGAAAAGTTTAAGAGAAGACGTTGCCTATCTCCGCAAAGAAGTTAAAGAAGATATTGGCGATCTCCGATCTGACCTGAATAGAAACTTCCAGATTCTTGTTGAGCAGAGGAACAAAAAATGAGTTGCGGAAAATTCCTCAAACAGCTTGTGCAAAGTGATGCGATTCCTGACAAACCCTCTCACAACAAGGTTTGGTCAAACATAGGTATGCTCTGTCTGACTGTGGTGTTTTGCAAACTTGGTTGGGAAGGGACTCTACCTGAGTGGTATGGATACCTCTATGCAGCAACGGTTGCAGCACCACAACTAATCAGCAAGTTTATAACTCTTCGCTATGGTATAAGAGAAGACCAGGAAGAGAAGAAATAAAGGAGTGAAAAGTGGCAACAGACATGACTCTGTTTGAGAACGCTGTGGATCAGGTGATTGTTGATTCAGAGCGTCTCCACAGCGTTGTGAACGGAACTGCTGTGGAAGAGGTGATCACAGAAGATGGATCAGTTATTCCCACTATCCGTAAAGCAATGCTTGATAACATCTATTTTAAAACACCGCCCCTGCCGTGGACTGTTGGAGCCACCTGCACTGTTTTCAACCAGCTTTATGCTTTCAAAAGTGCTGCTGGTACACAGTGGTTCTACGCTCCTAGTGCTTCGGCAGACAACCCTGTTCGTTTGCCAGCAGACCCGGCAGAATCAGGCTACTGGAAAATCTTCCTTGACAGTAAGTACATGGAAGACCACTATGCCACCAAAGAAAGCCCTGTTTTTACTGGCAACCCGCAGTGCCCTACCGCTTCTCTTGAGTCAGAAGACGAAACGTTAGCGAACACTTCTTTCGTTCACCAGTTAGTCAGATCTCAACTCCTGAACTTACAGGCTGGGACTCTTGCTCTGGAAGGTTTGAACGTAAGCACGCTAATAAAAACAAATAACCTATCCGTCACAGGTAACGCAAGTTTTGCTGGGCTGGTGGAAGCAAGTGGTTCACAAGGTAAATTCCGTCAGGTGACTCTGACCAAAGAATGGTCCACGCTGGATTTCGCCTATCGTAACCCGCTTGATCCTGATGAATTATCCACCTTATTGGATTATCATTCTGTAACAACAGACAGTATCGTTGTCCATAAAATCGTTAACGGATCAGCCTCCTCTGATAACGACACCATGAGCATGGAAGGCTTAGGTAATAACAGGTT
>JBJFET010000037.1:0-50602 GCA_051891035.1 Succinivibrio sp. | reverse complement strand
CGTGACAACGGAAATGCATTATAGACTTTTTAAAATCATTGTCAAATTATTTTTTGAACTTTTTTTAAAATTTTTATCAGGATCGCTTTTTTATGCTGTTTTTTTTATAACCGTTTATAAAAAAATAATGCAGGCAGTACTCCGTACCGCCTGCATCATCATGTTTAAGATTCTTTGTTCTTATAATGCCTGTCTGTAAATTGCTACTATCTCGTCCTTTCCTAACGGATAGATCGCTGTTTTAAGATCGGCAAACCAAAATTTCTGAATATGCTCTGCCATTGCCTCAAAGTGACTATCATCAATGCCTACCTCTGATAATCTTGAAGGCAGACCGATACTTCTGAAAAATGCGGCTGTCATATCAATAGCGTCATTAGCAACCTTCAGATCATCATCTCCTGTCAGATTGAATACATGACGACCAAAATCTGCAAATCTCTTTTTGTTATTCTCATTTAAGGAGAATCTCATCCACACCGGAGTTAGAATTGCAAGTCCTACACCATGTGTGATGTCATAGTATGCAGATAACTCATGCTCCAGTGCATGACATACCCAAGGAGATCCTCCTCGCCCCATACCCAGAAGACCACAGCAGCCAAATGAGCTTGCATTCATAAGTTCTGCCCTTGCCTCATAGTTTTCTGGCTCGGCTATTGCAAGAGGAGCATATTTAATAACGGTCCTTAGCATGGATTCACAGAATCCGTCTGATAACAGAGTGCCCTGCTCAACTAGATACTCTTCAAATGTGTGTGACATAATATCAGCAGCGCCTGCTGCAGTCTGGTTTGCAGGAACCGTGAAGGTATAGCTTGGATCACAGACTGATACAACCGGGTTTAGATTACCAAACAGTGGCAGCTTCTCATTGGTGCTGTCATTTGAGATCACAGCTGAATTGTCATACTCAGATCCGGTTGCAGAAAGTGTCAGTACAGAAAACAGAGGTATTGATTTGCCTACCTTTGAACAGTCAAGAACCAGCTCCCATGGATCACCGTCATAATAGGCTCCGCAGGCTATGTTTTTTGAGCAGTCAAGAACACTGCCGCCACCTACAGCAAGAATAAAATCAATCTTCTCTTTTTTGCAGATCTCTACACCGGACCTTACAGAACTGATCTTTGGATTTGGCTCAATTCCAGATAACTCAAAGATCTGACAGTCAGAGTACAGTTCCTTAATCTTGTCATATAGACCTATTTTCTTGATACTGCCTCCTCCGTAAGTAAGCAGGATCTTTTTGCCATATGGAGCTGTAAGCTCTGGTAGCTCATTTATCCTGTCTTTGCCAAATAGAATTTTTGTAGGAAGGTGAAGTGTAAAGTCTTTCATAAAACAAAACCTCTTTTTATTATTTTAAGGCAAAGTCTGTTTATCGTATTTAAGCTCTTTGCCTGTTTCAGATCTGAAAAGCTTATGCTGATTATCAGATCATTTTGTCTAAAAAAAACAGGCTACGATCTAAAGATCAAAAAAAAATGCTGAGTTTCTTTTGAAATTCAGCATTTTTTAGTTATCTCTTCAGATTATTCCCACTCGATAGTTGCAGGTGGTTTTCCTGAAATATCGTATACAACTCTTGAGATGCCATTGATCTCATTGATAATACGATTTGAGATATGTCCTAATAAATCATATGGAAGCTCAGCCCATTTTGCTGTCATAAAATCGATGGTCTTTACGGCACGAAGTGAAACCACATAGTCATAGCTTCTGTGGTCACCCATTACACCAACAGCTCTTACAGGCAGGAATACGGTAAAGGCCTGACTTACCTTCTGATACCAGCCAGACTTGTTAAGCTCTTCCATGAAAATAGCATCAGCCTGTCTTAACAGGTCAAGATACTCTTTTTTAACCTCGCCAAGAACACGGACACCAAGACCAGGACCAGGGAATGGATGACGCATTACCATAGTCTCTGGAAGACCTAAGGCAACACCGATACGTCTGACCTCATCCTTGAACAGTTCTCTTAATGGCTCTACAAGTTCAAACTTCAGATCATCAGGCAATCCGCCTACATTGTGGTGAGACTTGATAACATGTGCCTTGCCAGATTTTGCTGCAGCAGACTCGATTACATCAGGATAGATAGTTCCCTGTGCAAGGAAGTCTACTCCCTCAAGCTTACGAGCCTCGTCAGCAAAGACATCAATGAAGGTCTTGCCGATTGCCTTTCTCTTTAGCTCAGGATCGGAAATGCCCTTTAAAGCCTCAAGGAATTTATCAGAGGCATCAGCATATACAAAGTTCAGATCCATGTTGGCAAACATCTGCTCTACCTGAGCACCTTCGTTAAGACGCAGAAGACCATTGTCTACGAATACGCAGGTCAGCTGCTTGCCTATTGCCTTCTGCAGTAGCAGTGCTGTTACAGATGAGTCAACACCACCAGATAAACCTAGCAGAACCTTTCTGTCTCCTACCTGCTCTCTGATGCGCTCTACAGCATCATCAATAATTGCTGAAGGAGACCACAGTCCGTGTAATTTACATACCTCAATGACAAAGCGTCTTAACATCTCACCGCCCTGCTTTGAGTGTGTTACCTCTGGATGGAACTGAACACCATAGAACTGACGAGCCTCATCATATACAGCGGCATATGGACAGGTTTCAGTGCTGCCTACAGTTACAAATCCCTCAGGAATTGCTGTAACCTTGTCGCCGTGAGACATCCATACATCAAGTCTGTGCTCGTTTTCATGATCGGTCAGACCATCAAACAGCGGGCATGCACCTTTAATATCAACAGTTGCATGACCATATTCACGTTTGCTAGATCCCTGAACTTTACCGCCTAACTGCACAGACATGGTCTGAAGACCATAGCAGATACCAAGTACAGGCACTCCTGCCTCAAATACCCACTCAGGAGCACGAGGAGAACCGGCCTCTGTTGTAGATTCAGGTCCACCGGAGAGGATGATACCCTGAGCACCAAAATTCTTGATCAGATCAAGATCTGCATCAAAAGGATAGATTTCGCAGTACACACCAATTTCACGAACTCGGCGGGCAATCAACTGTGTAACCTGTGAACCGAAATCTAGGATAAGGATCTTTTCAGAATGGATGTTCTGTGATGCCATACTTTAAAATTCTCTTAGGTTTAGGTTGAAAATAGATCTGTAAATGCACCCTGGCGGGTGCATCTGTGAATTAGACGTGGCTCTGATAGTTTGGAGCTTCTTTAGTGATGGTTACATCATGAACATGAGACTCACTAAAGCCTGCGCTTGTAATTCTTACAAACTGAGCCTTGGTGCGCAGCTCATCAATTGTTGCACAGCCGGTAAGACCCATAGCAGCTCTTAAACCACCCATCTGCTGATGAATGATATTGTGAAGCATACCTTTGTATGCAACACGACCTTCAATTCCTTCAGGAACTAGCTTGTCTGCAGCATTGTCTGACTGGAAGTAGCGGTCAGCAGAACCCTTTGACATGGCTGCAAGTGAACCCATGCCGCGGTATGACTTGAATGAACGGCCCTGATAGATTTCAATCTCGCCTGGAGCCTCTTCGGTACCTGCAAACATTGAACCTACCATTACGCAGTTGGCACCTGCTGCTAAAGCTTTGGCGATATCACCTGAATATCTGATACCACCATCAGCAATAACAGTGATATCAGTACCCTTTAATGCATCTACTGCATTTGATACTGCTGTCATCTGTGGAACACCGCAACCTGTAACAATACGGGTTGTACAGATAGAACCAGGACCGATACCTACCTTAACAGCACTTACGCCAGCCTCAGCCAGTGCAATAGCACCTGCTGCAGTTGCAACGTTACCGCCGATAATAGGAAGCTCTGGATATTCCTGTCTTAACCACTTTAATCTGTCTAGAACGCCCTGTGAATGGCCGTGTGATGAATCAACGAGTAAAACGTCAACACCGGCCTCAACTAAAGCCTTGGCGCGATCCTCGTTACCGGCACCGGCACCGATAGCTGCACCTACTCTCAAACGGCCTAGTGCATCCTTACATGCATTTGGCTTGTTTGATGATTTCTGGAAATCTTTAACAGTAATCAGACCCTTTAAGTGGAATGCATCGTCTACAACAAGAACCTTCTCGATTCTGTGTTTCTGCATTAAGGCCTGTACATTTTCGCGTGACTCATTTTCACGAACGGTAACCAGTCTCTCTTTTGGAGTCATTACCTCACGAACCTTTACCTCGCCATTTGTGAGGAAGCGTGTGTCACGACCTGTGATAATGCCTAATAGATTGGCGTTCTCATCTACTACAGGGAAACCGTAGAAACCATATTTGAATGCCATCTGGCGAACTTCGTTGATGGTTGCTTCAGGGTGTACGGTTACAGGCTTTGTAACCATACCGTTCTCAAAACGCTTAACTCTTGCAACTTCCTGTGCCTGTCTTTCAATAGACATGTTCTTGTGGATAAATCCGATTCCACCTTCCTGAGCCAGGGCAATAGCCAGATTTGATTCGGTTACAGTATCCATTGCAGATGAAATCATTGGGATGTTCAACTGAATGTTGGAGGTCAGTCTTGTACGAAGATCAGCTGTGTTTGGTAAAACGGTTGAATGAGCTGGGACTAACAGTACGTCATCGTATGTTAGAGCCTCTTCCATAATGCGTAGCATAAATTCCTCCAAAAGATGTAAAATTTGATCGGACATTATACAAGAAAAAGTGATCGTTTTATCAGTTCACACAAAATTTTCTTATGTGTTAACAGCAAAGTATCAGGTTCCTGACAGTCAGTAATAATTCTCATCTGCTATCCTGATACGGCCACCTGCTAAGTCATGCCTGGTATTATAATAGGCAGTAGTCTGCTCTATAGATATGAAATAAGTTTTATATAATTATTTTGTGTAATTATTACAAGGCTGTAATCAAGAACAGTTAAAAAAATATATATAATTTATGCTGCATAATATAAATACAGTCAGAATTTTAGGGACTGCTGTGTCTGCCTGTTATTTATGATATAAAACAGACTGTTGCTGATTGTTCAGAATAATGGTTCCCTTTTGCAGTACAAACAGGAGAGTTTATGGATGGATACCTGATTTGGCTTATCATTTCCTGCCTTGTTATAGGTGCAGAAATGATAATTGGAAGCGTTTATCTTCTAGCATTTTTTGCAGGAACTCTTATAGCCTGTATAGCATCCTTGCTTGGATTTTCTGTAACTGCACAGTTTGCTACCGCCGCAGTTGTCATCATAGCAGGTGTAATTGCCGCATTTTTCTCAAAAAAGCGTATTAGAAAGCTTACAAAAGAAACAGGATGCGACAACCTTGATGAGGGGCAGACTGTAAATGTTACCTCTGTATCTGATGACGGAACGGCAAAGGTGACCTACAGAGGAACTCTGTGGACTGCCTACTCTCAGTCAGGTCCGCTTACAGAAGGCTCATACAGGATTGTAAAAATTGAAAGTACCAGACTGCTACTAACAAAATAGCCATACTAATAAAACAACTTTATTGATAAAACATAATATTGGAGATAACAAAATGTACGATGAGACTACTTTTACAGGCGGACTTGTTGTGACACTGTTCTTTGTCATAATCGCAATTATCTTTGCTGTCAAGTCAGTCAACGTGATTCCTCAGCAGACTGCATGGGTGGTTGAAAGACTTGGAAAATTCCACAAGGTGCTAAATCCAGGACTTAACTTTATAATTCCTTTTATTGACAGGATTGCCTATAAGCACTCATTAAAAGAGATTCCTCTTGATACACCAAGTCAGGTATGTATTACAAAAGACAATACTCAGCTGTCAGTAGATGGTATCCTCTTCTTTCAGGTAACCGATCCTAAGCTTGCAAGCTATGGCACCTCAAACTACATTATTGCTGTAACTCAGCTTGCACAGACTACCCTGCGTTCTGTAATCGGCAAGATGGTTCTTGATGAGACATTCGAGGAAAGAGATATCATCAACAATCAAGTTGTATCTGCAATTGATGAGGCTGCTCTTAACTGGGGTGTCAAGGTTTTAAGATACGAAATCAAAGATCTGACTCCTCCTCATGAAATTCTTGAGGCTATGCAGAGACAGATTACTGCAGAAAGAGAGAAAAGAGCTGTAATTTCTGAATCTGAAGGTAGAATGCAGGAACAGATCAACCTTGCAACAGGTGCAAGACAGGCTGCCATTGCAAAATCAGAAGGTGAAAAGCAGTCAGAAATCAATATTGCTGAAGGTAAGGCTCAGGCAACAGTTGCAATTGCAAACGCAACAGCTCAGGCTTTAACTGCCATTGCCAAGGCTACAGAACAGGATGGTGGCAATACAGCTGTAAACCTCAAGGTTGCAGAACAGTATATTGAAGCATTCTCAAATCTTGCAAAGACCAACAATACTCTTATTGTTCCTGGAAATCTTTCAGATATTTCAGGTCTTGTAGGTTCTGTCATGAAGATTGTTCAGTCAACCAAACAGTAAGAAGTATCAGTAGCTTTGAAAACAAGGTCTGCGACCTTGTTTTCTTTTATACGGATAATTTAGGAGAATATCGATGGATAATGGTAATACACACGATTACTCAAATATTACCGAAAACAAAAATGCAGTTATAACAGTTGATGCTAGCAGTTCTGATCACAGTACCTGCAAGGCTGTATGGAAAGTACTCCTATTTGTAGGATCGACAATAACCTTTTTCAGAAATCTTATCTGCAATCTGATTTTTCTTCTGCTGCTTCTTGCCGTTTATATGGCCTGCCAGTTTTCATCTACTTTTGACTCAGCTGACAGAATTTCTGTCAGCACTATCAAAAAAGAAAATGCAGTAAATCCTCTTTTGTACTTTGATTTATCCGGCAGCATTCATGAGAACCCTGAGCCTGACAATGATTATACCCGCTTTACAAAACAGTTCTCTGAATATCTTGATGTACCTGAATACCATGACGTTCTCTCTATAGAAAGAGCTTTGATACTGGCTGCCAGCGACAAAAAGATAAAATCAGTGCTGTTTGATTTTTCAAAGACTCAGGGGATGAGTCTTGCTCTTGCAAACCGTATAAAAAAAGCTATCAGCAGTTTTAAAGAACACAACAGGCATGTAAAAGTTACAGCCTATGCTGATTCATATACTGCTACATCCTATTTAATCGCCAATGCCTGCGATAAAATCGTTCTAAATCCACTTGGCGGTTTTTCTTTCAGAGGCTTTGCAAGCTCGTCCTTGTATTTTAAGGATCTCTTTAACCGTTTTAAGGTTACCCCTCTGGTATTTAGAGCAGGAGAATTTAAAAGCGCTGTCGAGCCTTTCACCTCTGATCGCATGTCTGATGAGGTAAAAGAGGAATATCAGAATCTTTTCTCTAAGCTCTGGATAAGCTATCAGTCTGATCTGAACCAAAAGTTCAGAAAAGGCAGTAAGATTGCCGCCTTATATTCAGATGCAGAATCCTATCTGTCAATGCTTGTAGATTCTGATGGCAATGAGGCATCTCTTTTGAAAAAACTCAAGCTTGTGGATACTCTTCAGTCTAAAGAAGAGCTCTACGCAGGATATGTAAAGAAATTTGGAAGCACTGACAACTTCCTTACTCCAAAGAGCACCTCATACAAAAAATATCTTGAGCTAAGATCTGCAGATGAAGCAGAAAAATCTTCTACTTCATCTATTGCCGTTATCTACGGAATCGGTGAGATCACTCAGAACACCAACAGACCAGAGGACTTCACTCCTGAGAATATCTCAAATGTCCTAAACAGAATTGCAAAGAATAAAAACATCAGAATTGTTCTTTTCTATCTGAATTCTCCAGGTGGTTCTGTATGGGCTTCAGAACAGATACGCAACCAGATCATTGAATTCAAGAAAAAGACAGGGCTTCCTGTTTATGTTTCAATGAATGGTATGGCTGCATCTGGTGCCTACTGGATCAGTACCGCTGCAGACTACATCTTTGCCTCTCCACAGACAATCACAGGCTCAATTGGAGTCTTCTCTCTTGGATTTGCATTTGATGAACTCCTAAATGAATACGGTGTGTATGAGGATGGTGTTGAGACATCTGAATTATCACGCCGATCAGTCGCAAGAAAAATGCCTGAAAGTCAGAAAGTCGAGATTGAAATCTCTGTACTGTCAATCTACAAAAGATTCCTTTCTCTTGTAACAGAGAAAAATCCTTCGCTCAAAAACAGGAATTTTAGGGATTATGCTGAGGGAAGAGTCTTTCTGTCTGATGATGCCCTATCTCTTAATCTGATTGATGAGGTGGCTTCATTTGAGGATAAGCTTGCAGAGCTTAAAGTCAAGTTTGCAGGAGATGACAAGCTCCCTCTGAATGTAATTCATTACAGCGCAGATGAGATAAACTCCAACACCTTTATCAAGAACTTAATGTCTTCTTATGCCAAGGACTCAGAGCTTGTTAAAATGGTATCACAAATCCTGCTACATGCTGAAGAGAATGCTAAAGGCAGTACCAGCGTTAATCAGAGGATCATGGCTGTAAGCCCTATAGAATCGCCATCATTCTAATAAATGATCCTGATTGAACCGGCAGCTAAAATGCCCTGCCCCTGGCAAGTTGAAAAAATCTGCCAAGCGCTTTGCAAAAGCTGCCTGTTTTTTTTTTATCTGAACCTGTCATTGCGACCAGTTTTTTCAGATCGGTTGAAGTGTCGTGTTACTGACTCCATCTTGGTTTTACTCTCAAACCTGCTAGATGTATCTTTAGCAAGTTTAAATACCTTGATACATGGGACTTTGACGATAAACTTCTTTACACCAAACTGCTCATCCTCTCTAGGTTTTCCTGTAGGAACAGACGTATCTATAATCTCTTCCCATTCCATACCATCTTCAGGTGCAGGCATTCTGATATCTGATTCTAGATAGGACTGATTAAAGATGAAACACCAGCACTCATGTCTGTCTGTTCCATCTGAACCTAGTGTAAGTGAAATCACATGTGTATCCGGATCATTCCATGAGGCAGCATCCATCTCTCTGCCATCTGACTTGAACCATTTTGCCTTATATACAAAGCCATGCAGATGGAATGGATCACCTACCAGATTCAGCTCTCTTAACATCTGAGACTGATGTCTTAGTTTTGTCAGCCTGCCTATAAATTCTATAAACTCACGATTGCGTTTGTTATAGTCCCAATGATTCCAGCATGACTGATTGTCCTGACAGTAGCCATTGTTGTTGCCGTTCTGTGTCTTTGAGAATTCGTCTCCTGAAAGGATATGAGGAATACCCTGCGAAATGAGAACAGTGGCAATCATATTTCTCTTAAGCTGCCAGCGTTTTTCAAGAATATCAGGATCATCAGTAGGTCCTTCTACCCCCTGATTTGATGAAAAGTTTTCATTTGAACCATCAATATTGTTCTCACAGTTTGCCTCATTGTGCTTGTATGCATAGGACACAAGATCCTCTAGAGTGAAACCGTCATGATAGGTCACAAAGTTAACAGATGCATTTATTGAGCGGTCAGAGCTTTGGAAGATATCTCTAGATCCCATAATCCTTGTTGCAAATTCACCGATAATTCCCTTGTCCCCTCGCCAGAACCGTCTTACACAGTCACGAAACTTGTCATTCTGTTCAGACCAACCTGTAGGGAACTGTCCAAGTCGGTAACCACCAGGACCCACATCCCATGGCTCTGCAATTTTTATAGACTGTGCCAGTCTGTCTATACAGAAACATGATTTGAGAAAGGCACTGTCCTTGTCATACTCATGAAAGATATTGCCATGGCTCTCTCGGCATACGGTCACGCCAAGATCAAATCTGAATCCGTCAACCTGCATCCACTTTGTCCAGTAGACAAGAGCATCAAGAATAAGATTTAATGTCGGACAGGCCTGTGCATTTACCGTGTTACCGCAGCCTGTAACATCGTAAAAATTAGTAAAATCCTTGTTGCCGGATATGTCTTCCCTGAATGTATAGTAGTTTGCCGCATCAAGACCTTTCATACTGAGGACAGGACCGTTTCTGCCTCCTTCTGCAGTGTGGTTGTACACAACATCAAGGATCACGGCAATTCCATTTCTATGAAGCTCTCGCACCATGGTTCTGAACTCATCGGTGCATTTTAGAGGTTCTACAGCATATCTTGGGTCGGGAGCCATGAAGTTTACTGGATTATATCCCCAGAAATTTACCAGACCATTTTTGACAAGGTGTGGTTCACTCATGAATGCTGCAATAGGATTAAGCTGAATTGCAGTTATTCCCAGCTTTTTAAGATGAGCTATGACTGCACTGTGACAGATTCCCAGAAACTTGCCTCTAAGAGGAAGAGGTACCTCTTCGTTGAGCTGAGTAAAACCTCTAACATTTGCCTCATAAATAATAAGGTTATCTCGACCAAAGCTTGGCTTTGATGTTCCTTGCCAGTCAAACTCTTTTTGTATAATTACAGCTTTTGGAATAAAGCTTTCATTCTCATAGAGATATTTGCGCTGATTGTACATATAAGGTTTGCTGATAGCCTTGGCATATGGGTCAACAAGGAAATGTCCTTTCTTAAAATAGAGACCTCTGTCAGGATCGTACTCTCCTAGCGCTTCAATTGAATATAGATCGCCCACTCCAACATTTGGAATAAAACCATACCAGACACTTCCGCACTTCTCTGTCAGTGGAACCTGATTGATTTCTTTCTCTTCACGGTTATAGATATGAATAACGATGGATTCGGCTTTTGGAGACCATACCGAAAAATAGCATCCGTCATTGGTAACAGTTGTTCCAAGTGGAACCAGTCGGTAATCGACATCAGATGTGAGCTTTCTTGACATGTGTTGCCTTCTTCTAATAGTTATGTGGCTTATATTTTTTTTTATAATTCAATTGTACATTTTTTGATAATTTATCAGTAACAATTACCAATAAACTGTGAACTAAAACAAAAATGGCTGCTTCCTGTTCAGAAAACAGCCATCTGTATTATACAAATCCTGAACTAGTCAGAGATCTTCTTGATAAATACTGTAGATAATGGAGGCAGATCCAGTACTACTGAGTGATAATTGTTCTGCCAGGAGATGTTTGATGCAACCATCTTCTCAGTGCCGGTACCATAACCACTGCCCCAGTACTGCTTATCATCTGAGTTGAAAATAACCTCATAGGTACCAGGTGTTGGTACTCCTAAACGATATGCAACATATGGCACTGGAGTGAAATTAGATACGGCGATAATTGAATCGTCATCTTCCTCTGCAAAACGGATCATGGCAAAGATGCTGTGATCTGCATCGTTTACATCAAGCCATCTGAAAGCCTGCGGATCATAATCTCTCTTCCATAAGGCACTTTCCTTCTTGTAAAGAGCATTCAGATCCTGAACAAGTTTTTTGATACCCTGATGCTTTGGATACTTGAGCAACCACCAGTCAAGCTGTGAGTTGTCATTCCACTCTGCACCCTGACCGAATTCAGATCCCATGAAGTTTAACTTCTTGCCAGGATGAGCATACTGATAACCAAGATATGCTCTTAGATTTGCAGCCTGCTGCCACTCATCTCCTGGCATCTTGTAAAGCAGTGAATGCTTGCCATGGGTAACCTCATCGTGAGAAATTGACAGTACAAAGTTCTCATTGTAGGCATAAATCATTGAGAAAGACATTTCTCCATGGTGATACTTTCTAAAGAAAGGATCTGTCTGCATATACTCTAATGAGTCATGCATCCATCCCATGTTCCACTTGAAGTTAAAGCCAAGTCCTCCTGCATAGGTAGGACGAGAAACACCTGTAAATGCGGTTGACTCTTCAGCAATTGTCATAGCATTTGGATGCTTTCTATTAACTTCCTCGTTAAACCACTTGAGGAAACTTACAGCCTCGTAGTTGATGTTTCCACCATCCACATTAGGAATCCACTCTCCATCCTTGCGAGAATAATCCCAATAAAGCATTGAAGCTACAGCATCCACTCTCAGACCATCAATATGGTAAAGGTCAAGCCAGATTAAAGCGGATGCAATCAGGAATCTGCGAACTGTATCTCTACCAAAATCGTAGATTAATGAGTTCCAGTCAGGATGCCATCCTCTTCTTGGATCCTCATATTCATAAACACAGGTACCATCAAACTTGGCTAGACCGAATGCATCTGTTGGGAAGTGTGCTGGAACCCAGTCAAGAATAATACCAACTCCATTCTGGTGGAAAGTATCCACGAAGAACTTGAAGTCATCGATTGTGCCAAAGCGAGAGGTAGGTGCAAAAAGACCGGTTGGCTGATAACCCCATGAACCAGAGAAAGGATGTTCCATAATAGGCATCAGCTCAATATGGGTATATCCCATCTCCTTTACGTATTCTAAAAGCTCAACAGCCAGCTGACGGTAGGTTAGTGGATGTCCGTCCTCGTCCTTTTTCCATGAGCCCAGATGCAGTTCATAAACTGACATAGGCTGCTCAAGCTTGTTGTTCAGCTGAGATTTGATCCACTCGTCATCGTGCCACTTGTATGAGGTCTGATCAGAAATGATAGATGCAAATGAAGGATATTGCTCGTGATAGAAGCCTACAGGATCAGCCTTGTGAGGTAATCTGTTGCCAAATGGATCCTTGATCTCATACTTGTAACGTAAACCTGCACCTAAACCAGGTACAAACAGCACCCAATGACCAAGAAGGCTCTTTGCCATTGGCAGACGACGGCCATCCCAGAAGTTAAAGTCACCAATTACGCTTACAGCAGTTGCTGAAGGAGCATATACTGCAAACTTGGTTCCCTTTACCTTAATGCCGTCAACCTCAATTTCAATTAACTGAGCGCCTAAGGTCTTATAGATATTGCAAGGCTCCTCATTCATGGTGCTAAGACCATAAAAAGCCTCATCACGGAACTGATAAGGATCGATGACCTCCACAACTGCATCAGAATAGGTTACCTTGAACAGATAGTGAAATGGCTTGTCTGTATCAATCTTTTCTTCAAAAAGACCATCTGCATGAACCATTGTCAGATCACAGATATGCTTTCTTCCGTCAATGCTCTTTACTTCAACAGCTTTTGCACTTGGAAGCCATGCTCTTAAAATATATCCGTTTTCTCCGTCTACTTTCTGTAAACCCAAAGTTTCAAAAGGTTTACCAATCCTTGCGTTGTTAAAATCATCGATCAGCATAGCTGTTATCCTCTTTTATTTGCCTCTAGCCAGAGTCATTTCTCTTGTCATGTCTGAAACATGCTGATTTGAGAATATATCTTCAAGATCAGATGTTAACTTGCGACGCCAGTTTGGATACTCAGTGTTTGTGCCTGGTACATTAACAGGAGTTGTAATACCAATCCAGTCCTCAACCTGTGAGCTGAATAGAGAGCATGAACCAGAACACATATGGATCTGAAGTGCAGTTGCCAGCTCCTCATTCATTACAGACTCCTTTGCATCTCTTGTGTAAGTGTCTGCAATTGAACCTAAACCATGTAAGCTGTCTAAAATTCTCTGCTTTGATACTTCACGACTAGCACGAAGCTCATCAGCCTCCTGCTGCTTGTATATACCAAGTTTCAATCCTAAATCCAGGTCGTAGCAGTGCCACCATCCAACAAGTGTTGGCATATCATGGGTGGTAAGAGCAGACATTGCCTGACTGATATAGTCAGCAGGTGCAATATAACCGCCGTCTGCAGCTTTCTCATCAAAGAAAATCTTATATGAGAATGCGCCCACCTTGCGAAGAGCCTTTGTAAGTTCTACAGGAATTGTTCCAAGGTCTTCTGCAATCACTAAACACTTGTTGCGGTTTGACTCAAGAGCAATGATACCTAAAAGATCATGCATATCATAGTGAACATATGCTCCAGTTGAAGCTGGCTCACAAGTTTTGGTAATCCACAGTCTGAAAAGACCTGCAGCATGATCAATTCTGATTGCACCACATGACTTCATGTTTGCTCTATACATTGCAATCATTGGTCTGTAGGCACTTGCCTTAAGGGCTGAAGGAGCCATTGGAGCAAGACCCCAGTTCTGGCCTAGAGGTCCGAGCGGATCTGGTGGTGCACCAACTGAGCCTTTTGTTCTGAACACATGCTCAACGTCCGCCCACACGTCACAGCTCTGCTTTGCTACACCAACAGCAAGATCTCTGTAGGTACCGATGAGCATTCCTGCATCCTTTGCGGTCTTGTACGCATCTGCAAGCTGCTCTGCTGCTAAGAACTGAAGATAGCAGTAGAACATAACATCCTGCATATGCTCTTTTCTCCAGCTCTCAACGAATGGAGAATTTACATCCTGATACTCGCTTGGGAATTTTTCCCAGGTGTTAGCGTCAATGCCCTGATTGTAGAAATACTGCTGCAGTGCATCGTAGGTAGCAAAATTGATAAGATTCTGACCGCCATCCTCAACGAACTCGTTGAATTTGATGCCACGGTTAGATCTCTTGTCTGTTACATTGACATTGTCAAAGATTGTTCTGAGAACCTGAAGCTTTGCTTCAATTACGCCACGGTAATCAACGTATTCCTTTTCACGCAGAGTGCGAAGTCTCTGCTGGAATTTCTCAGAATTGATTAAATCTGTTGCCTCTTTACACTCAGATAGCTCTGGAACTGAATTTACGGAAATGTAAACAATATTCACAAAGCTGCGTGATGAAGGAGAGTAAGGACTTACTACAAATTCATCAGGAACTGCAGGGTAACCTGCGTGCATTGGGTTTAAACCAACGAAATGACCGCCATTCTTTGCTACACCAAGCAGAAGCTGCTTTAAGTCAGCAAAATCACCGATACCCCAATTGCTCTTTGAGCGTACTGCATAAAGCTGTGAGCTGATACCCCAGACCTTTTTGCCATCAACAATCTCTTTTGGAGTGTAAACCTTTGATGGGGTAGCAATCAGTGACATGACAATTGACTTGATTGACTTGCCCTTTGAGGTTACTTTAACTGTACATTCATGATAGCCGTATGGAAGCTTGGTAATAAGAGTATAACGGCGAATGTCATAAGTCTTACCCTGAACAGTCTTGAAATCAGCAATCTCAACCTGCTCTAAAAGAGTGGTTTTCTCGATGGTTCTGCCATCTTCTAGCTTGATAGAAACTGTTAGGGTTGCATTCTCATCATCACCATATGACTCTGGAACTCTCAGGTAGAACTGCTGTCTTTCCTCATCATTGAGAACAACAACCGGATCAAGAATGCTCTTGAATGGTTCGACCTCTTCTCTGTCAAGGATAGCCTGCAGAGCTTTTTCGTCATCTACAGGGTAACCCAGAATTTCAAGTGCGTTTTTACGGCTCTCTTCAGTGAGAACAACTAGTTTGTTAGTCGCATCAAGATACTGACGCGCTATGCCTTTTTCATCGGCTAATAATTGAATATCTATCATGAATATACCGTGTTTATAAATTTCCAGAAGGAAAACAAAAAATAATAATGTGTAATTATAATTTTTAATGATTAAATATAGCCCCGACAGAAGCTCAGAATTTGACAGATGAACTATTTTTTATTCAGATTTATTCAGAAAATTGAACTGAGGTCAAAAAAAATAAAAACTAGAGCATAAGTTTAAATTTGTGCATTGACTGATCGATATTGTGTAAAAAATGTACAATTATTTACAAATGGCTATTGAATCAGTATTAGATAGTATGTCATACGCCCTAAAATAATACAATCAAGATCTTTTTTTCGTTCAAAAAAGAAATATTTTTTCATTTTTATGTAAACGTTTTATTATTATTTTTTATCTTTAATTTCCGATAGTTAAAAAATCACATAAATAACTCATTCATAATCAAATAAATTTTTCGCATCTAAAATTCAAAATTTTGTTTAAAAATTATCGTTTTTCGTCTAAACTATTCATGCTTTCAAGTTAAAGCTACTTTTATAAAAGTGAATAAAAGATGCTCTATCTTGACAAACATAAGATATTGAGTATCTTTTAACTGTTTTTAAATTTTTGAAATTGTTAACTTACGGGTAACATTTAATATGACTATTAAAGTTGGTATTAACGGCTTTGGCCGTATCGGTCGTTTCGTATTCCGTGCTTCAATCTATCGTCCAGAGTTAGGCATTCAGGTTGTTGGTATTAATGATTTATTACCACCAGACTACATGGCTTACATGTTAAAGTACGATACCATGCACGGTCAGTTCCAGGGCAAGGTAGAAGTTAAAGACGGTAACCTGGTTGTAAACGGCAACACCATCCGCGTAACTGCAGAGCGTGACCCAGCAAACTTAAAGTGGGGCGATATTGGTGCTGATTACGTAGTTGAGTCAACTGGTTTCTTCTTAACAGACGAGTTAGCACGTAAGCACATTCAGGCTGGTGCACGTCGTGTTGTTATGTCAGCTCCTTCAAAGGATTCAACCCCAATGTTCGTAATGGGTGTTAACCACGACACCTATGCAGGTCAGGACATCGTTTCTAACGCATCTTGCACCACAAACTGCTTAGCTCCATTAGCTAAGGTTATCAACGATGAGTTCGGTTTAGAGCAGGGCTTAATGACCACTGTTCACTCAACAACCGCTACACAGCGTACTGTTGACGGTCCTTCATTAAAGGATTGGCGTGGTGGCCGTGGTGCTGCTGGCAACATCATTCCTTCATCAACTGGTGCTGCAAAGGCTGTTGGTAAGGTAATTCCTTCATTAAACGGCAAGTTAACCGGTATGTCAATCCGTGTTCCAACACTTGACGTTTCAGTAGTTGACTTAACCTGTACCTTAAAGAAGGGTGCTTCATACAAAGACATCTGCGAGGCTATCAAGGCTGCAGTTGCTGGTCCTATGAAGGGCATCATGGACTACACCGATGAGGCTGTAGTTTCATCAGACTTCTTAGGCAACACCCACACTTCTATCTTCGACGAGAAGGCTGGTATTGCATTAACCGACAACTTCGTTAAGTTAGTATCATGGTACGACAACGAAATCGGTTACTCAAACAAGGTTCTTGAGTTAATCAAGTCAATGGAAGAGTCAGGCAAATAATTTTGCTTTAGACAAATTCTGAAAAAATGCCCCATTTATCGGGGCATTTTTTTTTGGATCTTCAAATGTCTGTTGAAGACACTGTTTTCCCATATTTTGCATAAAGTTATGTAGCTATGCGTAAAACGAGGAATGCTCCTGACTTTTGATTATAAACATGCTTGTCCATGTCATAGCATTGCAGACAACACAGGTGCTTTGTCAGCATTAAGTTGCACAGTGTGCAGAGAATTTTTTCAGTTCACACTCCATTTACCGCTTAGTTTTTACTCAAAGAACTCAGCTTTGAGAGGCTGATTCTTTACAAGATCACAAACTGCTCTTTTGCCAAGCATAGATGGGAGCAGATATGGCTCAAGACCTAAAGCAGGCCTTACAGAGCGTACGCAGTCTTCTCTGAGAAGATCTCCTTTTTTCATATCTTTTACAATATAGATTGATCGCCTGCCACTTCTCATCGCGTACTCGTCATCCTGCAGATATATACCTTTTCTTCCAAGTGCTACAGCTACAGTCCTGCTGTCTGATACCAGCTTTTTCAGATCAGCTATATCCATTGAAAAAGCACAGTCCACTCCACCTTTTGACCTGTCATCAGTAAAGTGCTTTTCAATCATATCAGCCCCTAGTGCAACTGCTGCAATATCAAGTTCATCTCCTAACGCATGATTGGATAATCCTGATTTGCAGTTGTACTTTTCTTTCAAATAAGGGATTGCCTGCAGGTTGAATTTTTTCGGATCAGCAGGATATCTGCTCTCGCAGTGAAGAAGAGTAAGATCCGAAACTCCGTGTCGTCTTACTGCTTCAACAGCTCTGTCAATTTCCTCTTCAAAAGCCAGTCCTGTTGACATAACCATAGGCTTGCCTTTTTGGGCGCAGTATTCAATAAGACCGATATCATTAAGCTCATATGAGGCAATCTTGTATACAGGGCAACCAGCCTCCTCAAGACAGTCAACATCATCTTTGCAGAATGGGGAACTGAAAAGGAATATCCCATGTTCCTTTGCATGCCTGAACAGTGGTTTCATCCATTCTCTTGGAGTTTTCGCCTTTTTGTACAGCTCATAATACGTCTGACCACCCCATAGCCCTCCGCTCAGCTTGAACTCAGGTCTATCTGAATCAAGGGTCAGAGAGTCCTCTGTGTAGGTCTGAATTTTTATGGCATCAGCACCACATTCATGTGCTATTTCCATAAGTTCTATTGCTCTGTCAAGCGAACCATTGTGATTGCCAGACAGTTCTGCAACTATAACAGGAGAGCTGTTCTTTGAATACATAGATATTCCCATATAAAAAACTCCGCAACTACTTACTGTTAACGGAGTTTGCAAATTAAAATTGACTATTTTATCAGAGAGCTCGAAGAGCGTTTATTCTCTTCTCTAAAGGAGGGTGAGACATAAACAGCTCTGACACTGTAACAGGACCGTTGATACATAAAGCCTGCATATAGCTTTTCTCTTTGTTCTCCTTTGGCTGAATACCTCTTCTTAATGCTTCAAGTGATCCTATCATACACTCTTTGCTTGTAAGCATAGCTGATCCTGCATCTGCTCTGTACTCTCGATATCTTGAAAACCACATCAGGATCATGGTTGCAAGAATTCCAAATACCATCTGCATCAGTGAATTGATGGTATAAAACATCATTGATGAGCCAAATGAAGCGGAACGGTTATCAGAACTGTTTCCTCTTGATGCGTTGATGATTGCAAATGTAACTATGTAGGAGAAGAAATATACAAAGGTGTTGAGCACACCCTGAAGCAGGGCCATTGTAACCATATCTCCGTTTTTGATATGAGATATCTCATGACCTAATACTCCTGTAATCTCGCTTTGAGACATTGAGTTTAACAGCCCTGATGAAACAGCCAAAAGAGCATCATCTTTTGAAGCTCCAGTTGCAAAAGCGTTAGGATCAGAAGACTGATAGATTCCTATTTCTGGAACCTTAAGACCATCTCTGTGACATAGCATTGATACAGTGTTTACCAGAAAAGCTTCCTGTGAATTTGATGGAGAGGAAATAACCTTTACTCCATAAGCTTTTTTACACATGAACTTTGACATGAACAGGGATACAAATGAGCCTACACAGCCAAAGATGGCGCACATTATCAGCAGTGAGCCATAACTGCTAGGATCAACGTGAATTCCCAGAAGGTTCAGAACAACTGAACCTACTATGCTGACCAGCAGTAAAACTGCTATCTGCATGGCTATATACAAAACAATTCTCATAGCGTTTATCCTCAATAAGCAGATTTCATTTAGTTCTCTGTACTGATAATCAGTTCAGATATGTCCGGATCATCTGAAAATGGATCTTCACCTGTTTCAAGCACTACAGGAGACTTTCCATTTAGTGTGAGTTTACTTCCGTCAAAGACAAGCTGCGTGCTGTAGCTGTCTCCTTTATCATCAATAGCCTTTACAGATGAAAGATTATTAAGATAATCAGCATACTGCTGTGCAGTTATGTCATTTATAAGTGACTTTGCCACATCAAGTTTGATTGAAAGATTAATCTTTTTAGGTTTGAGATCATTACCTGAAAAAGAGACTTCAGTATATCCTGCAATACTTGATGGAACATTGTCATGTTTAAACTCAAATCTTTTTATACCAAGAGAAAAAGGAGTTAAGACAACTGACTGCAGATTTTTAAGTCCATCTGAATCGATCAGCTTTTTAACTGATTTGAGATTTAGACTATCCAAAGTGAGATCATATTTTAATGAACTAAGATCAAACTGCTTCTGCTCTACCCCGTTTTTAACAAGAGGAAAAGCAAATTTAAGATCCATCTGTCCATCTGCTTCTATCTTTGAAAAGCCTTTTGAACCTTTTGTTTCCTTGAGATTTACTTTAAGATTGTCAAGCGAAAAGCCATCCCTTAAGGTTCTGTCTGAAACTGTCTCATCTGGTTTAAACCCAATAAGATAAAGTGTTGATGCCTCTGCATCAAGATTTGATAGGGAGAAGCTCAGCTCCTCAAAAGAAATGGTTTTATCATTATTGATTACAGGCTTTACATCAAGACGTAACCCCAGAAGATTAAGCTCATATGAAGGCTTTCCTGCATAAACGTATGAACCTCTGCATTTGATACCTGCAGATGACAGTTTTAACCTTACAGATTTTAATGAACGCCCCTCAAGGCTTATCAGATTCTCTCCAAGCCTGCATTTTCCATCATCAAACAGAATATCTGCCGCACTAGTTTTAGCTGTCAGTGAAGCTTTGGCCAGCATCGGATAAAATGAGAAACGGCCTTGTAGATCAAGAACAGGAAGCCCTGCATCAGATATCTTTTTATCAAGATTGCCAGATCCGTTTATCTTTTTAAAATCTGCAGAAATCTCAGAGTAGAAGAAACTGATGTCAACATCAAAACTAACTTTGACAGGATCAGAGCCATTAGCTACTGTCAGTTCAAGAAGTCCTTTTTTGCTCAGAAGAGAACTAGATAGTGTCCTGTAATTTAACGAAAAGTAGTTCTGCCTTTTGTTAACCATTCTGACAGCATCCTGTATCTTACTGTCAAAGATATAGGATGCAGCAATAAGACCTGCTGTAAATACAAGCAGTATCAGAGTAAATATGACAAGCAGTATTCTGGCTGCACGTTTCATCTTTAGCGTTCATCCTGAAGCTTTGCCAGAACTGAACCGCTCTCTTTCAGGGCTGCAGTAGCATATTCTCCAAAGAAATCTCTCACCCTTAAAAAGCGCTCCGTAAATCTGTCAACATCGCACTCTTTAATAACCTCAAGCTCATCCTCAAGGCTTTTTACAAAGTTGCTTATCAGTTCATAATTCTGCTTTGATGACATAATGATATCTGCATACAGTCTCGGATCCTGTGCAAAAAGTCTTCCAACCATCATCAGTTCAAGACGGTAGATAGGACTTGACAGATCGTTCAGTTTGGCAAGGTCAGGAGCTGTATGAGTCAGGAAAGTTCCATAGCTGTATGTTGAAAAGTGGCGCAGAGCCTGAATGATACTCATGGCTCTGTCATGCTCTTTGGCATCACATCTGCAGATTTTTGCGCCCCATAGACGCAACTGCTCGACCAAAAATTCTGAAGCCTTCTCATCGCGCTCAGGTACTGTCACCACAACCTGCTTTACAAGACTCTTCACGTCAGGACCGAACATAGGATGCAAACCTAAAACCGGACCTTTGTGATACTCCATCATAGCCTTTACTATAGGCTCCTTGACAGATGTGAAGTCACAGAGGATCTGATCTTCTCTTAACATTGGAGAGAGTCTTTTTATGATATCAATGGTGATATCAATCGGAACGGAAACTATGACTATTTTTGCATTCTTCAGATACTCAGGAGCCTTATCCCAGCCTCTGTGTCCAAAACTAAAGACCTTATAGCCTGATTTTTCAAAGAGATCGGCAAAGATCCTGCCCATTCCGCCGTTGCCACCTACAATAACCACATCCCCATCTTCCTTTAGAGTGCGAGGATAATGGAAGTCGGTATTTGAGCATAGCCTGTAAGACTCTCTTAAAATGCGTCTCATAATGTCAGAGGCAAGAGTCGGTGGAAGGTTGTGCTCCTTGGCAAGAGATTCAGTATTCTCAATAACGAACGACTCTCTTTCATGAGAATAGGCACTCACACCAAGCTCCTTTTTTACCGCAGCTGCATTTTTTACAAGTTCGATTCTCTTATGCAGCAGTGAGACAAGCTCCCTATCGGTAGCATCAATCTCTTCTCTTATTTTTTCAAGATCTTTTGCGCTCATTATTCATCAATCTCATCTAGATATTCTGACAGATTCTGATCCTCAGATACATTCATGGCTGAATCAGGGTTTACAAGGCCTTCCTGATACATAAGGTAGATCTGTCTTAACTGTGCATACGGATCAACAGCCTTGTCAATGACCTCCTCCTGAGGGATCATGGCTGCTCTCTGATCGATACCCTCTATTGCGCCAACGACCAGAGCCGGCCATGGACCAAAAGGTATATATGGCCATGAGTCTATATAGTTGCCCGTAATACTTCTGTCTGTTGCAGGACCGTAAAATGGAAGCATATAGAAGTTGCCCTGATCGGCTCCTGCCCTACCTAAAACGGTATTCATGGACATAGTCTTATTCTCAAGCCCCATATATTTTGCAACATCTATAAACCCCAGTAGGCCTATGGTTGAGTTAATTGAGAATCTGCCAAAAGAAACAGAAGAATCAGAAAACTCACCGATAAGAGCATTGTTGAGGGTGTTATTGATTTCCTCAAGGTTTGAGCAGAAGTTATGAACTGACGATTTTGTCCAGTCAGGAAGCTTTGCGTATCCGTGAGCCACCGGTCTTAGAATGTACCTGTCTATGATATTGTAGTTAAGGTACCACATGGCATAGCGGTTGACAGGTTCAAAAGAATCAATTGAATTTCCAGGAAGGACTGACAGACCATATGAATAGTCAGCTTTTGAAGCCTTAACTGAAATCTGACGTGGGGCCATTGGACCATATGAACTGTGAGATGCAAATACAGCACTAACAGGGACTAGAAGTGACAGTGTCACGAAGGTAGACAGAATTTTCTTTATCATAATAAACCTCAGGAGATCTGTGAGTATTTTACAACACTAAAAGCTTGTAAAAAAAGATTAAGATATTCTTTATCTTGTGCAGATCGCGTAAAAAGAATCACTAGTGCAGATTTTCCAAAGCTGCTGTTTGTCTGTGTCACCAGATACTGTAGCTGCTACATAAAAAAACGAAAACTATGTCATGGCGATGATATCTTCAGCATCCTGCTGCAGTATCATCCTCAAAAAAGGTGGGCTGTTGCAAAAAGCGTGAATAATCAGCATATTCAGTGTGCACTTTTTTGTTATCATATAGGTATATACGTATATTTAAAAAGACAGCAAAATTTCAATGGATACCTTAGATATCAATTTAAAAACAGCTGCAGGCGAGAACACAGCTGAAGTTAAGAATCAGTCAGGCAGTACTGAAAAAAGTTCACCTGCCCCTATCAATGCCAATGCTACTGCCAGCTATATAGGTGCAGTATCAAAGAACAAGGGACTGCTGACAGAATCTCAGAGCCGTACTTTCACTCAGCTGACATCCTCACTCAACTCATATATCCAGAATCAGGGATCAATTGACAGAATTGATTATGATGCAGATTCTGCACAGATGGGGCATTACAGAAAGCTTGCCGTTCAGGTGATAAATCGTGATCCTGTTCTGCAGGAAAAGGTAGCTTCTGATTTATCAAGTTCAAGCACCATGGTCCGCTCAAGAGATGCTGCTGTTACTCTTGAGAATAATCTTAAGAATCTTCCAAAAGCGCTGTCAGAAGGATGTGCTGCAGGTCAGACACTCGGAAAATTCATCTGCCAGAGTGTGGTAAACCTTACCGACTATGAAAACATGGGAGCAGGACTGCAAAGAGATCTTGCCATAAGACAGGTTTTTGCTCCATCTGAGGAGTTATCAGCAAGGACTAAAGCTGCAACTGAGGATGTGCTGGCAGCCTCCATAGCCTATGTAAAGAGCAATCAGCCAGAAGTTCTAAGTCAGCTGAAGAGTGAACAGGAAATTGTAAAGACGACTCCTGGTAGCACCACTCCACAGATAATGACAAGGTATCTTCGTCAGGCTTTAAATGAGTTCCCAGAGGATTCCACCTATCTTGACATATTCAAACAGAACAGACAGAGTCAGAAAACCGAGGATGAATTTGAGGATGAAATTTCAAAAGCTACCTCAAAGAGAATTCATGATCTGATTGTCAAAGCAGCTCAGATTGCAAGAAAGGGCAATCTGCTAAGTGACAGAAACATCATTGCCAGTGAGTCTGCAAATAACACCTCTGCAAGAAATGCTCAGGAAAATGCAGTTAACCAGAACAGCGAAGAAGCTCCAGAGTCCGTTTCAAAGCTCTCATTAACAGAACTTTCAGCAAGAGCTGCCAAGCTACAGCAGAAATTCCGCGAGGAAAGAATTCGGCTGGCAAGCGAAGGAAAGCTCCCTGATCCTGCACCAAAAGCTGAAGTTGTTAAAGTAAGCAGAACTATGGTGGATGAAGTGGATGCTCAGCTTGAAAAGAATATTTCACAATCTGTACCAAGGGATACAGCCTTAGACAGAACCACTCAGGCAAAAGAGAGCCAAATCAGTGCTGAAGAGATAAAAAAGCTGGCTTTAGATGCAGTGCGTGAGGCACTAAAGGAAACAGTCAAATCTCAGATTGAAGCAAGCCAGAATACGGCAAAGCAGGCTGCAACTGAAGCTGTAAGCGCACTAAAGGAAACAATTCTGACAGAGCTTGAGAATACACAGAACACAACAAAGGAAGTTGCCGCAAAGGCTGTTCGTGAGGCTCTTGAACAGAACACAAAGTCTCAGCTTGAGGCAACACAGACCTCTGCTCTTGAAGCTGCCACTAAAGCTGTAAGCTCACTTAAGGAATCTATTCTCAAAGAGCTTGAGGCCAACGCCAATTCCTCAAAGGAGAATGCAGCAAATGCAGTACGAGATGCTCTTGCAAGATTTGAGGAAAGTCAGAATCAGGCAAAAGCTGCAACCACAAGTGCTGTAGAAGAGCTGAAAAAAAGTGTGAGCGAGCAGCTAGCAAGAACTAATGACACGGCAAAAGAAGCTGCAGCTGAAGCTGTAAAGGCAGCTCTTATCGAGAACGCTAAAACTCAGAGTGAGGCTACCAAGAACTCAGCCAAAGAGGCTGCGACTGAAGCTGTCAATGTATTAAAGGAAAAAGTTCTTTTAGAGCTTGAAGAAAACAGAAACTCTGTAAAAGAGGCTCTAAAGGAAAGTGTTAAGGCACAGTTTGCCGAACAGAACCTCAGCAGAAGCGAATTCACCCCATCAAATCAGGTCAATATTGCCTCAGCAAATATCTCCTTTAGAGGAACATCCATATCTGGATATGGTTCATATGAACTGACTCCGGGAATGACCATTCCTGTTAATAATAACAGTGGGGACATTCTGGAAATTGCAGCATCAGACAAGACCAAAGCCTTAGTACAGGAATACCTGAGCAGGCAGGAAAATAATACTCAGATCGCAGATGAAAAGGCTGCATTAGAGCTGGATAAAGAAAATCTGCTAATGGAAACCGAGTCTGAAGACAAGGACGTTTCAAAAGCACAGATGGCCGATGAAACAGCCAAAGCCATATCTCAGACTGATGCTGAACAAACAAAGACAGATGCCAAAGAAACATTGACAGATGTCAAGGTACAGAAGATAAATGAGCAGACAGCCGCACAGAGCGCATTGACTGGCATACAAAGCTCACAGAGTACAGACAGCAGTCCTGATACTGCTTTTGAACCATCTTCTCAGTTATCAGATATCACGCAGAGCAATGCTCAGACACAGCTTACTGGCAGTGCAATAAATTTATCCACTGACACTCTGAGTGAAGTAAACGCAAATCTGTACAATGCCACCACTTTCTCATCTGATGATTCAACTGCCGACAGCCAGTTTATCAGACCATCTGCTGTCACAGTTGAAGAAAAGGCTGTAGCTTTCAGCTCCTTAATGAATGCTAGTGAAGCTTCACAGGATGACGCTCATGATCTGCAAAAATCAGAGAGCCTTCATATATTCGGTGAGGACGATATCTTTAATGAAGATCATAAGATAGAGAACACAGATGTTAAGACCGCTGTAATGAACAGACCATCTGTACTCTCAGGGCTTACAGCAACATCAGATACCAGCGCCACTGACAATACAGCCCCATTAACAGCAAAAGATGCTTCAAGGGTAAACTCTGCTAATCAGACTGTAACATCAGAGGTTGAACGCAGGATCCTGACATCAACTGTACCATCAATGGAACTTGAGGATTCTGTAATTCCATCTGATACAATCAGGAGTAAGGACACTCTGCAAAAGAGTGATAACGATGATAAGAAGTCAGATGATGCTGACATCACCATCACCAAAATCCCTGACAAGACTCCAGGAGCAGCTGCAATCACACAAGGACAGAGTGAACCTATCCCAGAGGAGAGTGTGATTGAATCAGTATCGACAGTAAAAGAGAAAACCGGTCTTTTCTCAAAAATTGCTTCAATTTTCGGCAAAAAGCAGTCTGAAGAGAGCGTCAGTTCACAGGAGAGCAAGGCTGCAGCTCCTTTAAACCTCAATAACATGATGACTCTGGCATCAAAAGGCTCTCCTCTTGATAATCTTATGTATTCACTTAAAGTGCAGATGAACAATCCTGCTCTGCCAGATACAATAAGAAAGGAAGCAAAAAACTTTTTAGAAAAACTGCAGAACCCGATTGATGATCTGCCAGCTGTATCCAACTGGCTGAACTTTACAACAGGACCGCTGTCACCAACCTCACCTCAGGCTCTGGCACTGCATCAGTGGGCTTTCATGCTCCTGTCAATAAGATTCTCACAGTTGGGAAAATCAGTTGATAAATTCCTGAAAAAATCTGCTGATCTGATGGAGGACAGGTTTGATTCAGATCTTGAAAAGTTAAAAGGTGCACTGAACAAGGATGGAAAGAAGCTTATTTCATCTCTTCTAGATGAGACGTTAGATCAGATATCAAGATACCAGAATCCTGCAAAAGAAAATCTTCCACTGCTCTATCAGTATATTCCTCTGCCTCCGGCATATGATGGCGGCCGAGAAGGAGGATTTAATGCAAGACCTGTTGTTGAAGAAGATGGAAAGAAGGCATGGCATCTTAACTTCGTATTCGATCTCAAGGAGCTCGGACCGATAGAAATCAAGGCTGAAGCAAAACTGCCTGAACTTAAGCTGTCTGTAGTTGCAAGCACCTTTGCAGGACTGCAGAAGGTTCAGGAATGTCTGCCTGATCTTAAGGCTAAACTTCAGGATCTGGGAATTACCACAAGAAGCAGCACTGCCCGTATGGGTAAGGTTCACATCAGAGAGCGTGAGCGCTTGAGCAGTGAATCTGCTAAAAAGAATGACGGATCATCTTTATCGGTTGATATCTAGAGGCGTATATGAACAGTTTTGAAAATGAAGAAGTTTCCAGTACACAGGAAAATGATATCAGCGATGACAGGCTGTCTATTGCCAGTCAGGCAACTCCCTCTGTTGATGCTACAGATGAAGATAACTCATTCAAGGCTACCTATGAAAAGGCCTCTGCTGCAGTAGCTATCTCCTACAATGAAGGAGACAAATCTCCTTTTGTAAGTGCATTAGGATATGAGAGCCGAGCTCAGGCTATTATTGATATGGCTAAGGAGCTTGGTATCTATGTGCACAAAGATCCTGTTTTACTAAATGAGCTCAAATCATTAAAGGAAGGAGAACAGGTTCCTGAGCAGCTTTTTATGATCATTGCTCAGATACTTGCCTTTAGCTACCACCTGCAGGGCAAAACTCCAGAAAAATATACTAGAGAAGACGGAACTGTTGCTGTCAATACCAAAGCCTAGAGCGTATTGTCACAGGATGATCAGTAAATTCACGCTACCACAAAGGACCGCTTGAATTCTGGCACACAGCTTACTTCAGAGTGAATTTATCAGGTATTACAGACTAAAAGACTGTAATACCCAGAATTCCTGACTAATCGTTTGATACGTAAGGAATGACCTCAGCTTCTGGCTCTGCTGTGATTGTGCAGTTCTGATCCACATAGCGAACCTTATCAACTCTGACAGGCAATGAGGTCAGTCCTGGCATCATACATGAATCTGCTACAATGTTTCCTGAGCGGTTGAAGTTGACAAACTTGACGCCCTCAGGTTTCTTTAACTCAAGTGAGTTTACGCCTCTTTCCTGCAGGAATTTTGCATACACTCTCATAGCGCCTGATGAGCCAAACAGTCCTGTAGGCCTGTTGTTATCAAAGCCTACCCAGGTTGCAACCACCTGATCTGAATCTATACCTACAGACCATGTATCTCTACTGTCATTGGTAGTTCCGGTTTTGGTTGCCACATTCACATTTGGGAATAATCTGCCAATTCTGCGACCTGTACCTATTTTTGTAGCCTCTGTCATAACATACATAGTCAGGTATGAATCTCGTGGATCAAGAGTTGGGGTGACTTTGGTATTTGCTCTTTCATACACGATCTTGCCATCCTTGACTACCGAGCGCAAAGTGGTCAGATCCTTATATGAACCGTCTGTAGCAAGACTTGTATATATCTGTGTTACCTCAAATGGTGTAAGCTCAATGGTTCCTAGCAGCATTGACGGATAGTAAGGGATCCTGCTCCTGTCAATACCGATATTCTCCAGGGTTTCTCTCACATGATTCAGCCCCACTCTCATGCCGATTTTAACAGTCGGTACGTTCATAGAGCGTGCCATAGCCACATATGTTGGAATGTTGCCATGGAATTTCTTGTCATCATTATGAGGCTGCCATTTTTTTCCATCAGCAAGCTTTACACTGATAGGAGCATCATGAATAAGAGTACCTGTGTGAATTCCATTATGGAATGCTGTCAGATATACAAAAGGCTTGATGATCGAGCCTACCTGGCGCTTGCCTTCCATCACACGGTTGAATCCGGCATACTGCGGGGTTCTGCTTCCAACAACTGCAGATACTTCTGCTGTTCTCCAAGAACTGACCACCATCGCAGCCTCAAGACCTTTCAGATTTCGTTCCTTTTCAATGGTATTAAGCTCGGTCTGTACAGCTATTTCTGCTGCCTGCTGAGCCTGGGGATCAAGACTTGTAAAGATCTTGATGCCGTTGCCTGAGAGAAAATCAGGTCCAAATCGTGAGGCAATTTCTTTTTTGAGCACACCCATAAAAGCAGGTGTCTTTGAGTAGTTCATGGAGCCGCGCTTGATCACCCCAAGAGGTCTGGCCTTGTACTGCTCATATTCAGTCTCTGTCAGATGACCTCTCTTTTTAAGAACAGACAGAACCACATTACGACGCTCCAGGGCCTGCTCAGGATGTCTCCATGGATCATAGTATGAAGGTCCTTTAATAATACCTACGAGTAAAGCCATCTGATCCTGAGTCAGCTCAGATACAGGAACGCCAAAATAGAAATATGATGCCAAACCAAAGCCATAGATACCAGCTGAACCGTTCTGCCCCAGATAAATTTCGTTAAGATAAGCTTCAAGGATCTGATCTTTGGTGTATCTGTGATTCATGATAAGCGCCATGATGATCTCTTTTATCTTACGTGTATAGCTTCTTTGAGAATTTAAAAAATAGTTTTTGACAAGCTGCTGAGTAATGGTAGAGCCACCCTCCACCACAGAGTTTGCTATGGTATTCTTTATAAATGCTCTGATAATTGCAAAGAAGTTCACTCCAAGATTGGTTCTAAATGAACGATCTTCAATTTCAAGAAGTGTGGTTATCAGCGGGGCTGGAACCTCAGACAGCTGAATAAAGATACGATCTTCTTTAGGATCAATTCGATTGATTCTGTCAAGCAGGACAGGATCCATCCTGACATAGCCTAACTCCTCCTTACTGTCAGCATTTATGATCTGAGCCACTCTCTGACCGTTAAAGACCACAAGTAATGAGAGCTTAGGCTCAGCGCCTTCGGCAAATTCAAATGGACGTCTCAGGACAACCATACGCCCGCTCTTGTAGTTTACGGCATACTCACCTGGAGACTGGGGATTATTTACCTTGCGGTATTTGAGCAGTTTTAGTTCATACTCCATCTGCTCAAGAGAGAGTTTCTGATCAGGATAGAGCTCAAGAGGACGGGAATATACTACCGCAGGCAGAACCCACTTGTCGTCTACTCCGAATTTTGAGAGAACAACTGAATCAAAATACACAAACAGCAGAGATAACAGCACAGAGGCTGCAATACCGGCCTTAATAAGAAAGAACAGGAATTTTCTTTTGAGATTCTTTTTACTCCTGTCAGGCTTGCTACTCTGATTATTGTCAGGAGCTGATTTATCATTATCTGAATGATGCTCTGCCTTACTGTCAGACTCTGTGCCATCTAAGCCCGATTGAGACATAGATCTGTATTGAGCAGAAAAGGCTTCTTGGCCTCTGTCTGTATTCTGATAATCTGAAAACTCATCATAGGGCTGATAGGAATCATTTAGCGAATCAGAATCAAATGTTGGCTCTTTGCGACCGTCATTATTAGAATCAGCACTGACCTTATCTTCGTCGTCTAATGCGCTGAAACCTTTAAAAATATCATTATTGTTATTCATTTTTCATTTTGCACAATTAAATTTACGACCATTATAGCAAAAATGGCTGAAGGATTTTAATGCAAAAAGACAGACACAATTCACTTTGCTTCTTTTATTGCTGTCACCTTTCAAGCTCTCTGAGACAAATGACAAAAATCAAATAAAACTTGGTAAAAACGTAAGCTGGTTCAATGAATTGATATTTATATCATTCCATTTTAGGTCATACGTCAAATTATAGGTTCTACTGCTTGATACTGTTTAAATTATCAAGCATAATTGCACACTCAAAGGGGAATCGTTTATTTGTATTCCACCTTTTTTATATCAATATAATACTTAATATCAAAACTGTGTTTTTGGACAGTAATTAAGTTAAGGAAGAGAATTATGGCTGATAATGAAAAGACTGCTCCAGCTTTTGACTCTATGGGCCCTTTAGCAATTGCCGGTGTTGAACCTTACCAAGAACAACCTGGTGAAGAGTACATGAATGAGAAACAGAAAGCTCATTTCAAAAAGATTCTGACAGCCTGGCGTGATCAGTTACGTAATGAGGTAGATCGCACCGTAGGTCACATGAAAAGTGAGGCAGCAAACTTCCCTGATCCTCTTGACAGAGCTTCTCAGGAAGAAGAGTTTGCCTTAGAGCTTCGTGCAAGAGATCGCGAGCGCAAGCTTATCAAGAAAATTGATAAGACTCTAGCAAAGATTGACAATGATGAGTTTGGCTACTGTGAACAGTGCGGTATCGAAATCGGTATCAAACGTCTTGAAGCAAGACCTACTGCTGATTTATGCGTAGACTGCAAGTCATTAGCTGAAATCAAAGAAAAACAGCTTGAAGGCTAAATGGAAATCAGGTGCCATGCACCTGATTTTATTAAATGACCTACATAGGACGTTTTGCCCCATCGCCTAGCGGACGACTGCATTTTGGCTCACTAGTTGCAGCTGTAGCATCTTTTCTTAGGGCAAGATCGCAAGGTGGCAGAATCCTGCTGAGAATTGAAGATCTCGATTCTTTCCGTTGCAGAAGTGAATACACAAAACAGATCATTTATGAACTTGATACACTAGGCTTTGTGTATGATGAAAAGCCATACATACAGTCTGAACACAAGGATGTGTATCTAAAAGAAGCTTCACTGTTAGTTGACAGGAATCTAGCCTACTATTGCAGATGTACGAGATCTGAGAAAAGAACTTCAAGATGTGCCTGCCGATCATTAGGACTTACTGCCCAGAGTGAGCATGTATCTTTACGTTATCCCCTCACAAGTAAGGTCACAGACAGCTTTAGTGATGTGATAAAGGGCATGGTTCGTTCTCAGCCCAAAGATGACAATCTTACACTGATAAGAGCAGATGGTATTGTCTCATATAATCTAGCCTGTGTAGTGGATGATATCAGACAGAACATTACAGAGGTAGTCAGAGGATCTGATCTGATTGATATTACAACCTCTCAAATCTCACTGTTTGAAGCATTCAGTCACAAAGCCCCTTCATATCTGCATGTACCACTTGCCATGGAAGATGAAACAAGAAAACTGTCAAAGCAGAATCATGCCAGAGCTGTACTTGATATGGCACCTCCATCTGCCCTTATCATAGGTGCCCTCAGATTCCTCGGTCAGGATGTATCAAACTGCTCTGAAACAGACTCTCCAAAAGTCATCCTGTCAAAGGCTACTGATAGCTTTGATATTGAAAAAATCCCACTGATATCGATGAGAACTGAATTTTTCTAATCTTATGAACTGTGTCAAAAAATGATATAATGCATGCGAATTAATAAACAATCGGGGTGAATCAAAATTACTGGCACAGTAACAGGACTTGATATTGCAAGCCTAAAAAAATTAAAAGACAGGGTAAAAAGAAAAGGCTCAGAGGAGTTTACAATTTCTACTGAGGCTCTTGGTATTGATCTGAGCAAGCTTTCAAAAGCAGCTCTTCAGGTAATCACAACCTTACAGAAGCATAAATTCAAAGCCTACCTTGTAGGCGGATGCATACGCGACCTTCTGCTTGGAAAGCGTCCAAAGGATTTTGATGTATCAACAGACGCAACTCCAGAACAGGTATACAGACTATTTCGCTCATCAAGGATCATAGGACGTCGCTTCCGCATTGTACATGTTGTATTCGGACCTGACACCATCATTGAGGTTACCACCTTCAGAAGCAACAATACCGATGCCAGACAGGCCCAGACAGTTCCTGCCCGCGGTATGGTGGCCACACGCGTGTCAGCTCAGTCAGGAATGCTTCTTCGAGACAATGTCTATGGAAAAAGCATTGTTGAAGATTCGTTAAGACGTGATTTTTCCATAAATGCACTCTATCTTGATCCGGTAGCCAAAGTTATCTACGACTATAACGCCGGTTTTTATGATATCGAAAAAAGACAGATAGATATCATTGGTGATGCTCAAACACGATACAGCGAAGATCCGGTAAGAATGCTACGCGCTCTGCGCTTTAGCGCAAAACTTGGATTTTCAATCTCAAAAAGGACTTCCGACCCGATAAAGCGTATGTCCAATCTTCTGACTCAGGTATCAAATGCCAGAATGTTCGAAGAAGTTAACAAACTCTTTATTACAGGACATGGCCTTGAAAGCTTCAGGATCTTAAGAAAATACCATATTCTTGAAATACTGTTCCCTGATCTTAAAGAGCATCTTTCAAATCAGAACGCAATTGATTTTATTGAGTATGCCTTAGATTCATCGGACAAGAGATACGCCAGCAAAAAGAGAAATATGCCTCATTTTCTTTATGCCGTAATGCTGTGGAGAGTATTCCAGAATATTTTGTTCAACCTAAGACGCATGAATCTGTCTTTAGTAACAACAATCAGTGCCGATGCAATCATCTCAAAGGCTCTAAAGGCAGTCTTCAACAATCAGAGCACTATTACAGACATCCCAATTGCGGTTATGGACAGTATCAGAAGCCTGTGGAGAATGCAGCTTGTGCTGCAGCAGCCTGTACCTGAGAAGGCCGGAACTGTGGCAAACAAGATAATCTTCAGAGCAGCCTACGATTTCTTTGTACTCCGCTCAAAATTTGAGCCTCAGCTCAAACCTTTAGTTGAATTCTGGACTCCATATTATGAAAGCAGTGCTGCTCTTGCAGAACAGAGAAAAGCTCTCAAACAGCAGCAGATGGCAAAGCGTAAAAAGAAAAAGAAATCTGAAGGTTCATTAAAGAATCCTGCCACAGAAGGATTTGAGGATGAAAGCAACCTGAGTGCAAAACGTAGAGAACAGCTTGAAAAGGCAAGAGCATGGAGAGCTTCCATGAACCTGAAAAACTGATATGGCAACCGTACTATTGTCACTAGGCTCCAATATTGGAGATAGTATTCAGATATTAAAAGATGCAATCGCAGATATAAGTGCGACAGATGGCATTACGGATGTTCAGGTGTCCCCTTTTTACGTTACAAAACCTGTAGGCTATCTTGATCAGGATGACTTTACCAATATAGCAGCTAGTATCACAACAGCAATTCCTCCTTTAAAGCTTCTTCAGATTATGCAGGAGCTCGAATTGAAGTACAAAAGAGTAAGGTTATTCAAAAACGGGCCTAGAACACTGGATATTGACCTTATTGCATATGACAGAGAAATAATGGACAGTACAAGGCTTTCTCTTCCCCATCCTAGAATGCATGAAAGAGCTTTTGTGCTGGCACCTCTGAATGATATAGTTCCTGATTTTATTATCAGCAGGCATGAAAAATCAGTAAACACCCTATATAATGAGCTGCCTTTGAATGAAATTAACGGTGTAAAAAGAATAAATGTCTAAAGATTGCGAGATTAAACTAATTGTAGGTCTTGGAAATCCCGGTAGTGAGTATGATCATACAAGACACAATATCGGTGTTGATTTCCTTTATGCTCTTGCAGACAAGTACAGAATTGAATTAAGACCAGAAAGCAAGTTCTCAGGATTTACCGGACGAGGAAGTATTGCCGGTCAGGAAGTCAGACTGTTATATCCTACAACCTTTATGAACGCATCTGGCAGAGCTGTAGGCGCTTTGTGTACTTTCTTCAAGATAGCCCCAGAACAGATCCTTGTCTGTCATGATGATCTTGACCTGAATGCCGGATACATGAAACTGAAGTTTGGAGGAGGACTTGCCGGACATAATGGTCTTAAAAGCATTACCGCCTCACTTGGCAACTCACAGAATTACTACAGACTGAGACTTGGCATCGGTAAACCTCCATCAAAAGAGGTCATTAACTGGGTTCTTGGCAAACCTAACAGCACTGACAGAAATCTGATTGAAGGTGCCTATGAAGCTGCAATTGTAGCTTTGGAAAAAATATTTACAGATGGAGTTGCAAAAGCAACTTCCATCATTAACGGTTACAAGCCTAACTAGGAGAATAAAAAATGGGTTTTAAATGCGGTATTGTTGGTCTGCCTAATGTCGGTAAATCAACCCTTTTTAACGCACTTACCAAAGCAGGCATTGCAGCAGAAAACTTTCCTTTCTGCACCATCGAACCAAATACAGGTATCGTTCCGGTACCAGATCCAAGACTTGATGCGATTGCCGCTATTGTAAAGCCAGCAAAGATTGTTCCAACCTCAATGGAATTTGTGGATATTGCAGGTCTGGTCAAAGGCGCTTCTAAAGGTGAAGGACTTGGAAACCAGTTTCTCATGAACATCAGAGAAACCGACGCTATCGCTCATGTTGTACGCTGCTTTGATGATGAGAATGTTATTCATGTGGCAGGTCAGGTTGATCCTGTAGCTGATATCGAGGTTATCAATACAGAGCTTGCTTTGAGCGATCTTGATATCTGTGAAAAGGCTCTGCAGCGTCTTGAAAAAAGAGCCCGTACCGGAGGAGATAAAGAGGCTCTGGCACAGGTAATTGCCCTTGAAAAATGCAAACCGGCACTTGAAGAGGGAAAGATGCTTCGCACTGTAGATTTTACAGAAGCTGACAGACAGGCCCTGAGAACATTTGCATTCCTGACTATAAAGCCTGTTATGTATATTGCAAATGTTTCAGAAGACGGTTTTACAAACAATCCTTACCTTGAGGCTGTTCAGAAGCTTGCTGCTGAAGAAAAATCTGTTGTTGTTCCTGTATCAGCTGCTATTGAATCTGATCTTGCTTCTATGGATGAGGATGACAGAAAAGAGTTCATGGAAAGCCTTGGTCTTGAAGAGCCTGGCCTCAATCGCGTGATTAGAGCTGGATATCAGCTGTTAGGGCTCCAGACCTTCTTCACCGCTGGTGTGAAAGAAGTAAGAGCTTGGACTGTAAAAGTAGGAGCTACAGCACCTCAGGCTGCAGGAAAAATCCACTCTGACTTTGAAAAGGGATTTATCCGCGCTCAGACAATCGCCTATGACGATTTTATCAAGTATAAGGGCGAGGCTGGTGCAAAAGAAGCAGGAAAATTAAGATCAGAAGGTAAAGACTATATCGTCAAAGATGGCGATCTTTTCGAGTTCCTATTTAACGTATAGTTCTCTACTCTTTTGTTTATTCATGGCAGATCCCTGCATTATACGCAGGCCTCTGCCATTTGTTCTATTTGCTCAAAGTATCAAACACCTCATCGATTTTAAACTCTTTGGCATTGTTTTTCTGACAGTCTTTTTTATTTCTGATATTTATAAGTACTGTATTTAGCTTATTCTCAAGCATCTCCATCTGAGCTTTTCTTAGCTGACATTCATGGAGGATCTTTTCTATTCGCTCCTCAAGATCAGAGTGTTCAGCTTGAGGATCTCTTTCATAATCAATGATCCTTTCAATACACGATAGCTTCATGCCACTGTTTCTTGCAGCCTTGATAAACAGCAGCCGATCTTTGCACCTGTCATCATATACTCTCTGATTGCTCAGAGTTCTTTTAACCTCTGGTAAAAGATTCTTTTCTTCAAAAAATCTGATGGTAGTTACAGATATTCCTGTTAACTTGGAAAGTTCACCTATTTTCATACAATTCTCACAAAAGAACTTGCTTCTACAGTTACTGTAGCTTTTAAACTCTGACTGTCATAGAGTTTATCACTATTGGAGTACAGTATGAAATTTGAACAGATCCGCAACGCTACAAGCATCATAACCTATCAGGGTGTAAGATTTCTGGTCGATCCTATGCTTGCAGATAAATATGCCTACCCTATTGTGCCAACCACCATCAATTGTGCACCTGGCAATCCAACAACTGATCTTCCGTGTTCTCTTGATCACCTTTTTGATGTTGATGCACTGCTGGTAACACATCTTCACTTTGATCATTTCGATGAGGTTGCAAAGAATGCTACTCCAAAAGATCTGCCTGTTATCGTTCCTGGCGCCACTGAAGAGTTATTCATGAAGAAAATCGGATTTAAGACCGTGATAAATGCCGAACATACTGCTGTATTTAATGATATTTCCATCAGTATCACACCTTGCGAGCATGGGGACTCGGATCCTGTTGTTAACAGAATCTTCAAAGACAAGGGAACCAACGGTATCGCTCATGGCTTCATTCTGTCAGGACATAGAGAAAAAGGAGTTTTCTATCTGGCAGGTGACACCATACTAAATAAGGATGTGTTTGAGGTAATTGAGGAATATAGACCGTATGTAATAGCTGTAAATGCTGCCTGCGCGCAAATGAGCCCAGGTCACAGCATCATGATGGGGCTTGATGATATAAGAGTGCTCTGCAGGGCAAAGAAGGATATCAGTATTGTTGCTACTCATCTTGATGGAGTATCCCATGCAACCATAAGCTCACAGATGCTCAGAGATTACTCAAAGCTTGAAAAGCTTGATAACCTTTATGTTCCAGCTAAGCTCGAAACACTTGAATTTTAGCTGAGCAAAAAAAATCCTCCGGTACCATACTAAAAGCGTATGCCGGAGGATCTTCCCAAGGAGGTGTTAACCTTTTTTGAGTTTCTCAGAATTAACGATGAAGATATCGCCTCTAATCTGCTCTAACACAAGCTCTCCTGCTGATGAATTCATCGAACCTAAGAAGGTGCTTCTTGGAGTTGTACCCATGCATACCATGCGGGCATTGAGCTTTTCGCACAGTCTTGGGATCTCCTCATCAAGTCTGCCCTCTAAAACATGAACATTATCAAGAGAGATGTCATGGCGCAAAGCAAACTCCTCTGCAAGCTTGTAGTGAACACCGATCCTGTTCTCTAGACCGCCAGATGACACAATCTTAGACTGACTTAAATTACCGCCCATAAGACCAGTATTCTCTGGAGTTACACAGTTGGCAATATGAAGCTTGCCATCAAAACTCTTAGCAAAAGCTGATGCTGCTTCAAAAAGCAGATCGTCCAGAGCTCCAATCTGTGCTGCATCTGAAAAATCAATTGCAAGGATCACAGACTGACCGAGAGCTGCTGTTGAAGAAGCTGCCCTTACAACCAGTAATGGTATGCTGCACTGTCGCATGATCTGACTGTCAATATTGCTGATAAAGAGATCTTTTAGCGCATGACGTCTGTTTGCAGAAATAACAGCCAAAAAGTAACCGCCTCTCTTGCACTCTTCATTGAAGGACTCAGCAACATTCTTAGAAAAAATGAGTTTTAATTCAAAATTCTTGATGCTTGCATAACGTCTTTTTAACAGTTCAAAGGCAGATGATTCTTTTGCCTTTATCTGATCTACATCTTCATCTTTATACTCGTTTATGATCCTTACAGCCACTACACAAATCTCTGGCTTTACAGCTGCATACTGAGCTGCTCTGTCCAGAGCCGGCTGAGCTTCTGATGGTTTTAATAATACAGCGAACTTGTTAGGGGTTGTCATAATAACCTCCTTCTTACATTTTTATTTATGAATACACTTTAATTATAGTTTGATTCTAAAACTAATTATTTGAAAAAAAACTCTATTTATTCAAATATTGCGACACAGATAGAGATTTGACTGACATAACCCTGTTACAGTTCAAAAAATGCCTGCAAAAGTGCGGTCTGTTCGCAGAAAATTAACATCCTAAGACTTAATTTTTTATTATGTAAACATTTCTTAAAACAAAAAGCATCAGCATCCTGAATTATATATTGCATTTTTTGCAACATAAAATATTTTATGTTGCAGTATTTATTGTATAGTCATATAATGATCCTTATCACATTTATTGTTTTAAGGTTCAACATATGACACAGCGAACAATTACCTTTACAGATGCTGTTTTTGCTCTTGATGAACACAGAACAGTCAACCTTGGAAATCTGACAATCACACCTAATGATCTGATTGTTTTAATTGGTGGCAACGGAAGCGGAAAAACATCAGTTGCCAAAGCATTGAATGCAGAGCTCAAGCTTATTTCCGGAGAGGCTCCTGAAAATTATCATCCTGTGCTCGTTTCCTTTGAAAAGCAGATGGAATGGTTTGAAAAAGACTATCAGATGAGAAACTCTGACTGCACGACGCCTGAGGAGGAAATCGGCATAACCCCAGAGATTATTCTCAAGGATGATGACAGGGAAATATTACCTGAACTTATCAGAGGACTTAATCTTGAGCTTCTTATGCAAAAGCCGATTAGACAGCTCTCAGGAGGAGAGGGACGAAAGGTACTGTTAGCACATGCACTAGCATCAAAGCCTAATCTTATTATTTTTGATACACCTTTTGATGCCCTTGATGTTGAAACCAGGGCTGAACTGTTAAAACTAATCAACGAGATCCATATTAAATACGCTACCCCAACTGTTCTTATTGTAAACAGACCTAGTGAGATACCTGAATCATTAACTTCAATGGGTATTATCAGCAACTGTGCGATTTCTAAGATTGATACCAGAGAAAATATAGAAGCTGATGAGGATGCCAGGGCACTGCTTGGAACAGCAGCAAATCCTGATGTAAAGCTTCCAAAGCCTCCATCAAAGCTGGCACTTCCTTCAATACAGGGAGATACTATTGTCTCACTAAAAAAGGTTACCGTTGAATATCAGAGAGTTGTCCTTGATAAACTTGATTTTGAGGTTAAAAAGGGAGAACAGTGGCACATCATGGGCCCTAATGGAGCAGGAAAATCTACTCTTCTCTCACTTATCACCGGTGATAACCCTCTGGTATATGCAAACGATGTAACAGTATTTGGATACAAGAGAGGCTCTGGTGAATCAATCTGGGATATCAAAAAATACTACGGCCTGGTATCTGGTGCTCTGCATCTTGATTACAGAGTGAATGCACCTGCAATTAACGTGGTACTTTCCGGATTTTACGACTCAATCGGACTGTATAACAAACCTTCTGATGAGGAAATAGCAATTGCAAAACGCTGGCTCAAACTGGCAGGACTGTCTTCACGCGAGCACACCTCATTCAAATCACTGTCATTTGGACAGCAGAGACTGTTGCTTATCGTCAGAGCTTTAGTCAAAAATCCGCCTCTGCTTATTCTCGATGAGCCACTTCAAGGTCTTGATGGCTTTGCAAGAGCACTGGTCAAATCCTTTATCAGCTATGTTATGCACAACGGAAATACAAGTATTCTGTTTGTATCTCATCATGAGGAGGATTTACCGGAAGGATTTACCAACAGGCTGTCTTTTGTAAAGGATGGCGATAACTTTAAAGTTGTTCAGGAAGTTTTAAAGCAGAAGAAAGAATAACATCAGAATAATCGAGTAGGGTGAGTTTAGGCTCGCCCCTCCCACTCACCTGACGCGCGGTTCTGACATCACGGTAGTTTCAGCAACAATATATTCCATCATCGAACAGGGCTGAAAGAAAGTTCAAGCTTTTTTCATTGATGTTTTTTTGGTTAATACTCTACTTAGGATGAAAGAGCCTGATACTCTCCAAGAAAATTTTGAGCTATTACCCCACTGATAAGCCTTATCTTTGCTTATACCTAATTTCTCAAGCTCTTTGATCCTGCTTCTATTCTTCTTGCATGATTCCAGAACAGCTGCCTGATCCTACGTCTTGTCCATCCGTCAACAGCTGTGAAAAGATTCATACCTATGCCTAGGGGAAAGTAGCTAAACCATCCTCTTAAAAGGGTATTAAGCTCTGATTTGGTGGTATCCAATCCTTTTTGACACCTTCCGTCTGTCAGTGCCTTTATCTTGGATTTGAGCTTGGATCCGCACCAGATCTCTGGGCTTGCTCCTGCGAGCTTACATGCCGAGCACACCTAAAGAGGCGCTCTACTGAACGCCTTAATTCTACAGAGCTAGCCTCTGCACAGATACTGCCCTTCACAAACATACTGATAGGTAGTAAGTTCTTCTAGTGCCATTGGACCTCTTGCATGCAGTTTCTGAGTAGAAATTGCCACCTCTGCACCTAATCCGAACTGACCTCCATCAGAAAATCTTGTAGAGGCATTTACATATACGCAGGCAGATCCTGCTGCACTGCAAAACAGAGCTGCGTTCTTTTTACTGTCTGTAAGAATTGCATCTGAATGAGAAGCATTGTGCTCTCTTAAATGGGCAATAGCCTCAAAGACATCATCAACAACGGTGATGTTCATCTGCAGGGACAGGAACTCTGTGTCAAAATCCTCACAAACACCCTCTTTGGCATACTCATATGAAGAGCACAGAGGTACTGCATCCTTGTGAGAGAGAACCTTTACCTTATACCTGCCAAGAGCGGGCAGCAACATGGCTAAAAAATCCTTTGCCACTGCTCTGTGAACCAGCAGTGTATCAAGACTGTTGCATGCTGAAGGCTTCTGTGTCTTGGCGTTGATTACAATCTGTACACTCTTTTCAAGATCTGCAGTCTCATCAACAAAGATATGAGAGATTCCAAAACCACCAATAATTACAGGAATTGAAGATTCCTTCTGACACATTCTCTGCAGTTTTTCTCCGCCTCTTGGGATCAGAACATCAATGTAATCATTCAGGGACAGCATTTGAGTTACAAGAGCTCTATCTGGACTCTCAAGCAGAGTTACACCATCTGGATTAAGACCTGCACTCTGCAAAGCTCTGCAGATAAGCGAATGCAGAATTTTATTGGTATTTAGAGCCTCAGAACCGCCTCTTAGAAAACAGGCATTTCCTGACTTCAGACATAAAGAAGCAATATCTACAGTCACATTTGGACGTGATTCATAAATGACGCCAACTACTCCAAAAGGAACTGACTTTTTGACAAGGCTAAGTCCATTTGGAAGTGTTCTGCCATCAAAGATCCTTCCTACAGGATCATCTAAAAGCGCAACCTTTCTGACACCGCCTACCATTTCGTCAAAACGTGAAGGGGTAAGAGTCAGTCTGTCCACCAGAGCTTCACTAAGATTGTTCTCTTTTGCTTTTTCCACATCAAGAGAATTGGCCCTGTAAATCTCATCCCTGTTGCTCTCAAGCTCGCACGCAATTGCATTTAAAGCCTGATTCTTGGTTTGGGTATCGAGTAGGGAAAACTCATATCCAGCCTTTTTTGCTCTCTTTGCAAGCTCTAGTATATCCGTCATGTATAAATCCTTTAAATAAGATTATCAGCCTACGACCAAATCGTCTCTGTGAATTGCCTCATCACCATGAGTAAATCCTAAAATATCTTCAATCTCTGATGAAGACCTTCTCTTGATGAGATTCAGCTCATCAGAAGAATATCTTGTAAGCCCCTGACCTATTACTCTGCCATTTTCATCCTTTACAGATACTGTAGATCCTCTGACAAAGCAGCCTTCAATCCCCACAATACCTTTTGGCAGTAGACTTGATCCCTTGTTAATAAGAGCATTGGCAGCTCCAGAGTCAATAATAAGTTCACCTTTTGGTCTTGATGCAGTACTGATCCAGGACTTTCTTGCCATTACAGGATGAGATGAAGCCTTAAACAGAGTTCCTTCAGCCTTTCCTTGCAGAAGATCAGGGATGATTGAAGGATCATCGCCTGAAGCTATTATCAGGTCAATTCCAGCCTCGGTTGCAGTCTGAGCAGCCTTAATTTTGGTAGCCATGCCTCCGGTACCAAGAGATGTGCCTGATCCTCCGGCTATCTTTATAATATGCTCATCTATTTTCTCAACAACCTTTATTAGCTCTGCATTTGGATCTTTTCTAGGATCGCTTGTATAAAGACCTTTCTGATCGGTCAGCAGTACCACCTTGTCAGCTTCTACTAAAACAGCAGAAAGTGCCGCAAGATTATCATTGTCTCCTACCTTGATCTCAGAAATACTTACAGCATCATTCTCATTGATAATAGGAATAATGCCCATCTCAAGTGATGCTAGCAGTGTGTCTCTTGCGTTCAGATAGCGCTCACGACTGTCTAGATCTGCTCTAGTGATCAAGATCTGGCCTACATTGAGAGAGTATATGTTAAAGAGTTTTGCCCACTCTTCAATCAGTTTAGCCTGACCTACTGATGCAAGCATCTGCTTGTATCTGACATCTTTTGGCAGATCAGGGTATCCGAGCAGCTTGCGTCCGGCTGCCATCGCTCCTGAAGATACCAAAATAACCTGAGCCTTCATCTGCACAAGCTTATTAACAACTCTTACAATTTCAAGCATCTGTGCTCTGTTCAATGATTTTGAACCACAGGTAAGAGTACTGGTGCCAAGCTTTATTACAATTCGCTGATTATTAAAAGATGTCATTTTGTTTCCGTCAGTTTATGAATTTTTCCTGTAAAAATGTTTTTATGTTTTCAGATGCCCCTAGAATGAAGCTAGAATAGCTGTCATTTTTCTTGAGGGTATAGTTAAAATCAGCAAAGTGGTTCTTCAGAAGCTGAAGATCTGAACTTGTAACAACAGATCGCTTTGCTGCTACCACATACGTTGATACTCTGCATTGGCCGGATGTAGACAGAATTCCCTGTGTTTTCAGAGAGAATGCGTTTAATCTTGGGATCACAAAGGACCAGTTGCTAGCATCAAGATCAAGCCTGTTGCAGATCGATGATCTGCGGCACAGTGGCAGTGAGTTTAGGATATTCTTGTCTGTATACAGTGAATTGACAAAAGGAGCCACCAGAATCATGGCTTTTACTGCATTCTTAAGTAATACTGCAGTCCTGATACATGCTGTACCTGACATTCCCGAACCATAAAGTCCTATATGAGAGGAATCAATGCTCTTATGAGCAGACAGGTACATGACAGCATTCTCTGCTGTCATTGAAAAATGATCATTAAGGTTAAGTCTGCCGCAGGCACCAATGCCAGGCATTTCTATAACAAATGCTGCAATTCCAAGTGGTTTAAACACATTTGTATAGAGTCTGAAAAAAGAGGTAATACTCTCTTCATATGCGCAAAGACATACTACGCATGGATGAATGGTATCTTTGTCTGGAAGATGCAGATATCCGGTTACTTTTTTGCCGTCCACCTCAAATGTTTCTTCTGAAAGGTAACCAAATGAGGTATCAGTTTCAAACATCTTTTTGTAATAGGTTCTGCACATGGCATCAGACTCAAGAGCCAGCACATCACCTTTAAGGTTTGGATAGGCGGCAATTGCATAGTAGCGTGATGCTATACGGTAATTATGACTTGCTTTTACAAGATCGTTGTTTTTTTCACACTCGTGAGCCTTGAGAACTCGCTTTTGAGCAATCGAATTGAATTCATAGATCCAGTTGCCAGGACCATAGGTTCTGACTGTATCAAAGCACTTTTCTCTGTTTCGCTCATTGGTGCTGACAGTAATATTGGCCAGAGCCTCATCAATATCAAGAGGATTACCGCCAGAGAGTCCCCACAGATATCTGTATAAAGGACGGTAATAATGCTTGTTAAATCCAAGCATCTTATCCTGGCGTGTAAGAGCAGGAAGGTCAGCACCAGAATTAGAAATCATGGATGTTTCAGGATAATCAAACTTAGGTTTGAATAGCACTTCGCTTAAATTCTGATCAGACATAAAAACCGACGGATTACACAATATACAAAAACAGATCCCTAAGTCAGATAACCATCTGAAAAACAAAACAGATCTGCAGGGTCTCTAATTTTAGCATGTAAAGGCAGAAAATTTGAATTTAAAAGCTGTAGATCAGAATGTAAAAAAGAAGAGGTGAAAAAATAGGGGGCACATAACCTGAAAAATGGAGGAAAAAGATGGAAAAAAATTATGGAACAGTTAAGAAAATGTAAAAAATCAAATATAAAAATAGTCAGAAGACAAAAAGCCTCACCATATTGGTGAAAACCGCATAAATAAAGGCTTTTAAACAATTCAGAAAGCTGTTCCAAACAGAACTTAATGTAATTTCCCACAACCTAAAAATAAGAATTTCCCACAATTTCCACAACAATCCACAGAGTTTCCCACAGTTTTGTTGGAAAAGCTGCCAATAAAAAAATATTCACATTAAGTGCAATAAAAACTGAGTTATCAATCAAAGAAATTATCTGAGGAAAAGAGCCATATTTTACAAAATATGAAAACAGAAATAATCAACTATTACTTTGTTTTATAAATATTTTATTTAAAAAATTTTCATTTGCATCAAATATTATGGTTAAAAACAATTCCTATAACGCCCTGTTTTTGTCAATACATTTATAAATTAGTCTGTTAATAATTAATAATCATGACGGCCAAAAACTCTTTAGAAGTTGTGAAAAAATGGGGAGTTTAGGTAAATTCTGGCAATTTCAAGTGTTATTTTCCCACAGCTGTGGGAAACTATTAGCGAATTTTCCACAATAAATCTGAATTTGCCACAATTAAATTCATATTTTATATCATATTGTTTTTATTGAATTTTATTTTATATATTAAACTTGAAATTTGCATTTTGATTTGCACACGGCAAAAATACAAAAGTTAAAAAAAATTTTTTCCTACATACTTTCCCACAAGCTGTTAGCACTTAATTTTTCTCAGCATAAATTTACATTTCTGTAATTTTGAACATTATATTTATCTTTTAAACAAAATATTTATTTAACACTATGATTTTAAAAAGTTTTTCTTTTATTCACTTTTTGATTCACAACGATGCAAATCTTTCTGCACCCGCATATATTACGTTCTTTCTAAAAATAATTCCTAATAATTTACAGTTTTTCCCCACATTTCTATCTTTAAAATTAACCTTTTGAAACATAATAAGAATTTATATTGCAAGCTTAAATTTGATTATTTTCCCACAAGTACAGAAGCCGTTTTTTATCTAAATTACCCACACTTTCCAACCTATTCCACAGATTTTCCCACAGTTTTAAAAGTTTTCCCAAAATCGTATTTTTTATTACATTTATGAAATCGGACTTTTTTGTTACTATTTTTTCTAAAAATGAAAATTTGTTTCTATGTTTAAGACGGTTCAGCCTATCATTTCTTTTTCTGCTATCATGTGCAGCAAGATTTGTTTTATTACCCCTGTATTTACTTAATATTGAGGATCTACAGGCATTCAATGCTGTTTGCTGGATTTGACTGTGACTACCAAAAAGAAATCAGTACTATTAAGATCAGGTGCCATAAGTGCTGTGGCTACTTTTTTATCAAGAATTCTTGGCATGATAAGAGATATTGCTATTGCCTCGCTCCTTGGAGCATCGTTAAGTGCTGATGTTTTCTTTTTTGCAAACAGAATTCCAAACTTCTTCAGGCGACTGTTTGCCGAAGGAGCATTCTCTCAGGCTTTCGTTCCTGTCATGAGCAAAACCAGAAATGACAATCCTGATGATCTGGAAAATCTCCTGAACAGAACCGCAGGAACTCTCGGATTTATTGTTCTTGTGATTACACTTGTTGGCATGTTTGCATCCCCCGTACTTACTGCAATATTCGGCTGGGGATGGTTTGAGGCATATCTTAATGACAGTGAGGACAGCAGAAAATTCATTGAGGCATCTTTTCTTCTGAAAATTACCTTTCCTTATCTGTTTTTTATAACTCTTACTGCTCTTTGCAGTGCTGTTCTTAATGTATACGGAAAGTTTCTGATCCCCTCTATCACTCCATGCATTCTTAATATTTCACTAATCTGTGCAGCTTACTTTATTGCGCCATCCTTTTCAGATCCAAATGAAATTCTGGCCTATGCAATGGTTGTTGGAGGCATACTGCAGCTGGCCCTGCAGATACCATTTCTGCTTAAAATCAAAATTTTCATAAAACCAAAATGGGGTTGGTCACATCCTGGAGTCAAAAAGATAAGAACTCTAATGATACCTGCTATTGTGGGGATCTCTGCAAGTCAGATAAACCTTATTGTAAATACAGCTCTGGCATCCTTTCTTGCAACAGGCGCCATCTCATATCTTTACTATTCAGACAGACTTTTGGAATTTCCAATCGGCATCTTTGCTGTTGCCATATCAACAGTGATCCTTCCTACTCTTTCAAGAATCGATATCACAAAGGATAAGGAAAAGTTCGTAAAAACTCTGGACTGGGGAGTTCGTATGGTGCTCCTGCTCGGTATTGGCTCTATGTGCGGAATCATTGCCCTAAGAGAGCCTATCTTGAGAGTGATCTTCATGCGAGGTCAGTTTACAGCTGATCATGTACTACTCTCGTCAGCTTCACTGCTAGCTTCTGTTTCTGGATTATGTGCAATAATGCTGGTGCGCGTGATGGTACAGGGCTTTGCCGCCATACAGGATACCAAAACACCGGTAAAGTGCTCAGTTACGGCTATTATCTCAAATATAGCATTCAATCTGATACTAGTATGGCCACTAGGCTACGTAGGTCTTGCTCTGTCAACAGCACTTGCAGCCTATGTGAATATCTCACTGCTTATCTTTTTCCTCTACAAAAGAAAGATCTATACCATCAGTGCCGATACTGCCATTTTTGCCGTAAAACTTATGATTTCAGGCGCCACAATGTGCATAGCTCTTCGCTCATTTATTCCGTCTTTTGAATCATGGGTAAATATGACCACTGTGCAAGCTATATTTTCACTTGGCATTGCAATTGTCTCAGGAGCACTGGTATTTGCTCTGATGTGTCTTGTACTTAGAATAAAACCTTCAGTTTTCAGAATGTAATTTAAGGATTTTCTTTATTTATCAGCTTTAATCTGATTAACTGCTTATTATTTAATAATTTATTGCTCTTTAACTCACAAATCTATGTGTGGGTTTATGCTTTTTTTTAAAGTATATCTTATAGTTAATATTGAAATGTTGTTATTTATGACATGAGGATAGAACTAGGAGACATACTATGAAAAAGTACAATAACATTTTAGTAGTTGCAGAGCCTAAAAGAGATGTTCAGCTTGCGTTGATGCGCGCTCTTGAAATCTCTCAGTTCAATCCAAAAGCTGTAATTACCCTTCTGCGAGTTGTTTACGATTTTTCATATGACCTGTTTATCAGAAACAAGGCAAGAGAAAAGCCTGTTCAGGAGGATATTGAGCAGACCTATATTGACAGCCTAGAAAAAACCATCAATGAATACAGGCTCAAGACCAATTCAGAGAGTACAGTTCATGCAAAGGTCATTGCCAGCAAAGATGTAGCTGAGGGTATTGTCAGGGAAATACAGACCGGTAAATATGATCTCATCGTCAAAGCTGCAAATCATCATGGTGTGCTAGATTCAATTATCTTTACTCCTATTGACTGGTACATTCTGAGAAACTCTCAGATCCCTGTCATTATTGCAAAAGAACACGGCTTTACTGAAGGTGGCAACATTGTTGTCTGTGTTGACTTTACGCTAAAGGATCATGTTGCCTCCAATATTGCAATGCTACGTGAGGCACAGATTGTCGCCAAGCTAACAAAATCATCAATTCATCTTGTAAACTCTGCTCCAGTATATCTGCCAAGCGTTATGCTTGAGGTTCCGCACTACTCTCCTTCTCTCTATGAGCAGAATGTGGTTGAGGAGCATAAGAACAGACTCTTTGAATTTGCTTCAAAGCATCATATTGCCAAAGAGAACTGCCATATTCAGGAAGGTATGCCAGATGAGGTCATCCCTCAGCTGTGCCAGAAACTCAAGCCAAGTTTTGTTTTTATAGGTTCAGCCTGCAGATCAGGTGTCATGGCCGCTATTATCGGTAATACCTGCGAAGAAATTGTTGATGACATTGATGCAGATCTCTTTGTATTGAACAGAAAGACAATTTCAAAATAAGTCCTCATGTTTAGTGCAGTTAGTGAATTATTAACTGCACTGTTGCAGAGCAATATATTATTCTTTTTTAGCAAATCTCCTCATATTGCACCACTATCTATATTTTTTAACACTTAACAGCGTTTTTTAATACAATACTCACACGTTAGAACGTTAGTTTAGAGAATTAAAAAAAAACTGTTATGTCAATGCCTCTTATCAATGCCTCTACAGTTATTGCAATCTTTCTGTTGGGCTATTTTTTTAAGCGCTTCAAGCTTGTAGGAATCGGATCAGCCAAAGAGCTATCCTATGTTGTGATGTATGTTACCCTGCCATGCGCCATTCTCTCAGGTACATCAGGAGCAATCGATCTTGAAGCTACACTGTATTTTATTATTCCGCTTGCATTCTGCATCAGCCTTCTGTTTCCTCTTCTAGGCTACTTCATCGCCCGAAGAGATCCTCAAAAATGCGTTTATACAATGCTCAATCTAGGTGGATTTAATATCGGAAACTTTATTCTTCCTTTCATGCAGAGCATCCTTACACCAGAGGGTTTTATTGCTTTATGCCTGTTTGATGTGGTCAACGCATTCTTCTGCTTTGGAGGAGTCTACTGCCTTGCCCTGTATATGAACAGAAAAGGATTCAACTCAGGATTTCAGGTTAATCTGAAAACAATTCTGATTGAACTGTCCAAATCTATTACCTCATACTGCTGCATCATCTCAATCGTGCTGTCAGCTTCAGGTCTAGTAATTCCTTCACAGGCCCTTCATGCCATCAAAATGGTTGGCGGTGCCAATACCTTCCTGTGTATGTTCATCATCGGTGTGGCTCTAAACTTTGATATAAGCTTTGCAAAGGTAAAAAGAATTCTTATGATGATATTCTATCGCTACTCAACAGCTATAGTGGTAGCCTGTGCTGTATGGTTCCTCCTGCCTTATTCCTCAATGGTAAGACTGGTAATAATGGCCATAACCTTTGCTCCAATCACATCAATGGCTCCTATTACAGCCATCAGATGTCTGCCTCAGTTTGCAGAGGATTCGGCAAATCTGAATATGGTATCTGTTATTACTTCGGTTGTGATTGTGACAGCACTCAACGCCCTGTCACCAGTACTGATAGGTTAAGTGAACTACTCTTTTGTGCAGGAGACAAGCAGGTAACACCAGTCAAGGCTTATCCCCTGCTTGTCTGTATACTGCGCAGCATAACGCCTTATAAAATCTTGAAGACGCCCTTTTGTCCAAATCTGCTTTGACAGACCCACTACTCCGGTCATTTTGAGCGATCGGAGCATCTGTTCCACGCTCTGATAATAGGTGACCCTCTTGTGCTCTTTTATCTGATATCTGACAGGAAGCTTTTTCAGGATCTTTTCAATTTCCTCTGCATCATGGTAATCAAGTCCGACATTTGATATCTGTCTGAACTGCTCGAAATTTCCTTTTGAAAAAATAGAAAAAACCAGCTGTCCTGAATCACTCAGATGATCACAGTAATTTTTCAGATCTTCCTCAAGACACTCAAGCCACTGAAAGCAGGCATTAGATACAATCAGATCATAATTCCTGTCTTTAAAATCTATATTTTCTGCATCAGAATTGTCAAAGATAATCCCCTCTCTACCCTTGAATCTGTCTTTGCAAAGGTCAATCATGGCCTGACTCAGATCGTTAAGAACTAGCTCCTGAAAATCAAGACTGTCCACTATCATCTGACTTAGGGTACCTGTACCGCAGCCAATCTCATAGACTTTGTGCACATTCTCAGTTCTGATGAGCTCAAAAAGACTCTCTGCCATCTTTGCCTGCACTAAGGCATTACTCTGATAGGTCTTGCTTGCTCTTGTAAATCCTGTACACAGTTCTTTTTTATTGAGTATCATTATGCTGTAGAACTTCTATAAATACATCTTTGCTATAGTGCGCCGCATCGGTCAGCTTTACCTTTGTATTCTTTAGAGCAAAAGACTTCTGCATTGCCTTAGGATCCATAATCTTATCTTTTAATCCGATAAAGGCAAGATCATATGTAAAACCATCTACCCGTTTTTTCTGTGAAAATCCGATAATTGACTCAAGCTCTCTCTTTAGAGAGTCTGTATCTCTGTCTGGTTTGGTCCCTGTATATTCCTCATACAAAATGGCATCAAGACACATACGGCGGTAGAACTTTATCACATTGGCATCAGACATTGAGCTGATTGTTGCCATCCAGAGTCTGAGAGGAATACCAAGCTCATCATCTATTCCCTCTAAGGTTCCATTGATGGCGTATGATTTTCTGACCCTGCCAAGAAGAGAGTGATCGTTTAAAACCATAGGAGCAATCATTACCCCCATCGACCAGGATATAAGCGTTAGTGT
>JBJFET010000036.1:0-3296 GCA_051891035.1 Succinivibrio sp. | reverse complement strand
GCACAACGAAGTTTGGTTTGACTGCTTAGTAGTTGGTATTGATGGTCATGTGCATATCCCTCATAAAAACTTGATGGAATTTTCTATGGAGGATACCGTAGTCATCAACAGATACTCCAAATAACAAAAAGCCCAGCTAATATGCTGGGCTTTATTGTATCATGAAAAAGCTGATATGAGATGGAAAATCATCAGGACGATCTGTGTACCTATAATCGCTGTGAAAATCCTTCCTGTTCTGTTTCCTAACCACTGCCAATAGAAATTGACTAAACGACCTCTTTTGCCACGATGGTCTTTTATGATTGCTCTGATGGACCTGTGCAAGTCTCTTATGCTCGATTCATACTTGTAAGAGCCTTCATCCCCTTCAGAAACAACATCAAAAACCAAATGGTTAGGGTTGAAATCCGGCGATCCCCTTGTTACCTCCAAAGAGCCTATCCCTACGGAATAGACAACTCTGTTAACTTTATCCACAATATGTAGTATCTCCCCTCTCATATTACCCTGGATAAGGGAGATTATACCCGTATCTGTTCTTATTTCACCTTTTTCTAGCAACTCAAGCCAGTGATCACCCAAATAAGGGTCTGTTCTGGCTAACCTTAGAAACATTTTTCCTCCGTACATACGAAAGCGGAGGATATAATCCCCCGCTGATTTAAGACCTTTTCACATCTCTTGCATCCAGGCTGTGAATCCTTCAATCCTTAAATTCTCTACAATAGCAAGACCTTCTGTTTCTGTCACGTCTTCTATTTGCTTAAACACGAGGCCGTCACATTCAAAAAACACAATGTACTTTGTTTCCATGATCAACGCCTCATTTTGTTGTTAACAATTATCATGCCAATAGGCCAGTATAGTGCCATTCTTTCGCAAAAATCGTTCCACTCGGCATCTTTCATACCCAGCTTTTCTTTTAGTTTTTGGTTATCTTTCAGTTGGATATGATAAACCATTCCGATGATGCAGTAGATAAACATGACTGCTATAGCAAAGCCTGTAGCCATGTCCAGAATCATGAGCAGTGTGTAATCCATAGCTTAGCTCCTCAACGGCGAGTTACGCGTTCAACTAAAAAGATAAGAAGGCTAACAATCATAAGAGGCCAGCCAGCAGCTATCTCGAGATGCTCTTTAAGTAGGTCCATTTTTAGAGTTTTGCGTCTGCCATAGGCTTTCGCATGAATAAAATTGATACCCAGGAAAACAACGGCAGCTATAGCAAAATAGGCCACCATAATATTGGTCATAACATCTGGATGAATCATAACTAGCCTCCTATCTAACCGATGATTGCATTTTACATTAATCTGCTGTGTGGTGTCAACCCTCTTCTACGTATACCTTATCCAGAGAACTGTAAAAATCTGCTGATTTAAAAGCTACTCTGCTGCCATTACTAACAGGCTCTGCTGGCTCACTGTGTTCCTTAAACCACGCCCAAAGGATTGTTCTGAGTGCACACACCTCTGCATTGTTAAAATCTTCAGCGAGGTTGTCGTAGAAATTGAACTCTGTGTGGAAACCACAATCTGTCATGTACGTTTCCAAGCAGATGTTCTGCTCGTAAGGTAAGTCTGGGCACGGAGATTTAGTGCATAAGCGGTACATTTCGCTACGGACTAACCCTTCAGTGGGAGCGTATTTAACCTTATGAACATCCACCAGGCGAAGAAAGCCTCTCTCCATAGCGAACTCAAGGTAAGCGATGTATTTGGCAGCTTCATCCCCGATGCTGTTTATAAAACGTGCCACATTAGCCTTCTGTTCCACAAAGAATTTTTGTTTGCGACGGTCGCGGTATTGCAGATAATCTTCCTTAAAAGCATCATTGACAACACTCATGGCTACTTTTTTAACAACGTCATCAGGGATCATCTCTGCTCTCCTATTAAACTTTCACGGCTTCAAGACCTTTGCCACCACGTTCAGGCAGATCGAGAAGGCTCATAACATAGGTGTATTCCGGCATCACTTTCTCGGGGTCTGCACCAATCTCAAGCAAGGCTTTGCCTTTGATGCATACTGTTTCTATCGTGCCGTCTTTGGATTTGTAATGTGATTCTACCTCAACAACCTTGCCAACGCAAGCGTTTAATGCTTCATAACCGCTGTTTGTCAGAAGTTTTACTTTCATTACAACCTCTTTATACAAGAAAAGGGCGAGCAACGCCGCCCTTGTTATTACTCAACAAGTTCAAGATCTTCAGCTTTGATAATGTCGTTGCCGATAAGCAACTCACCGTTGCTGTCCTGAGCAACCATAATTACTTCGGCAAGTTTTCTTTCACCTGTTTTTTGGTCAACATCCATAACCCTGCTGTATGGAGCAACAACAAGGCAGCAGTCTTCTTTCACGTCAACAGCATAGGGGTCGAAACCGTTGCAAAGCATGATAATTAAGCTATCTGCTTTAACATCACCGATCACTTCCACCAAACGCCCTTCTAAAGAGCAACCCATCTTTTCTTCTGCGTCATCACGGATGACTTTTGCATACATACGGCTCATGTTCTGATCCTCTTTACCATGTCACGACGAGTCCGACAAGGACTGTTTGTTGTGCTGTTCTTCCCCGTTGGTAAGAAGCTATATCAACGCACATGCCTCCACCTCTGAGGTCGCCTATAATGTGTGGGAGATATTCTTCCAGATGCTCAGGCAAAGAAATCGTCATTAAGCAGCCTAAACGGCCCTCTGACGCGTTTTTCTGTATGAACATGACTAGCTGCTCATAAATCTCCCTAACCTCTTTAGGATGCTTCCTATCGCTTTCTAGAGCTATCCTTCTTAGATTAGCTGCGGCATTTTCTCCAGCCATTGCCTGTTCTCCGGCACGTTAGTAACATACACCTCCACGTTGTCTTCTTTCTCTGATCGTTTCATGCGGTCAAAGTAGTACAGACGCTGCGGGGTGTACACATTAAACTCTGGGTGGCAATTCAACCAGTCTTTAAGGATGTTGTTATCGACACCTTTATTAGACAGGGAATTGCTTAGCCCCCATTCTATACCTCTTGCATGTAGTTTTTCAAGAAGATTATACAAATCTTTTTCTTCTTTTTCGCCCCAACCATGATTGTAGGCAGCAGCACAGCAGAGATAAGGAGGATCGAAGTAAGCAAAGTCACCTTTCAGGAACTGAATGTCTCTGAAATCTTCACAGGTGAATGAAATTCTTCCGTGCAGTCTACGCTCAACCATCTGCTGTAGGCGATTTTTGGCACGATCAGCGGGGAATCTGTGTCCAAAAGGAACATTGAACTTGCCGCCAGCGTTAAACCTCAT
>JBJFET010000035.1:0-3312 GCA_051891035.1 Succinivibrio sp. | reverse complement strand
TCGCGTATGCTCATTTTTAGTTGACAAAGAGTGGCCGCCTAACTGGCGGTAGACAAAAAGCCATAAAACCCGCCAAAACGTAATAAAAAACGCTCAGAGGTTTATTTCTGAACTAGGAAAATCAAGTAAACCAGAAGATGTGAAACTAGCAGTTGAACTTAACCGATATATTCATAATTTGCCACCTCTTGAAACATCACAAGAAGAACTTCTTAGAAGAATAAGAGAGTTTAGACAACAGCAAAGAGCCAAAGGCTATGACATCAAAGAAAAGATACGTCAAAGAAAGGCAAAGTCTAATAATCCGTTCATTCAGAAAAAGAATCACTCTCACGATTATGAAAGATAATCGCTCGCAAAATCTTTGATTTTGTCGCTCTCAGGGAGTCCCCAGACAGGGCAGGTGGCAAAATTGGAAATGGATGAGTGGCATCCGTTTTGATCAATTTTGCCTATCCTGCACTCCTAATTTTTCTTGTGAAAAGTTCGCCCGAACGAACTTTTTTGTTTGTCACGACAAACTTGGGAATTATCCAATTTGCTTAACTTTTTCAGCGTACATCTGCATCAGTTTTGCAACAATCTCATCTTCTGTAGTATCAGGTTTAAATCCATACAACGCTAAGACAGCTTTATCATTTGCTTTGTGAGCCTTTAAAAGCTCTGGCGGCATTGTCAGAGGATCATACAAATCAGCTAAAGAACTGTCAGGATAGAGAGCACGAGCATCAAGGATTGCCTGTGCTGTTTTACTTATCTGTTCTTTCTGCTGTTCCGTAGCTTCAGCCCAGATGAAGTTATTGTAAACAATATCTCTTGAATATCTATAACCTATTCCTAGTCTTCCGCAAACAGTTCTCATCCATGCATTATGTACTATTGAATTTAACATTCCAAAATGAAATAGATTTGAATTTGGAATAATAAATAGAAGATCTGTAACGATAAGATCTTTATCTCCTAATCCCATTGGCACATATTTTCTGTTAGAACTTGATACTTTAGGAACAATTATAAATTGTTCTGGATTATGAGTTTCTCTAAATAATGTAGGGGTATCGGCTAGTTTTTGTCTATCAGGTGCCCCTTTTAATCTTTCCTCTTTACACTTTTTTACTCTTTCTAAAACGAGAGGCATTGAATTTAAATCTTTTGGAGAAACACCTACTAACCATAGACAGTAGCGTTTTTTATTTTTTATAAACTCATCTGCTCCAATTAGTTTTTTTATGTACTTCTTTGCATTAGGTTCGTTTTTTAAAAAATCTTCATAATCATTATTCTCAATTATTAAGGCTCCTCCATCTGCAGGTCTATTTCCTGTAATCATGCAGGGAACATTCGATATAACATCTCTTCTTGATTCAATAAAAATATCTTCGGAATTTATTAAATAAGGGTTGATATGTTCACAAATAATTCTGTTTAACTGTGTAGTAAAGATTTGTTTGTTAGACCTTTCATTGTATGAGAATCCTATTATTACGACATAAACTGTTGCAACATCTGATGAATCACTTGTCCATTTAAAAGATTGCCAAGCAAAATTGATTTTTATTCTAAAACGTTTTATTAGAGGAATCCAAACACTTGAAACTTGTTCTCCTTGTGTAATAGAGTTTGTTGAAACAAAAGCACACTGTATATCAGTACCATTGATATAATTTGCAGCTTTCATGTACCAGCCAGCTACATAATCAATTTTCCCTGCGGTCTTATATGGTTTACCTTTTTCATCAACATAAATAGATAACATATCCTCTTTTTGTTCTTTACTCTGATTTGAGTATCCCAAAAATGGTGGATTACCCATGATGTAATTAAGCTCTGATGCAGGAATAACATCATTCCAATCTATTCGTAATGCATTTCCTTCTACAATGTTGTTTGCATAAGTCTTTAATGGAAGGAAATCGATGGGAGTTCCTAAAATTGATTCTGTTTCTTGTAACAGCTGACTCTCTGCAATCCAAAGTGCTGTCTTTGCCACTGTTACAGCAAAATCGTTTATCTCAATACCATAGAACTGCTTTAACTGAACCTTTACAGGAGAGCCGTCCTCCAGTAGTATGAACAGATCTTGCATATCTCCGCCTAAGTGTCTTAGCACTTCGTTTTCAAGTCTTCTAAGGCAGATAAAGGTTTCAGTTAGGAAGTTTCCAGAGCCACAGGCTGGGTCAAGGAATTTTAATGAAGCCAGTTTATTCTGAAAGGCTCGCAGTTTGTCACGCCCCCTCTTGTTGTATTTGGTTTCTTCATCATTGGTAATTGAAGCAAGTTCTTCTTTTAACTCATTCAAGAACAGGGGATCAATTACCTTATGGATATTTTCTATAGAGGTATAGTGCATACCCCCACTGCGCCTTGTTTCTGGATTTAAGGTTGATTCAAAAATTGCACCAAAGATAGTAGGGCTGATTTGAGACCAGTCAAATTCCTCACTACATTCTTTTAAAAGGATGTCATAAACATTCTGGTCAAAAGGAGGGATTTCGGAGTCATCATCAGCAAACAGACCGCCATTTACATAAGGAAATTCCCTGTATTTTTCAGCAAGCGATGCTTTTCTGTCTTCTTTCTTGGTATTTAAAACCTTGAACAGTTTTTCAAGACCATCTCCAACATTTTCAGGAAGTATTCCTCTTAAAAAATTACCGAACTGATCTTTAATTGGGAATACACCTGAATCTTCAGCATATAAGCAGAATACAATTCTCACGCAGAGTTTATTCAGGCTCTTTAAAGTTTCTTCATCTCTTTCTCTTCCCTCTCCATACTGCTTCAATAATGCATCGTAGAGTTTTCCTATCAGTTCGCCTGCCTTAACGGAAATATCCATTTCCACTTTTCTTGCAGTGTCATTGAGGTTAGTCAGAAATGAAAGAGTGTTATATGCTTTAGGAAGATCTTTTAGTTCTAAATGAATAGGAGGTTCGTTTGGGTGGTCGTTATTGTAGATTTCAAAGGTCTGGAAGTTACATACAACAATCCAGTGAGGTCGATCTTCAGCATCCATCCAGTCTGCGTATCTTTTAGCCTGTTCGTATGGAGTAAGTTCTGTACCATCAGACTGCTTTTCTTTCTTGCTAAGATCAATCTTTGCGCCTTTCTGCTCTACTAGAACTTTTGTATGCAGAATGTATACATCAATATACTTGGTAGAACCTTCAAATGTAACACTTTTTTCTCTGCTGATGATCTTGGTAGGAGATTCAACACCATAAACATACTGAAGAAGTTCAATCCAAAAGTTGTGAGTATCCTGTTTTTCAGCACCTTTGTTTATCCAGTATGATACAAATTCTTCAGCAG
>JBJFET010000034.1:0-15179 GCA_051891035.1 Succinivibrio sp. | reverse complement strand
GCTTCGCAATCCGTGAGGGCGGCCGTACTGTAGGTGCTGGTGTTGTTGGTACAATTATTGAGTAATAATTGTTAAACAATACACAGGATAATCTCTGATTATCCCAGGAAAATCCAGGCATTTGCCTGGATTTTCTGTTTTGAAGAAAACTTGATTTCCTCATTTTCATATCCACTCATTCTCCTTATCCTATCCGTTTCTTCTGTCAGACTATGAGCAGTTTCTGCACTCCTTATGCAGGAATAGTTGTCATTAGTATATAAATAAAGAATTTTTACCTTTTATGTAAAAACTATGTTAACTATTTAATTTTTAATAATTATTTACTGTTAACAATATTTTTACAAACACGCCTTAGTAAGTTAACAGTGCATGTATATCTTCAATAAAGACAACTTAAATTGGAGATAAAAAATGAAACTGAAAAAATCATTATTAACTGCTTTATGCGGATGTGCTGTCTGTCTTTCAACTGCTGCTAATGCAGGTGCTGTAATTACCGATGGATCAACCTCAATGGAAAAGGTAATGGGTATCCTGATTGAGTCTTTTGACGGCAGGGGCATTGATGTAACTTACAACCCAACAGGTTCTGGTTCAGGCATAAGTGCAGTATTAGAGGGCAGAGCCGACATCGGTCTGTCTTCACGTGATCTTAAAGATCAGGAAAAAGAAAAGTTAAATGGAATAGATGTTGCCTATGACGGAATCGTACTGGTTGTAAACAAGTCAAATCCTTTAGAGGATATTACAACTGAGCAGGTAAAAGATCTGTTTACCGGCAAAATCAAGAACTGGAGCGAAATTGGCGGTAAGGATGCCCCTGTTGTTCTGATTGGCCGTGAGGCAGGTTCAGGTACCCGTGACGGTTTTGAATCAGTAACCCACACCAAAGATGCCTGTCAGTACCGTCAGGAATTAACCTCAACAGGCGATGTTATCACCACAGTAGGTCAGAACGAGAATTCAGTAGGCTATGCTTCTCTGAGTGCTGTTAACGACAGCATAAAGGTATTAACCTTCAACGGTGTTGCAGCATCTGAGGAGACTATCCTGGACAAGACCTATAAACTGCAGCGTCCATTCGTATTCGTTGTTAACAAGTCTCAGCCTTTATCAGAGGATGCACAGACTTTCGTTGACTATGCCTTATCAGATGAGGCCAAGCCTTTAATCGAAAAGGCCGGTGTTGTTCCTGCCAAGAAATAACTGATGGAGAAGCAGGAGTATCTCCTGCTTTTTTAAATATGAAGAAAAGAAGTTCCCAGGAATGTAAAGATAATATAGCAACAGCGGTTTTTACCGTATTGGGTTATCTGAACATTGTCTTTGTGGTGGTGATTTGTCTTTACCTTATCTTTTCAGGTATTCCTGCAATCACAAAGATAGGTTTTTTTGATTTCATCTTTGGAACAAAATGGGCATCTACAGCCGAAGATCCGAAGTTTGGAATTCTTCCTTTTATTCTGACCTCAGTATACGGAACATTCGGAGCCATTTTAATCGGCCTTCCTATAGGATTCTTTGCCTCTGTATATCTTGCAAAATTTGCCAACCTGAAAGTTAAAAGGTTTGTTGAATCAACAGTAGAGCTTCTGGCTGGAATTCCTTCTGTGGTATTCGGTTTTATCGGTATGCTTCTTCTGGTTCCACTGATAAAGTATGCCTTTGATCTGCCTGACGGTGCATCTCTTTTAGCTGCCATTCTGGTTCTGTCAATCATGATCCTGCCATCAATCATCAAGGTATCAATAGGCGCCATTGAGTCGGTTCCTCATGAATATGAACTAGGCTCACTTGCTCTTGGAGCAAACAAGGTTGAGACCGTGTTTAAAGTTCTTGTGCCGGCAGCTTCAAGAGGTATCGGTGTTGCAGTGGTATTAGGCGTGGGTCGAGCTATCGGTGAGGCAATGGCTGTAATGATGGTTGCAGGTAATGTTGCTAATATGCCAGGCTTATTTGAATCAGTACGTTTCCTGACTACTGCCGTGGCATCAGAAATGTCATATTCAGCCGGACTTCAGCGACAGGCTCTGTTCTCAATTGCCCTGGTGCTGTTTATCTTCATTATGGCAATCAACGCACTTTTGAATCTTGTGCTAAAGAAAAGGGGCAGTAAATGATTAGCAACGATCTGAGAAGAAGAATATATCTTGTAACCATGATGAGTTTTGCATATCTTGCAACCCTCATTACCGTAGGTGTAGTTGTATTTATTATTGCCTATGTCTTCATAAGAGCAATACCTCATTTCTCATGGCAGCTTCTGTCAACCAAGCCAAGTTACATCAACGAAACAATCGGTGTGCTGCCAGATATTCTCAATACTGTCTACATTGTGATTGCAACACTGGTATTCGTTCTGCCTCTTGGCGTGGGCGCTGCCGTATATCTGTCAGAGTATGCAAGAAACATTAAGGTTAAAAGAGCAATTGAATATGCCATTGAAAGTCTTGCTGGCATTCCTTCAATTATTTACGGTCTTGTGGGTATGCTCATCTTCTGTCAGTTCTTCGGTCTTAAGACCTCGCTTCTGGCAGGTGCTCTTACCCTGACCATCATGAACCTGCCAACAATTATCAGAACCACACAGGAGAGTCTTGACTCAGTTCCTTCTGCCTACAGAGAAGGTGCGTTCGGTCTTGGAGCAAACAAGTGGTATGCAATCAGAACTGTGGTTTTACCATGTTGCATAGACGGCATTGTAACAGGCTGTATTCTTGCCATCGGAAGAATGCTAGGTGAATCTGCAGCCCTGCTTTTTACCGCAGGCTTTGCCCATAAGGTGAACGGATTTTTTGATGCAATGTCATCATCAGGCTCAACACTGACCGTTGCTCTTTATGTGTATGCAAAAGAGCAGGGACAGTTTGATGTTGCCTTCGTGATTGCGGCAATCATGCTGTTTATGAGTCTTCTTATCAACTATACAGCAGGCCGTCTGTCAAAGAGGATCAAGAGTAAAAGGTACTAAAAATGACAACACCTGTAATCGACGTTAAAAATTTCAATCTTTATTATGATAACGGTGCAAACCACGCACTGCACAACATTAACATGCAGATCAACGAGCATGAAATTACTGCTCTTATAGGACCTTCCGGATGTGGCAAGTCCACATTTTTAAGATCACTTAACAGAATGAATGATCTTATTGACGGTCTGAGAGTGGAAGGATCAATCAAATACAAGGGCAGTGAGCTTGTAAATACCAAGATAAATGTAAGCTCACTTCGAAAGGATATTGGAATGGTGTTCCAGAAGCCAAATCCTTTTGCTATGTCAATTTATGACAATATTGCCTATGGTCCGAGGATCCATGGTATCAGAAACAAGTCAGCACTCGATGAGATTGTTGAGAAATCACTCAAGAAGGCAGCAATCTTTGAAGAGATTAAAGATCGTCTTAAAACCTCAGCCTTAGGCCTGTCAGGCGGTCAGCAGCAGAGACTGTGCATTGCCAGAGCACTAGCTGTAGAGCCTGATGTTCTTTTAATGGATGAACCTACCTCAGCACTTGATCCGATATCCACCGGTAAAATCGAGGAGCTGACCTGTGAGCTTAAGAAGAAGTACACAATTGTAATTGTTACTCACAACATGCAGCAGGCGCTGCGAATCTCAGACAGAACCGCATTCTTTTTATTAGGTGATCTGATTGAGTGTGACAGTACAGACAATATCTTTACAAAGCCAAAGGATAAACGCTGTGAAGATTATGTGACCGGACGATTCGGATAGTTGATAAAAGGAGACAACAATGCGTTTTCAGTTAGATGAGCTGATAGATCAGATCAATAATTCTTTAATCCTGATGTCCTCTGCCTGTGAAGAGAGTCTGTCAAATGCATTTGAAGCCTTTAAAACCAAAGACAAGGAAAAGGCTCTGAATATCTACAGACAGGACTACGATCTGAACACCAAGGCTCGTGAAATTGAGGGCCTGTGCATAAAAACAATGCTAAGACAGCAGCCTGTAGCTCACGATATGCTGATTGTTTCTGCTACACTCAAGCTGGTGTCAGATGTTGAAAGGATCGGTACTCAGGCCATTGCAATTGCAGAAATCATAACTCATTTTGATTTCAACTATGAGGGTGACGATATCCTTCTGGTCGGAAAAATGAGCGAGGAGGCAATTGAAATGGTAAGACAGAGCATAGATTCTTTTGTAAACCGAGACGGCGTTATGGCTGCCAAGGTTTTGAAAAGAGATTCTGTGGTTGACAAGTATTTCTATACAATTAAAGATACACTTATTCATGAGATCAAGAACTCAGATAATGATGCAAGTTATTCACTTGATCTTTTAATGATTGCAAAATATCTTGAGAGAATCGGAGATCATGCCTGCAACGTGGCAAGATGCACACAGTATATGTTGACAGGCAAGCTTACAGGTGAGGAGTAAACAATGATTTATTGCCTTGAGGATGATGCTGATATTAGAGAACTTGAGCTTTATACCTTAAATTCAATGAATTTTAAGGCTGAAGGCTTTTCTGACGGAAAATCATTTTTTGAAGCAGTTTCAAAAGAAATTCCGGATCTTATAGTGCTTGATGTGATGCTTCCTGATATCAGTGGCGTTGATGTGCTCAAAAAGATCAGATCAAATCCCAAGACTGCGGCGATTCCTGTGATTATGGCTACAGCAAGAGGCGCCGAGTATGAAAAGATTAAGGCTCTTGATCTGGGCGCTGATGACTATATGACCAAACCATTTTCAGTAATGGAGATGGTGGCTCGTATCAAGGCAATTTTAAGACGCTCAAACAACAGCACAGATGAGAATTGCGAGGTCAAGTTTAGTGATGTTGTGATTAACCAGACCAGACATTCTGTGACCGTATCTGGCAACAAGATTGATCTGTCATTGAAGGAGTTTGAACTTCTGCTTCTTTTAATCAGACATCCTGGCAGAGTGTACAGCAGAGATGAGCTTCTCAATCTTATCTGGGGAATTGATTATGACGGTGAGAACAGAACTGTAGATGTTCATATCCGAGCACTAAGAGCAAAGCTTGGTGATCGTGAGGGGATCATTCAGACTGTCCGCGGTATAGGATACAAGGCCGACTCATGATTTCAAAGATTTTCAGATCGGTTTTCTTTACAACAATACTGGTCCTGATATTAGGACTGGTATCGTCTCTTGTCATTACTTCCTATCAGCTGATTAAATCAGACAGTGACGGTCTTGTGGACTACACTGTCAGACTAGCAGAGTACATCAATCATGATCCTTCTATTGATCTGACTCTGCTCTCGATATCCGATTACAGAGTTGATCTGATTGACACAAAAGGCAGGGTTTACTTTGATTCAAAATTTCCTGCTGAAAATCTGGATAATCATTCAAACAGAGAGGAGTTCAGAGAAGCTTTGGAGAATGGTCAGTCAAAGGTTTCAAGACTCTCTTCAACACTGGACAAAAGAACTGTCTATTACGCTGTAAGACTCGATAACGGCAATGTCCTGAGATGCGCCTATACTACAGACAACCTGTTTTCAAAGACCATCTCCATGGGACTGCAGCTTTTGATAATCTTTATTCTTGCAGCATTCATGTCGGTATATCTTGCGCACAGGCTCTCATCAAAGATCGTAATGCCAATTAACACCATTGATCTGAACAATCCAAGAGACAATGAGGTATATGATGAGTTAAAGCCTCTTTTAGAGAGAATAGACTCCCACCAGCACAGGATCAAAAAACTTCTGCGCAAGGTAACTGCTGCTCATACCCAGATCAAGGTCATGACCTCATACATGTCTGAAGGCATTATCTTTTTAAACAAGAAGGGAGAATCAATTCTCATAAATCAGAGTGCACAGGCGATTTTCAATATTGATTCTACTGAGCCATATATAGGAAAGAGCATTCTCTCTTTAAGTCGTCTGCCTGTTTTCTGCTCCCTGTTTGAAAAGAGAAATGAGATAGACAGCCTCAAGCAGGATATAGAGATCAACTCAAAGTATTACAGACTTATCTTCAACAAGATTGTTGATAACAGCAAACTTGTAGGATTCGTTCTTCTGCTTGTGGATATTACTCAGGCAAAGCAGATGCAGCAGCAGCGTCAGGAATTTGCCTCAAATGTGTCTCATGAGCTGAAAACTCCTCTGCAGTCTATCATCGGCAGAGCTGAGCTTATTGAAAACGGAATTGTAAGACCTAATGATCTAAGTGCTTTTGGCCAGAAGATTAAAAATGAGGGACAGGCTCTTTTAAACATGATAAATGACATCATGTTCCTCTCCAAAGTGGAGTCTGGCGTTAAGTCACAGACTGAGCTACTCAATCTTCTGACACTCTCTGAGAGCATTATCGATTCACTCAAGGACAAGGCTCTAAAGAAGGGCGTTGAACTCAGATACGACTGCCAGAGCGTCCAGATAGTGTTTGTAAGACGTTACATGAGCGAGATCCTCTATAACCTTATAGACAATGCAATCAAATACAACAAGGAGAACGGAACTGTATTCCTCAGGATCTACATGCGTGAGAATGATCTGTTCATTGAGGTTCAGGACAGTGGTATAGGCATTCCTCGAGATGATATTCCAAGAATTTTTGAAAGATTCTTCTGTGTGGACAGAAGTCATTCAAACAAGGACAGCACAGGACTTGGTCTTACCATTGTAAAGCACATAGTAGAGGAGTGTTCTGGCAATATCGATGTGGAATCTGTGCTTGGAGAAGGTACAAAGTTTACCATCACCTTCAGGTGTCAGATACAGAATGATGATACGTTTGTGCTTGACTCTGTTCAGGTTTAGCCGACAGCAGAAATAGAATGCACAGAAGTTTTCATAAGTTTATGCATTCATAAGGAGATAAAACTGTAAAGGCCATGCTGATGAAGTATGGCTTTTTTATCGCCTCAATCAATAAATATCTTTTCTATTTTTACTAAATTTGAGTAATTACGGTGTATCATACACGCATTGTTTTTCCGCAATGTGCACGGTTTGCAGTTAATATTATCGAGGTAACAATGCAACAACATTTAGCTGACAAAAATATCGCTCTTGATTTGGTTCGTGTAACAGAAGCTGCAGCCCTGGCTTCTGCAAGATTCACTGGTTTAGGTGATAAGGAGCTTGTGGACAGAGCTGCAGTTGATGCTATGAGAATCGCTTTCCAAAGCTTACACATCAGAGGAACCATTGTTATCGGAGAGGGCGAGAAAGATCAGGCCCCAATGCTGTATACCGGTGAAAAGGTTGGCTTTGGTGACGGCCTTGAGTTTGATGTTGCAGTTGATCCTATCGATGGTACTTCATGTGTTGCAGGTGGCAGACCAAACGGTATTGCAGCTGTTGGTATCGCATTAAAGGGCACCATGTTCAATCCAGGTCACAGCTACTACTGCGAAAAGATGGCAGTAGGTCCTGAGGCTGCATCTGTAATCGATCTTGATGCTCCTATCAAAGATAATCTTGAGAAGGTTGCAAAAGCATTAGGCAAGACTATAGGCGAGCTTAAGGTATTTGTTCTTGACAAGCCTCGTCACTCAAAACTTATTGCTGATATCCATGCAGCTGGTGCTAGAGTAATGGTTCATTCAGATGGTGATATCGCTGGCGCCTTAATGACAATCAATCCAATGGCTGACATTGATATGCTCGTAGGTGTTGGTGGTACTCCTGAGGCTGTAGTTACAGCCTGTGCTCTCAAGGGTACTGGTGCTCAGATGCTGACTCGTCTTGCACCAAAGACAGAGGAAGAACGTGAGGCTATTATCAAGGATGGCGTTGATCTCAAGGCAATCAGATCAATTGATGATCTCATTACATCTGATCAGTGTTTCTTCTCTGCAACAGGTGTAACTGCAGGTGAGCTTTTAGAAGGCGTACGCTACAAGGGTGGCTTCTCATTAACCTCTTCAATGTGTTCTCGTGGCAGAACCGGTACTGTTCGTTACATTGAAGCATGGCACGACAGAAAGAAGCTCTCAAAGATGAGTACTATTGAGTACTAATCCTGTAACTTGATCTTTCAAAGATTCATTTATAAGCACTTTTTCTCAGAGATGCGGAAAGGTGCTTTTTCATTTATTGATCAGACATTTTGCAGTAAATCTCTTATAGAGTTATCCCTTAAAAATGCAAAGAATATAGAAATAGAGAAGACTATCGCACTGATTTTCCCAAAGAGAAAACAGCCCATTAAGCTGACCGTTTGATCTTTAAACAATCAGTGTGATTTCTAACGCCAATTAGGCGGACATTCTTTGTCAATTAAAATTGAGCATATGCGACGGCTACGCGGACACTCATTTAATGCATAACAGCCCATAAAATTGGTTTCTCTTGTATGCTATACTTTTTCTAATCTTATCTATCCTAATTATTGGATGATAAATATCTGAGTATTTATCGAGTTGAAATCTATTTAAAGCATAAGACGTAAATGAACTTAATTAGTCTATTTAGTGGTTGTGGAGGGTTGGATTTAGGTTTTGAAAAAGCCGGTTTCAACATACCTGTTGCAAATGAATTTGATAAAAGCATTTGGGAAACTTTTAAAGTTAACCATCCTAATACACATCTAATTGAAGGTGATATTAGAAATGTTACAAAAAAAGATATCGAAAAATATATCGATGTAGAAATTGATGGAATTATTGGCGGACCTCCATGCCAATCGTGGTCAGAAGCTGGATCTTTAAAAGGAATTAATGATGAACGAGGTCAGCTGTTCTTTGACTATATAAGGCTTTTAAAAGAATTTAAACCAAAATTTTTTTTGCAGAAAATGTAAGTGGTATGCTTGCAGAACGACACTCAGCAGCCGTAAAAAATATATTAGATTTATTTGAGGATGCAGGGTATTCTGTAAGCTTTTCAATGGTAAATGCCAAAGATTATGGCGTAGCTGAAGAAAGAAAAAGAGTTTTCTTTATTGGTTTTAGGAAAGATTTAAATATAGCTTTTAAATTTCCACGTGGCTCTACAACAGATAATGATAAAAAAATCACTCTAAGAGATATTATCTGGGACTTGCAAGAAACAGCAGTTCCTTCAGGGGACAAGAATCATCATAATCTAGATGCTATAAATAATAATGATTATGATTAATTGCATATAAAGTGAAAAACGACTGCCTTTTCACAAAATTGATATTAAGCATTTACTTGAGGGATCATGTAGATTTCACCAAAAGGGTCAGATCTGCGATGCAGCCTCGGCTGCATCGCCTCCTCGTCTTTGTTTTATTTCTTCTTGGTTGGACTTGTATAGGCTCTCATGTTCAGATCACCTAGCACAATATCAACGCAATTGTGCACTATTCTGTCGATTACCGATTCTGCCTAGACGTTTCCTCCAAGTCTGTTGTGCCATTCAGATTGTTCGTAAAGAGTGCACATGACAGTACTTAAACCTTTTCGTCTTTCAAATATTTTAAGCAGACAATTGCAGAAAGACTCTGTAGTTGGTTGCAACAACCATTCATTAATTAAAGTAGGTCTTGCGTATTTTTTGTAAATACTGTTTTTGATAAGTGCATAGCTTCTCTTTCTTCAAATTCCAGAAGCCAATCAGGCATGTAAACGTATCTGGTAAATATTTAGTACCAATCGTAGCCGGTCTTGCCATATTTTGTTGTTGGGCTCTTTAATCAATACCGTTAAAAAAATGAGGAGAACTGATAATGACCTCTCCCAAAGCAACTGAAGGTGTAATGAAAAAAAACACAAAATGAGAGGCTAAAAACGGGTGTAATGGAAGTAACTGGTGGTAGTGTTAAAAATCATAAAGTTGATCCAATTTTTCTCCCTGAGATCGGCGGATCACTTTCGTGATTTTTAACAGTAGATACACAAACCGCCTTTATTTGCAATTTATGATGTATTACAACAAGTTTTGACTGTCTTGCTTAACTTGCGTTATTAGAAAATGTCGACTATGCTGCAATAAGAAAGGGATTGTTGATTTCGAGCACGTCAAATTGGCAAATACTTATGAAAGACGGTAATTATGATTTCTATGTCTTAGAGGCATATTTTAGAGCTTATAACAGGGATTTTAAGCAGTTAAGTATGTCCTCGATAAATCATTATTGCGAAGCAATTAAGAAGATATCATTGATTCTTAGAGCCTCTCATATGGTTGAAGAGAGTCTTTATGAAATTACTGATTTAAACGAATTGGATATAATAAGAAGTTTTCTTGATAAGAATACTGAGTATAAAGAGTTAGATGAAAGAGGTCATAGAATGTACAGCTGTGGCTTTAAGAAATATTATGAATTTGCTTCATCAGATGCTTTTGAAGGAATTGGCAGGGATATTTCTGCTTTTGACCCGCTTTCTAGTGAAATTGACGTTCCTCCTCGTGTTGTTGGAAGAAATGTAAGTAGTTATGCGAGATCTTCCATAGTAAAAAAACAAGTTATTCAAGCGGCACAATATCAATGCGAAATAAGTAAAGCTCACGAATCTTTCATTGCACAATCGACAAAGCATCAATATATGGAAGCTCATCACCTAATTGCTTTAAAGCATCAAGACGAATTCAAAAAGAATTTGGATGTGTATTCGAATGTTATATGTTTATGTCCAATCTGCCATAGGTTACTTCATTACGGAATAGATTCGGAGAGAAAACCTTTACTTAATTACATTTATTCTAATCGAGGTGAACGACTTAGACAGAGCGGAATAATCCTAACTAAAGGAGATTTTCTCGATTTAACGTTAAGTCGTTAATTCTAGAGATAGTGGATGTGTGCTTTTTTGACGAATATATTCAGAACGCATGAATATTACTGCTCTGTTAAGTTTTGATGTAATGCATATTTAACTAGTGTGAATCAAATCTAAAAATTACTTGTATTACTAAGCTGGAACTCATAATGACTTTAGAACAATATACTAATCAGAAAAACGCTCTAATTGAAGAGTGGAAAAAAAGAATTAGCAATTACAGCTTTTTTGTGTCCGATGGTGTTGTCAATCCTAACAACTGGTTTTCACAAGAAAAAAGACTACTATTTTTGCTAAAGGAAGCATATTCAGATTCTAGTGACAAGACCAATTGGGACTTGGGGGATGATTATTTAGCAAAATACGCTCTCAGTCAACCATTGTGGCGGACAGTGTCTCAATTATCTGAAGGATTGTTTGAATCAGATAAGGATCTCATTTATCCGTACTGTAAATTAAATTTTTCAGATGAAAGACAGAAAGAACTGTTTAATAAGATTTGCGTAGTAAATATTAAAAAAGCTGATGGTAAAAGGTCGTCAGATAGCAAAGAAATAGATATGATAGCAAAGGAACAATCTGATCTATTGTTTAGACAAATAAAGTTGTGTGATCCAACAATAATCGTTTGTGGAGGAACGTTTTCCGCCCTAAATACGATAATAAAGAATCAAGATGTATCTGTGCCTAATACATTTGATAATAAAAATACAGGCAGAAGTAGAGCTGGTAAATGGTACTACTATATTGAATTGAACGGACACAAAGTTCTTGTACTTGATTATTATCATCCTTCCTATCATATAACTTATCTTATAAAGTATTATGGGTTAATGGGCATATATCATATGGCTTTAAATGATAGTCAGGAATAAAACTGTAGCAATTAGGAGGCTTAAGTCCGGTTTTGTACCGACTAAGTCGTGGTTAAGAGACTCAGGTGTCCAGAATTTTGTCCGCCAAATTATCCCATTTTGATGGAGTTCCTCTGCCCTTAGTCACAGCTTCCGTGCTATTTTCGTGTTAATAGGCGTGTGCCTCTGCCCTTATATTATCGGCGTACAATCCTCTTTCAAAGGCTCATTATGTTTCGGTTTCTCCGATTTTTGCACTTGTTGGCTTTGGACCTGCACGCTTATCCACCGTAACCAGCCTAAGATGATTTCTGTTTTTCTGACTAGAGTTTTGCTATTTACTTCTTTCAGCTATTGCGTCACCACAACCGCCTTATAGATTAAGCTCATGCTGAGCACAAAAATAAAGAGGATACAGGTAAAACTGCATCCTCTGATTTTATGGAGTGATTATTATGAATTCGTTATGCTGCTACATCGCTGTTTGCAGCTTTATCTTCAGCCTTGCTGCCATCTTTATAGAACTGGTTTACAGAACGTGAACCGATAAATACCTTGTTTGTCTGCACGAACTTCTCCTTAGCGTAGTCAGGGCGTGCACTCATAATCTGAGATACCTGCTCCTCACTCATCTTGCCTAAGGTAAGACCGATTGCCTTGTAAGTAATAAGAGGTCTGGCTTCCTTTGAGATTATGATCTGAGCCTTATGGGTAAGCTCATCAACTACATTAACAATCTTAAGAACCCCCTCATCAATCAGGTTACGAACAGTAGGCTCTGTTACAGGAAGTGTCAGAACAGATCTTCTCTGTAGAACATACTCACGGAGCAGTGCCTTCTCAGCAAAATCCAACTCTTCAACAGCCTTAGTTACTCTTTCATGAATGCGCTGTGACTGCTTTTTGTGATAGATGCTGTTATAAACAGTAGCTACAGCCTGAGAAATAAAGTTTGAAATCTCAATGATTAAAGCAAAATACAGCATGATCTTGTTTGCTTCAATGTGTGAAGCAAAATCAGGTGATACTGCCTGCCAAGGTACAACCAGCATTAAAACTGTAAGGCAGAATAACCACATCATAATAGTATTGATTGTGTGAATTGCGCTGTTTGAATTCTCGTACTTCATAACTTTAATCTCCATAAAAGACTTTTTGTTTAACTGTACTGAGTAAAGCAATTGCTATGCCAGAATAATTGTTAATTGCTAACACCATGAATTTAAAGAGATTATTTGTGAATTTATAAAAAATCTGTCAGTTAAAAGATTTCAGACTGTCAATTTTCAGTGAGCAAAGATCATTAATAATTTGAGCTTATTTATAAACCTGTCAGTTTCATGACTTCCTTTTAGACTAATCATCTTCATGCCTGACTACTGCTTTTTTACACAAGCTTGATTTACTATTAGCTTGTGCAACATTATCAAGTTATGTCTGATAATCTTCTAGTAATTAGAAAAAGGAATTTTTTCTTGAACTTTTGAGTAGAGCCTCAAAAATATTTAACTCTGGGTTGTATAAACTGAATATACATTGAGTAACTAAATATGGATTATAGATATGGCATCATTAACAGAATTTACAAATAAGTTCAGCAAACAATTGACTATAAGAAACGAATTACTTCCTGTCGGAAATACACTCGAGAATATTCAGAAAAATGGTTTAGTAGAAAAAGATGAAAGCTTGAATGAAAACTATCATCAAGCTAAAAAGATAGTTGATGATTTTCTAAGGGATTATATTAGTAGATGTCTCAATAATATTCGGATAAGCGCATGGAATGAGTTAGCTGATGCGGTAACAAACGGTGATGAAAAAAATATAAAAAAGGTACAAGACAAATTCAGGAAACTTATTAAAAGTGAATTTGAAAATTTTGATTTAGTTTCAACTTACTCAATTGATACAAATAAAAAAGATGATAACAAAGTTGATGAAGATGATTTAGATTCAGATAAAAAGGGCTCCCTTGAGTTAATTTTAAAAAAAACTCTTTTTAAAATGGTTCTCCCTGCCTATCTAAAAACTGAACCAGAAAAAATGAAGATAGTCTCATCTTTCGACAATTTTTCTACATATTTCAGAGGCTTTTTTGAAAACAGAAAAAATATATTTTCTTCAAAAGCTATATCAACATCAATAGCCTATAGAATCGTTCATGATAACTTTCCAAAATTCTTGAAAAATATAAATTGTTTTAGTACATGGGTGAAAGAATGTCCTCAGATAATTGAGAATGCAGAAAAATCATTAAAAGATAACAACGTTATAGAAAAAAATAGCTCTTTAGGTCATTATTTTTCAGTAGATTCTTACAATCAGTTTTTATCTCAGGGAGGAATTGATTTATATAACAAAATAATAGGCGGTTTGTCAGCAGAAGCCTGTCATAATAAAGTTCAGGGCTTAAATGAGTACATTAATCTTGCCATCTCAAAAGATAATGATTTAAAAGTAAGACTAAAAAACAAAAAATCACTAAAAATGTCAACTCTCTTTAAACAGATTCTTTCTGATAAAGAAAAGATATTTATTGATGTTTTTGAATCAGATGAGCAGGTTATTGAATCAGTAAAGCAGTTCTATAAAAATCAATGGAACAAAGAGTCAGGTTTTGTTGTTATTCTGAATCTTGTGAAGGCCATTATGAATATGTCAGAAGAAGAGTTATCTGGCATATTTATTCAGGGAAGAAATCTTAATTATGTTTCAAAACTTGTTTATGGAGGTAGCAGATGGAGCAAAATTAGGAATGATATTGAGCATTATCTAGCTAGTGGGCAGGCAGACAAAGAGCTAAAAAAGAAATTTAATCGCAACAAAGGGGATCTGGATAAGAATGTTAATGCTCTTGAATTTTCTCTAAATGAGCTGAATTCAATTGTGAAAAAGGAAGCTGATTCAGATGAGGCATTCAGCGTAATGCTGTCAAAAAAAATTAATTCCGACTTTGAATTGTTGGTAAAAGTGAACGATGGGGATTGGCCTAATAATTTAAAGGAAGCAGAATCTAAGCAAAAAATAAAAGCCCCATTAGATGCTTTACTGTCGATATATAACGAACTGGAAATATTTAAAAGTAATTCATTCAACAAATCAAATAATTTCTACGTAGATTTTGATAAGGAAATGAATGCTCTTTCCGCTATTGTTCCGTTATATAACAAGAGCAGAAATTACTGTACAAAGAAAGAATATAGTGACGAAAAATTCAAACTTAACTTTAATTGCTCTCAATTAGCTGAAGGTTTTAGTCTCAGTAAAGAGAATAGCTGCCTAACCATTTTATTAAAGAAAAACAACTTCTATTATGTGGGTATTCTAAATAAAGGCACTAAGCTAAATTTTGAATCTGAAAAAGCACTTGCCTCAGAGCAGGACGATTATTATGAAAAAGTAAAGTACTATCTCATTCCTCAATCTTACAAATATCTACCAAAGAACGCTAGTCTGTCCAGTAAAAAAGTTGCAGAACATTTTAAAAAGACGACAGATGACAACTATATCGATAATGACAAAAAAAAGTATGCAAAAGCTCATATAATTAGTAGGCATATTTACGATATATATCACCAGACAACATATATCAAAGATTCTAATGATA
>JBJFET010000033.1:0-15294 GCA_051891035.1 Succinivibrio sp. | reverse complement strand
TCCATAGTAATTCCGATTATGATAGTATAATGTACGTATATTCTTACACGATATTTAAAAAAAGTCAAGATTGTTTTAGAAAAATTTCGGAATTTTTTTAAGGGAGATCAATGAGTAACATTAATAATTACTCATTTTCTGAAATTAATAATATAGTGAAAGAAGTGAGACCGAGAACTTATGGTTCTGTAGTGGTTTTTGCTTTATACATCAGTGTTCATTAAGAGACAGGATCTTATTCATGTCTTAATGTATATGCGTAAAAGCAGAAAGCTGCTATCAACAAACAAATTACAAGAAAGATGCAAATAAAGACTTTTATTGATTTGTCAGTATAGGCTGCACTTGCAGAAACACCATCTCATTTCCATTCTTGATAAATCTTTCCTAAATCAAGTACCATAGTTACAGAAAACAGAAGAACTCGGCATGCATTAAGTAGCATTTGGCCGCTATTTGATGCGTAGCTGATTATTTCTGTTGGAATTCATAAAACTCGTTTATTCACTGTGAGTGATTTTGCAAATGCCTGAATTACCAGAAGTCGAAGTTACAAAACGCGGTATTGAAAACTACCTTACCGGAAGAAAGATTTCTCAGATTTATTTTGATGACAAATCTCTAAGAATCCCTTTTTCTCCTGAATTACACAATCTTGAAGGTGCAGAAATAACTTCCGTCAGCCGCAGGGCAAAATATATAGTAATTTCGACTACAAAAGGTCATCTGCTTATACACTTGGGAATGACTGGTCATCTTATGGTTTTGCAGGAGGATCTAGAAAAGAGCGTCCATGACCATTTTGAGATTACGACTGATCAGAATGTTCATATTCGAATGAATGATATTAGACGCTTTGGTTTAGTTAAATACTACCCTAAAGACTCTTCTCCATATGAATCGGAACCTCTTAAATCTTTGGGGCCTGAACCTTTTTCAGATGATTTCAACAAGGATTACCTGTTATCTACCTTAAAAAGGCATAAGAAAAACATAAAACAGTGTCTTATGGATAACAGTATTGTTGTCGGTATTGGAAATATTTATGCATCAGAAATTCTTTTCGAATGCAGAATAAAACCTGATAGAAAGTCCTGTGACATAACCCTTGAAGAATGCGAACAGATTGTTATTCATTCAAGAAGAATACTGAAAGATTCAATTAGTCGAGGCGGCACGACAATACGAGATTTCTCGGGAGCAGATGGAAAACTAGGCTATTTTGTGCAGGATTTGGCTGTTTATGGAAAAGACGGCCAGCGATGCAGAATATGTGGAAGTATAATCAAGAAGACAGTTCATGGACAACGTAGTACATACTATTGTCCATTGTGCCAGAAGAATTAGAATTTGCTCTGCTTGATTGCAGAAAGAATTGATTCAGGAATGAAAGGGGCAATATCTCCTTTATGAATCAGAACTTCTCTTACTAAAGTTGATGAAATAAAGGACAGCTCTGCTTTTGTAGGCAGCATGACAACCTCTAATTCAGGCATTGCGATTGTGTACATTCCGACAAGCTGTGTTTCATAGTCGTAATCTGATACAGTTCTAATACCTCTTATGAGAATGTTTGCGCCGACTTCTTTTAAGAAATCTATAAGCATTCCTTCAAATCCGATTACAGAAACATTTGGCAGATCCATAACTGCAGTCCTGCAGAAACTGACTCGCTGTTCAAGGTCAAATAAAGTGTGTTTGGACGGGCTTTTTGCTACAGCGATTATTAATCTGTCAAAAAGATTGTTTGATCTTCTGATAATGTCCAAATGGCCCTTTGTGAGAGGATCAAAAGTTCCTGGAAAGACTGCCAATCTATTCACTTGTTTCACCTTTAAAAACATATTTTTCGCAGGCTCTGTCAAAAGCGTCTTTTACACTCTGTACACTGATTTCTTCCATTGCTTTAGGATTACGGACTCTGTATCTCCAGCTAGGTTTTCTGCCGTTTAACTCTCTGCTTGCCTGCTCGTTATACACACTTACTTCGATATCTCTGTAATTCCAGGCTCCAACTCTGTCAGGATTGTGAATTGCAAAAAGACCTATTGCAGGGACATTTAAGGCAGAAGCAAGGTGCATTGCTGCGCTGTCAGGAGATAAAACCAGATCAGACTGGCTGATAACAGCAGCCAACTCTCTCAGACTTGTCTGCGTACATATATTAGAAGGTCTAAAGTCAGCATTCACAAAAATATTGTTTGTGTATACAAGATCATCATCCTTGCAGACACCAACCAGCACAACCTTAAATCCTTTTTCAATTGCATAATTGGCAATATCACTATAACCCTTTATAGTCCAGTTCTTTTCAGGCTTAGCTGATACCGGAGAGATAACAAGAACCTTCTGTTCAGGGTAATCTCTATTAATCAGCTTTTCGGCCTTTTCAATCTCAGTGTTAGTTAAACGGAAATCCCAGCTTGGAGAAAGATTATCCATGGAAATCTGATGCGCAAAGGCCATAAAACCTGCCAGAACGTGAGGATTGTCAGGTGATTTTACTTTTCTGTTGATAAAGAACAGCTGACCTTCTCTTCGGCGCTGTGAGTCGTAGCCGTATTTGTATTTTGCTCTGATAAAAAGAGATAGGAATGAAGCCTTGATTGATGTCTGAAGGTTAAACAGGCAGTCAAACTTCTTTGCCTTAAGCTTTCTGTAGAGATTTAATCCTGCATTGAACAGACCGTCGTTTTTGATATCGACAGTCTCCATCGATACTAACTGCTCACCCTTGTCATTTATAAACAGAGGGGCAAAGCGTTTATCTATTACGAATAGAACATCAATATTATTATATGTTTTAGTTATGGCGTTGATAAGTCCATAAGCATTGATACAGTCGCCTAATGCTGACAGTCTAAGAACGCAGATTGAATTGATCTCTTTCATATATTTCCTAAATAGCGATTTATTGAAATTGTATATCAAAATGGTTGTCAGATTGATGAATTTTTACGGATAGTGAGATCTTAAATGGCGGATCATTGATAATTTGAAGTTTTATCTTTATGGATACAGCTACTAATTGTTTATACTGTCAGATATTGGTTATTATAAAAGGGCTGGATTTGCTAGGCTTATGAGAGTGTCTGGGAAGGAAACAGAGCTGCTGAAGTTCTAAAAAGACAGCTGCTGAGTCAACCTTAGAAGAGATAGTTTCTTAATCACACTCAATCAAGCTAAGAAATTGGCCTTCGCGCAGGGATCTTCTTTTTTTGAAGAGGTCGAACATAATATGGCGGAAAGCTCTGTCTTCGTTTGCTAAAGTAGCAAGTTTACTGCAGTAAAAACGAGGATGGGAATAGCACATTTCAATAATGCAGAATCTTACTGGTGAATAATGGGCAAATACAATCAGCTAGAATTTGGAAATATCACGTATTTGGTAAGCGATGAAATCTCTTCAGATAAAGAGAAGAATTTTTATGAAGCCTATTTTGATAGAGAGTCAATCCTTAAATCTCAGAATGTAGAATTAAGAGGAGGCCGAGGACAGACCATTCTGTACAAAAAAGATGGCGAGGATTTGGTACTAAGGCATTATAAGCGCGGAGGAATGCTAGGTAAGGTTATAGCAGATCTTTTTTTTAAATTTGAGCCTCATTCACACAGAGCAGCAGATGAGTTCAGACTTCTGTTGCGTATGCAGTCTCTAGGCCTTCCTGTTCCTGAACCTGTAATTGCCAGAGAGGAGCATGCTCTGCTTCATCTTAGGCAGGATATCGTGATAAAGAGGCTAAATGGTTATCAGGATTTATCCTATATCTTAAAGAAAAGAGCTCTCAGAGCTGAAGAGTATGAACTGTTAGGGAGAACAGTAAGAAGATTCTTTGATGCAGGCATTCTTCATACGGATTTGAATATTCGCAACATTCTTATGAATGAACAGGGAGATATATGCATAATAGATTTTGATAAGTGTTTTGAACAGACAATGACAACGGATCTTAGAGTAAATGTCATAGAAAGATTAAAAAGATCATTTATCAAAGAAAAGACAAACAAAAAGATCCCTCAGGAGAATTTTTGTGAAGCTTCTTTTAAATCTTTGGAAAAATCAGCGCTTTATAATGCGATCGTGAGATAGAATCTGACAGACAGGTTAAAAAAAGAGGCTGTAATTATGGGTGCAAAAAAGACAGTTGTAATTCTCGACCATCCTTCCTTTGACAGATCAAATGTTCACCGTCGCTTTGTAGAAGAAATGAGAAAGCATCCGGACGAAATTCTGATCCACAATCTTCAGAGCGTATATCCTACAGGCACCATTGATGTGGCAAAGGAACACTCTCTGATTGATAACAATGGCTCAGTAGTATTTGAGTTTCCTGTATACTGGTTCTTCTGCCCACCTAAAATGAAAGAATGGTTTGATAAGGTATTAACTTCCGACTGGGCCTTTAAGAATGGACATCATTTAAGAGGCAGAAAAGTTGCAATTGCAGCATCCTGTGGCAGTGAGGCTGAAGCTTATAGCGCCGATGGCAGACACCACAGATCTCTTGAAGAATATCTCAATCCTATGCTTAGAGCTTTTGAGATGTGTCAGGCAGAGTACGTCGGTTTATTTGCGGTATATGGCATTAACGATACTGAAAAGATGAATGCCAATGCCATAGGTCAGAGCGCAAGAGATTATGCTGAGTTTCTGCAAAAGCTAACATCCTGATTAAGCAGAAGATTTGCTCAACACTCTGTTAATTTCACAAAGTGTTCTGCTGATAGCTCCTTTTCCCTGCTGCTGAATATCAAGAGCTTGAATGCCTGTTTTTATCAGAAGTTCCTTGTTTGACAGCAGCTTTACTGTGATCCTTGAAAGATTGCGTACGTCATCAGCAACAAATGCGCCTCCGGCATCTGTTAGCTTATCAAACTGTTCCTTAAAATTATAAAAGGCTGGTCCAGTAACAATCGGAAGAGAGAAGAATGCAGGTTCAAGCGGATTATGTCCTCCTATATCTATGAGACTTCCTCCCATGAAAACAAGATCGCACAATCCAAGATAGCGCTCGATCTCTCCCATTGAATCGCCTATGAGAATATCCTTATCCAGATCCTTAAAGTCAGTAAGCTGCGATCTTTTAGCGTAACCTATACTCAGACTTTTCAGGTATTCACAGGCCTTATCACCACAGCTCTGATGTCTTGGAACAAAAACCAGTTTGAGTTCTGGTAGCTCCTTTCTGGCTTCCAGATAAGCATCAATAACAGCTTTTTCTTCGCCTTCATGAATGCTGATTGCTCCAAATACGCTATCTCCCAATACCGTTTTTTTGATCGTGTTTGTTTCCTGAAACATTGATTCGTTTGGTTTAAGGTCGTATTTCATATTGCCAGAAACACACACTCTGCCCTCATCAACACCAATCCTTACGTATCTTGATTTATCGTTCTCGGTAATACAGGAAACTCTTGTAAGCTTTGAGGAGATAAGATCTCTTACAAGTTCTCTGTGTTTCAGATACTTCTGGCAGTTTTTCTCCTGCATTCTTGCGTTGACAATGATTACGGGACATCCGCATTTGTAGGCTCTGTCAAGCAGATTTGGCCACAGTTCAGTATCAATGATTACAAGGATTTTTGGTTTAAAACGCTTAAAAAAGCGTCTGACTGCCAGAGGAGAATCTAAAGGCGAAAAAACCGTGGTAACACCCTGAATTTTCTGGGCACTCTGCTCCCCCGTTGTTGTCATTGTAGACAGCAGTATCTTTTCGTCAGGATGAGAGAGTTTAAACTCTTCTACCAAAGGCTTTAGTGAATTTATCTCTCCTACAGATGCCCCATGAAACCATATGCAGTTTTTCTCTTTTTGTGAGTACCAACCAAGAAGCTCAGTTATTCTCTTTCCATAAGGAGGATCTCTCCTCTTCTTGTAGGCAATAAAGCAAGCTCCTAGCGGAGCAACTACTGCTGTAAGCGCTTTGTATATGGTCAGTGCGGCAAACGAAGAAAATCTCATTATCTTCCTTAGAACTCAACTATCTGTTTTAATTTTTCTATAACCATATCTGGTGTAATTTTTTTCAGGCAGGCATACGTATTAAACCTGCATGTTCTCTCAAAGCAGGGGTGGCAGGCCTCATCTGATTCAACGCATACGGCCTTTTTAGATAGTGGTGGGGTATAGTTTGTAGAGGTTGAGCCGAAAATACATACCTGAGGAATATCTGCAGCTGCCACTGTATGCATGAGCCCTGAATCATTGCATACGGCAACACAAGCCTGACCGACAATATCCAGTGCCTCTGTAAGATTTGTTTTTCCGGCAATATCATAAAAATATGGTTTAGAGCCCTCATCTAGATGTTCGTATATTGCTTGAACCGTAGGGATGTCTTTCTTAGATCCAAGTCCTATTACACATCCGTTTTTCCTAATCCATGCATCTGCAACTTTGGCAAAATACTCAACAGGCCAGAGTTTTGAAGGTCCGTAGTTTGCTCCACAGCCTAGTACCATGGCTTTTCTTGAAAAATCGATACCAAGCTCTTCAGCCCTTTTTTCCGGCAATGGTCTGACTGTAAGTTTTGGATAGTCAAATGATGGAAGATCTGCTGCTGTTCTGACTTTATCCTTGTCGTAGGCCAGACAGACATATCTTTGAACCATGTAAGGGAAATCTTTCTTGTTGTTCCTTAAATTATTCAGGATCAGATATCTTGATTCACCCTTAAATCCTCTTCTGTCGGGAATTTTGGCAAAAAATGCGATTAAAGCTGATTTGAGCGAATTAGGAAGAACAATTACAGAGTCGTAATTTCCTTTTCTGAGTTTTTTTCCTTCTTCATAGCGGAGTTTCAGATTAAATGTGCCATGAGAAAAAGGGTTGATAATTTTATTATCAATCTCTTCCATTCTGTCTAAGATTGGCATTGTGTACTCTGGTGCGTAAATATCTATAGTACAGGATGGATCTTGCTTTTTAAGGGTCTTAAACAGGCTTTGAGCCATGATCAGATCACCTAACCATGAAGGTGAAATAATCAGATATTTTTTTGAAATACTGTCTGTCATATATCTGGTTTAATAAAAATAAGAATTATGTGCGATTTGACAATTATAAATATTATAATTGAGAAATAGTTCATCAACTAAGGAAATAAACATGATTATTGTAACTGGCGGTTGTGGTTTTATTGGTTCAAATATCGTAAAACACTTAAACGATAGAGGTATCAAGGATATTTTGGTTGTTGATAACCTGACAAACGGACATAAGTTTATCAACTTAACCGATCTTGATATAGCAGATTACATGGATAAAGATGACTTTATCGAATTAGTCCATGATGAAAAAAGATTTGATGCCAAATATGGTTGCAGGAATATAGAGGCCATTTTTCATGAGGGGGCATGCTCTTCAACTACAGAGTGGAACGGCAAGTACATCATGAAGAATAACTATGAGTATACTGTCGATCTGTTTGAGTTTGCGGTAGCTCATAAAATTCCGTTTTTCTTTGCCTCTTCTGCCTCTACCTACGGTGATGGCAATGTATACGTTGAGGACAGAGAAAATGAGGCTCCATTAAATGTATACGGCTATTCAAAGTTTCTTTTTGACGAGTATGTAAGAAGACGCCTTCCTTCAATTTCTTCTCAGGTAGTCGGTTTAAGATATTTTAATGTATACGGACCAAGAGAATCCCATAAGGGTTCAATGGCCTCAGTTGCATTCCACTTAAACAATCAGATGCTAAAGGGAGAGAATCCAAAGCTCTTTGAAGGAACTGACGGTTATGAGAATGGCGGACAGATGAGAGACTTCGTATATGTTGGAGACGTTGCTGAGGTCAATCTGTGGTTCCTAGAGCATAAGGGGCCATCAGGTATCTATAACTGTGGCACAGGTCGTGCAGAACCATTCTTGAATATTGCAAAGGCTGTAATCAAGCATTTTGGCAGGGGAGAGGTTGAATTCATTCCATTCCCTGAGCATCTGAAAGGTCATTATCAGTGCTTTACTCAGGCTGATTTAACTCAGCTGAGAAACGCAGGATGTGATATAGAGTTCAAGACTGTTGCCCAGGGTGTGGCAGAGTATCTTAAATGGCTGAATTCGAAATAGTTGATGATTTTGTATTTGAGGTGTGCCTTCTGCCAAGAGAGAAGGCGCTCTCTTTTACGGATTACTTAAATTCTGTTGGCATCAGAGCCAGAACAAAACAGAACTTCAATGAAAAGTATTCTGTTTATGTTACAAATTCTGCTGATATGACTAGAGCCAAGCAGGAACTAGTTAACTATATTTCCTCCCCATATAGTACCAGATACAGCAGAGCTTCCTGGTCTAAAGGAAAGACTGTAGGAAAACCAAAGGAGATCAGAGCCGGGATCCTGTCAATTGGTTTTGATTTAACTTCTTTGACCACACTAGTTGAAATAACCTGTATTCTTGTCTATATAATCTCTGTCTTTAATGAGAAGGCTGTTACAAGCTTCCTTGCACTGCACGGAGCAGAGCCCTTTACAGATATATATTCATACTACAAGCTCATTACTCCGACTTTTGTGCACTTCTCTTTGCTGCACATAGCCTTTAATCTTGTGATGTTTGAGGCATTGGCCAGACCTATAGAGAAGAGGTTTGGTACAGGAAAACTCTTTTCCCTGTTTATTTCTGTGGCCATTCTTTCAAATGTTCTGCAGTATGAGTTCATTCCTGTATACACATACTTTGGCGGAATGTCAGGAGTAGTGTATGGAGTAATTGCCTATTCTGCAATTATTTCAAGAAGAAAGGATCTTGCAGGAACCTTTTCTTTCCCTCAGGGGCTTTTGGCTGTGAGTGTAGGTTTTATCGCTCTTGGGTTCTTTTTGGATGGAATTGCCAATCTGTGTCATACTGGCGGACTTATTGTAGGCAGTCTGTGGGGATTGTTCGATCTGAAAAAGAAATCTCTCAAATAAAAACAGAGGGTAGCAATGCTACCCTCCGCTGTATCTGTAGCTTTCAGTTAGTCAGCTAACTTTACGATTGACTTTCCGGTCATCTCAGAAGGAACTTCTATACCCTTTAGATAAAGCATTGTAGGTGCGATATCAGACAGGCGACCATCAGTTCTCATTGTTGCCTTGCGGCCATAGTAGATGAATGGAACAGGAAGATTGGTGTGAGCTGTGTAAGGAACACCAGTGGTTAAATCCTTCATACGCTCACAGTTTCCGTGGTCAGCAGTGATTAAGCACTCACCGTCAACTTTCTTTAATGACTCGATTACGCGGCCGATGCAGTGATCAACAGCTTCACAAGCTTTTACTGCAGCATCGAATACACCAGTGTGGCCAACCATATCACCATTTGGATAGTTACAGATGATCATGTCGTACTTGCCAGACTCAATTGCTGCGCATAACTTGTCTGTCAGTTCAGTAGAACTCATTTCAGGCTGAAGATCATATGTTGCAACCTTAGGACTCTGGATAAGAATTCTGTCCTCACCTGGGAATACGGTCTCAACACCACCGTTGAAGAAGAATGTAACGTGAGCGTATTTCTCGGTTTCAGAAATACGTAACTGTGTTAAGCCTTTCTTGGAAAGCCACTCACCTAAGGTATTGGTTAAATCCTCTGGTGGATAAGCGCAGTCTGTGTTGATGTCAGCAGCATACTGAGTAAGCATTACAAAGCTTGCCAGCTTTGGTTTTACTGCACGGGTAAAGCCTGTGAAATCTGCATCTGCATTAACAAATGAACGGGTGATCTGACGTGCACGGTCAGCTCTGAAGTTCATGAATACTAATGAATCACCATCCTGAAGAGGTGCTTTTTCACCAATTACAGATGCTTTAACGAATTCATCATTCTCATCACGGGCATAAGCAGCATCAAGAGCCTCATGAGCTGATGAATAAGAATCAAACTCGCTCTTGGCCTGAGTAATAAGATCATAGGCCTGCTGAACACGATCCCAGCGGTTGTCACGATCCATTGCGTAGTATCTGCCTACCATAGTAGCGATTCTACCGGCTCCTGCTTCCTTGAAGGCATTCTCGATGACATCGATGTATTCATGTGCTGAACGAGGAGCAACATCACGACCATCGGTGAAAGCGTGGAAATATACGTTCTTTGCACCACGCTGAGCGGCAAGCTTAATCATTGCTACGATATGATCCTGATGAGAGTGAACTCCACCAGGTGACATCAGACCCATGATGTGAACCGCTTTTCCTGCCTTTACAGCATCATCTACAGCCTTGCATAAGGTTTCGTTCTTGAAAAAATCACCATCAGAAATAGCTTTTCCGATTCTGGTTAATTCCTGGTAGACAATACGGCCAGCACCAATGTTTGTATGACCTACTTCAGAGTTGCCCATCTGTCCGTCTGGAAGACCTACATCGATACCAGAGGCCTGAATGTCAGTATGAGCATATTCAGCTACAAGCTTGTCTAAATTTGGTGTATTTGCTGCTTCAACAGCATTGAATTCTTTAACAGGATTATCTCCCCAACCATCCATAATAATCAGGGCAAGAGGTTTTTTCTGTGTCATATTGCTTTTACTCGTAAAAATATTTAAAAAGGAATGCAGATATTTTACAGTTTTTTTGGCAGTTTTGGGCCATTATATTTTCTTCATTAAGCAAACCGGAGTTATTTTTGATCAAAAAACACGCAGGATAGTATGTTTTTTCTAGCTTTATTTGTGAGGTTGGATATTTTTGACTATCATATTGTGTGCTAAAATTTCCGTTCGTATTTTTTAGAAAACAGGAGCTGTTGTGGGTGACTTTTTTTCTGCTGAAAATTTAGATCAGTATATTGCTTTTGCCAGCAGGCATCAGATTATGGTGCTGGTATTTATTGCTCTGTTGTGTGCGTTAATCTATATGCAGGTTCGCATCATGTTAGCGAGAGTTAAGAAACTTAATTCAAACGCTGCAAATGTTATGATCAACAGAGAAAACGGAGTTTACGTTGATGTGAGAGTTGCAAATCTGTTCTCTAAAGGACATATTGCAGGATCTGTTAATATTCCTCTGTCAGATGTCAAGAGCGGAAAGCTTGCAAGAATTGACAGTTACAAGGACAAGCCGGTAATTGTTGTAGGCAAGGATAAAATGGATTCAGACTGCTTCAACGCTGTAGTATCACTTAAAAAGCAGGGGTATACCAAGGTATTCTCTTTAGAAGGTGGTATTGCTCAGTGGTCAATGGACAATCTTCCTCTGTCAGTAAAATCCTAGAGTGAGTTGCTTCTCGCAATAATATAGTTAAGAGAATGCTAAACTAGAAAACAGTTTTTTAGAGATGGCATTCAGTTTTTTCTTAAAGCCGCTTTAAAGCCTTATCCTCAGGGACGGGTAGTAAGGCGCTAAGTAAACAGAGTGTATAATGTGGCCATCTGGCAATGCAGATAATTGTCAGGCCATATAAAAAGGGCACGACCTGTCCGGATCGGGAGTGAGTCTAGTCAGAAACTAGAGCAGCTGCAGTCCCTAAAAAAGACTGTGTCTGAGTGAACCTAATTGAAGGTCAGCAGCTCCAAACCTCCGAAACAAGCTAGAAATTAGCCTGTGCAGGTAGGTGGAGGTCAATGTTTCTCATTGTAAATTTATGTTTGGAATAATTATTCCACCCCAATTTTGATCATAAGGAAAAAAATAAAATGTCTGACAACGCAAATACACAGAACCAGACCAATAATGATGCACCAATGTTTGATGTATTAAGAGTTTATGCCAAGGACTGCTCTTTAGAGACTCCTAATGTTCCACAGATCTTTACCAAAGAGTGGAAACCAGAAATCAAAGTTGACTTTGATGCAAAAACTCAGGCTGTAAATCAGGATTCATATGAGGTTGATCTTAGAGTTACTGTAACATGCAACATTGAAAAGGAAACAGCTTTTATCTGTGAGGTTCACCAGGCCGGTATTTTCCTGGTACACAACATTGATGCAGAAACAACTGAGTATCTGTTAAACGGTGTTGCTCCAAATATGCTTTTCCCATATGCTAGAGAGCACATTGCTTCACTGGTAAACAGAGCTTCATTCCCTCAGTTAAATCTCCGTCCAATCAATTTTGAGGCAATGTTCCGTGCTCATAAGGCTGAACAGGCAGCAAAATCTGACGTTGCAAACGGAGAAGCAAAGGACTCAGCTCCTCAGGCTTAGTTTATACTGAAAGTCAGGAGATATAATCTCCTGTATTGTTTGTTATGGGCAATTTATTATGATCCGCATAGTAGTTGCTCATATTCTTTGCTAGAGCTTTTATGTCCACATTCCACTGTTCTTTAAGTGTGATTGGTGCCGGCTCCTATGGTACCTCACTAGCCCTGTCTACGGCATCAAAGGGTCTGCCTGTGATGTTGTGGTGTCGAAATCCAGAAACTGCATTGAAGATGCAGGCTGAGCGTAAAAACGATAAATACCTGCCAGGAATTAGGTTTCAGGATAGTCTGACCGTGTCATCTGATCTTCAGGAAGTCGTATCGGCATCAAAGAACATCCTAGTAGTTGTTCCGTCTCACACCTTTGCTCAGGTAATAAAAGATATCAGACCTTATCTTGGACCTGAACATCGAATAGCATGGGCAACAAAAGGCCTGGATAAAGAGACTGGAAAACTTTTAAGTGAGATAGCTTGTGACATTCTTGGAAACAATGTTCCAATGGCTGTACTGTCTGGTCCTACCTTTGCAATGGAACTTGCCAAGGGGCTGCCAACAGCAATTGCAATGGCAGGTACTTCAGAACAGTTTATAAAAGAATTTTCTGAGCTGATGCATACCAAAACTTTCAGAATATATGCAAGTGATGATCTGATCGGTCTTCAGCTAGGTGGTGCTATCAAGAATGTGATTGCGATCGGTTCGGGCCTGTCTGACGGATTGGGCTATGGTGCAAACGCAAGAACTGCGCTGATTACACGCGGGCTTGTTGAAATGACAAGATTAGGTATAGCGCTAGGTGCAACTCAGAAGTCCTTTATGGGCCTTTCAGGATTAGGAGATCTTATTCTGACCTGTACAGATGATCAGTCAAGAAACCGCAGGTTTGGATTCTATCTTGGTAAAGGCATGAGCTGTGATGATGCCCTTGAGAAAATAGGTCAGATTGTTGAAGGCTACACAATGAGCGCGGTTGTAAGGCAGCTCTCTGAAAAGCTAAATGTTCAGATGCCTATCTGTTCGGAAATTTTTGATGTTATTTATAAGGGGAAATGCGGCAGGGACGCTGCTACTGCCCTTCTGAGCAGAGAACAGAAATCTGAATAGAGATAACGGATCTTCAGATATTTCATGAAGATCCGCTGCTTATCAGCCGTAAGTGTTTTCTGTTACTTCGTGTTCTGTAACATCAACAACATCTTTAATCATGCCAGGAAAAGCCTGATTTAACTGAGTCTGAATTCCTTCTTTTAAGGTTACGCCAACCATTGAGCAGCCAAGGCAGCCACCGGTAAACTTAACCTTAACAATACCGTCTTCTGTAACATCAACTAAAGATACTGCGCCACCGTGAGCTGCAAGAGAAGGGCTTACAGTTGAATCAATGAATTTTTTCAGGCGCTCAAACAGTGTTGCATCTTCAGGAAGATCCTGCTTATTGAGATTCGGTGCATGGAATGTCAGAAGATCTTCGCCTTCCTCATTTTTTGTCAGATCAATGATTGAATCGTCAAGGTATTCGGAAACAGAGCTGTCAATTACAATCTCAAATCCCTTCATCTGAAAGTGTTCATCATTAGCAGTGATGTATTCTTTTGGACAGTATAGTATTCCACACTGTACTCCAGGAGTACCTACGTTTGTTGCAGTCAGACGGATAGCAAGGCCTTCCATTTTCTGCTTGCTGATAATGTTCAAGAAGTACTCTTGAGCTTTGTCGCTAACACTAATTTTGCTCATATAAAACCTAAAATATTTCTATGACCCAATTCATAGGTAAAAACAGTTTACCTACTCGTGTTTTCCTGAATACCTGAAACACAGGATTGGCTTTTCTTGTTAAGTCTCCAAATAGGGATTAGGAAACAGGAATTATTGATGTGAACATTTTATATGCTTTTTGTCATTTTTGGGGGGATTATTGGAAGAAAATATAAAAAACTTATTGTTACAATCAGTGACTTCTAATGCAGGACATGCGGGTGGACTGTCTGTAACAAAAGACAGTACGGCATACGTATACAGCCTGTAAATAAGCCTGTTTCATGCTGATTAGTCTGATTTATCATAGGGTTATGGGTACAGAAAAACATACTGATGCAAGAGTTCGTAAAATAGACTTGTTGTGTCAGATCAAAAAGATTATTTTTGATCGATTATATTTACGAAAATGTATGCATAAATTTCTAAATTACGGTAAAATCAGACTTGTAACTATAGAAACCTGAGTCTCACTCAGATAACACGTGGAGAAAAAAATGAGCTTATTTGAAGAGCTTGATTTAGCTAAATATGGTATCAGCAACGCAGCTGAGATCGTTCACAATCCATCATATGAAACCTTATTCGCAGAAGAGACTAAGGCTGGTCTTGAAGGCTTCGATAAGGGCTATCAGACAGAGATGGATGCTGTTAATGTAATGACCGGTGTTTACACAGGTCGTTCACCAAAAGATAAGTTCATCGTAAAGGATGATACTTCAAAAGACAATTTCTGGTGGACTACAGAAGAATTCAAGAATGACAACAAGCCTCTTTCAACAGAATCTTGGAATGCTCTTAAGGCTTTAGCTGGCAAAGAGCTGTCAAACAAAAAGTTATACGTAGTTGATGGTTTCTGCGGTGCTAACGCAAATACCCGTATGTCAATCCGCTTCGTTGTAGAAGTTGCTTGGCAGGCTCACTTCGTAACAAATATGTTCATTCGTCCAACAGCTGAAGAGTTAAAGAACTTCAAGCCAGACTTCGTAGTTTTAAATGCTTCAAAGGCAAAAGTTGAGAACTACAAAGAGTTAGGCTTAAATTCAGAGACTGCTGTTGTATTTAACTTAACCGAGCGTATGCAGTTAATTTTAAATACCTGGTACGGTGGTGAGATGAAGAAAGGTATGTTCTCAATGATGAACTACTACTTACCATTAAAGGGTATTGCTGCAATGCACTGTTCAGCAAATACTGACATGGAAGGTAAGAACACCGCTATCTTCTTCGGTTTATCAGGTACTGGTAAGACCACTCTTTCAACCGATCCAAAGCGTCTGTTAATCGGTGACGACGAGCACGGTTGGGATGATGATGGCGTATTCAACTTCGAAGGCGGTTGCTATGCTAAGGTAATCAACCTTTCAAAGGAAAACGAGCCAGACATCTGGGCAGCTATCAAGCGT
>JBJFET010000032.1:0-15532 GCA_051891035.1 Succinivibrio sp. | reverse complement strand
TGATCTAAAAGATAAGATGTTTTATGTGTCACAAACTATTTTGACGCCTAAGGGGGGGAAGAAGAAAAAAGGAAGGAAGAGAACATATCCAGATACGGATTTTCCGTCTATTGTGTGGATAACTTCTCCTATGCTCTTTTGTCTTTTTTTCATACGAGAATTATTGTGAAAAATAACTGATTTTTTACTCTACTCACAATCATCAGTAGATGTAACATATTAAGATCTATAGAAACGTTGAATATTACGGTTAGACAGAACCGTAATCAAGAAGCGCTGTAATCACAGAATTACAGGTCTTGTTGCAATGTTGATACACAGCAACCTCAGCTATCAGCTAAGACGGTTCTGTTTCAAGAAACGTCTCATAACCTTTCCTACAGGGGACTTTGGCAGACTCTCCACAAACTCAATGTGTTTTGGAAGCTTATACCCTGTAAGATAATTCCTGCAGTGATCTAAAACCTCATCTCTAGTTAAGGAATGATCTTTTCTTACGATATAAAGCTTGATTGATTCACCAGTTGTTTTGGACGGAACACCAACCACAGCACACTCTAGAACCTTATCATTACGGCTGACCACATTCTCAATTTCATTTGGGAAGACATTAAAACCAGAAACAAGAATCATGTCCTTTATTCTGTCAATGATCTTAAGATAGCCTCCTTCACACCATTTTGCTATATCACCGGTGCGTAGCCAACCATCATGAAAAACGTTCTCGGTCTCTTTCTCGTTTTCAAAATAACCTTTCATGACCTGAGGGCCTTTAAACTCAAGTTCTCCAGGCTTTTGCGTATCCCAGATCTCATCTCCTGTATCGATATCAACAATACGTGCTAATGTGGATGGTGTTGGAATACCAATAGTTCCGTTATACTCTGACTGAGTATAGGGAACAACACAACAAAGTGGAGAACATTCTGTTAATCCATACCCTTCAAGTATAGGAATACCACCTGATGATTTTAAAAAACGTGCTGCAACGCCAGGCTGAACAGCAGTTCCACCACCAACTACAAGTCTTAAGTTTGTAAACTTAACCTTTCTGAAAACATCATTATTAACAAAGGCGTTAAAGAGAGTGTTTACACCTATGATGATGGAAACATCGGGGTTTTCCTTGAGCCTTGCAATAAGGTTCTCAAACTTTCTCGGATCAATGATGAGTAAATTGCTGCATCCTTTATAAAAGGCAAACATGAGATTTACTGTCATCGCAAAAATGTGATACAGAGGAAGCGCTGTCAATATCTTTTCAGAACCTTCAATGAGGCGAGGTCCATACATGGCATCAGCCTGAACAACATTTGCAAGAATGTTTCCATGACTGAGCATTGCACCTTTTGGTTTACCGGTTGTACCTCCTGTGTACTGCAAAAAAGCAATATCATCAAGAGTACAGCTGACGTCTCTGAACTTTCTGCCCTCTCCCACTCTTAGGCAGTCATTGAACATCTGTACAGCCTGACGGTTGTAAGGCTTTACCATTCTGCTTACGTGTCTTAAGTAGAAATTGATCAGTGAACCTTTGACGGTTCCAAGACAATCACCTACAGTACAGGTGATAATGTGCTCAAGATAGGTCTGATCATGAATTTTAAGGACATCTGCAACCGTTGTCTCAAGGCAGATCACTATCTTTGCGCCACAGTCACGCAGAACTCCTAAAATTTCGTGAGAGGTGTAGAGAGGATTGATGTTTACAATCTCCATTCCGCATTTCAAACCTGCAAAAACAGAGATTGGATACTGCATTACATTCGGTAGGATCAGAGCCAGCCTTTCGCCCTTTCTTGCCTTCAGGATCTGCTGAAGATATGTGGCCAGGGCCATTGTCTTCCTGTGAACCTCACTGAATGTTATGGAGCGGTTCAAACATATGAAGGCTTTTCTATCTTTGAACTTACCGCATGCTGCATCAAAAAGCCCATTGATATTATCGTACAAACCTGGATCAATAGAGTTTGGAACATCAGAGGGATAACTCTCAAACCAAGGGGTACGATTCTGCTCCATATACTACTCCATAACTGCTTTTTTTTATTTTTAATTATAGAACACAGATTGAAGATTAGTGGTCTTTGGCAAATTCATTCATGAAATCTACTAAAGCTTGTACACCTTCAATTGGCATAGCGTTATAGATACTTGCTCTCATTCCGCCTAGAACCTTGTGTCCCTTGATACCAATAAGACCTCTCTCTTTTGCCTTTGCAACGAACTCTTCATTGAAAGACTCATCCTTTAAAGTAAATACGCAGTTTACGCGTGATCTGTCCTTAGGAGCAATCTTTGCAACATAGAAATCATTACTGTCAATGCACTCATACAGAAGCTTTGCTTTAGCAATATTGCGTCTTTCAAGCTCCTCTACTCCACCTAACTCTTTAATCCATCTGAAGTTAAGGTTGCCCATATACCATGAGAATGTGCATGGTGTGTTGTACATTGACTCATACTTGTCAAGAACTGCCCAGTTTAATACTGATGGACAGTACTTTCTGGCCTTGCCTAGAAGATCTTCACGAACGATGGTGATAACCATACCTGCAGGGCCGACATTCTTCTGAAGACCGAAGATAATTGCACCAAACTTTGATACATCAACAGGTCTTGTCAGAATGTCAGATGACATATCAGCAATCAGAGGAACATCACCGGTATCAGGAATAGTGAATGACTCAATACCATTTACTGTCTCGTTCAGACAGATATAGGCATATGATGCTCCAGGGGTAACAGTCATTTTTGAGTAGTCAACCTCATAGAGACCATCATCATTTACGAAGGTACACTCATGAAGATGTGCAGTACCAAAGTGATCGTTACATTCGTTGTAGGCGCAGCGTGACCAGTGACCTGTTACAAAATAATCAGCATGACCGCCCTCTGGCATCAGGTTTAAAGGAATAGCCGCAAACTGACCGCGACCGCCGCCCTGCTCAAAGAGAACACGGTAGTTGTCAGGAATATTCATAAGCTCTCTTAAAAGCTTTTCAGACTCTTTGGCAACAGCAATAAAATCAGCAGAACGGTGAGAAATCTCAACAAGTCCCATACCAGTACCATTAAAATCTCTAAATTCCTTTTGAGCCTGTTCCATAACCTCAACAGGTAACATACATGGTCCTGCAAAATAGTTCCAAACTTTACGCATTATTATTTTCTCCCAAAAGCAAAGTTCTGACTTTATTACGCTATTACTAGAAGACATGGCCTGAGCCATGTCTTAGATTCTATTTGTTATCCTCTTCTTCAGCAAGAGTCTGAGTTGTGTTTTCTGTATTATCCGCATCAAGACTCTGCTCCTGTGGATTATCAGGAGTATCAGCTTTTTCCTGAGGCAGACCGTTTGCAGCATCTTTTAGGGCCTTGAGCTCTTCAAGCTCCTTCTGTCTTGCCTCAGCCATCTTTCTGCTGTTCTCAACCACATCCTCAGGGATTGACTGAAGGGCAATAACATTGTCACCTTCGTTCATTCTCATCAGAATGTTGCCAGCACCGTATCTTCCGATTAAAGGTGTATCAGCCATTGCTGAGCGCAGAAGCTGCCCCTGATTTGTAATGAGCATGAAATCAGCGTTATCATCAGCACATACAGCACCAATTATATTTCCGTTTCTCTCGATGTTTCTCATTACAATCACGCCCATACCACCACGGTTTCTAAGCGCAATTTCAGACAGACGCAGTCTCTTGCCGTAACCATTGGCTGTTGCAATCAGACACTGCTGTTCAAGCTGTGAAGGAGCAACCACCATCAGTGATACTACTGTGCCGTTATCTCTTATCTTGATACCGCGGATACAGCCTGAACCACGTCCTGAAGGACGGACTCCCGAGCCTGAATGTCTGTCAATTGAGGTATCCTCGTTTGACTCATCTGAACTATCCTGTGATCCTTCAGCCTCTGCATCGCTCTCGCTGTCATCAGACAGGGCTGAACCTTTATAGAATTCACAGAAGTGCTGAGCATAGCCGTTTGATGTGAACAGGAATACGTCATCATCGCCAGAGCACAGTTCAACACCGATAAGCTCGTCACCCTCATTGAGCTTTACAGCGATAATGCCATTGGCATTCATTCTGTTGACGAAGCTAGCATATGCTGCAAGTGAAGTCTTCTTGACAAGACCTTTTTTGGTTGCCATGAAGAAGAACTGCTCGGCATTGAACTCGGAGATAGGAAGCAGTGCTGTAACCACCTCACCATTGTCCCTGTCAATATTAAAGAAGTTCTGCAGAGGAAGTCCCTTTGAGGTTCTAGTCTCAGAGGTTGGCAGATCATAAACCACACTCACAAATGCTCTACCCTTGTTGGTAAAGAACATCATCTTGTCGTGGGTTGAAGCTACCACTACCTTGGTTACATAGTCATCATCCTTGAGCTTGGTTGCAAGCTTACCCTTGCCACCTCTGCCCTGACTCTCATAGGTAGAAATATCCTGATACTTGATATAGCCCTGAGCTGAAAGAGTAACAATCACATCACGTCTTGTGATCAGATCACCCTTGTCAATCTTTCCTAAATCAACAGTAAACTCACTCTTACGGGCATTACCATAAATCTCTCTAACCTCTAAAAGCTCATTTCTGATCTCCTGCTTCATGCGCTCTGGATTATTGAGAATATCAAGGAATTCCTTAATATCGCCAACAAGTTCTGCGTATTTATTACGGATCTCTTCCTGAGCCAGATGAGTGAGTTTTGACAGTCTCAGATCAAGGATTGCTCTGGCCTGAGGCTCTGACAGGAAATACTTGCCGTCAATAAGACCTCTGTCCTCTGGAATCCCCTGAGGCAGGGCAATATTCTCACCATTTTCAGATCTGTGGATCAGAGTTGAGATGAGTGAACCATCCCAAGGCTCTGCCATAAGCTTGATACGGGCATCCTCTACATTGTCTGCGTTGGTGATAATATCAATTATCTTCTGCAGATTTGCCCTTGCTACCATCAGACCTTCATTGACATGAGCAGAACGTCTTGACTGACGCAGATCAAAAACGGTTCTTCTTGTAACAATCTCACGGCGGAACTTTACAAATTCATCAAGGATCTGCTTTAAGGACAGCTGTCTTGGATGGTTGTTGACAAGAGCAACCATATTGATTGGGAAGCTTGACTGAAGCAGAGTCTGCTGATAGAGATTATTCAGTACAGCTTCAGGGAAGGCATCACGCTTGAGTTCAATGGCAATACGAACGGCATAATCCTTGCCAGATTCATCCTGAACCTCGGATATACCCTCAATCTTCTTGTCCTTAACCAGATTTACAATCTGCTTTACAATATCAACCTTGTGGACTGCATATGGAATTTCATCAACGATGATGGTCTGACGACCTGATTTGTCAGTCTCAATTCTGGTTTTTGCTCTGATGATGCAGCGGCCCTTACCTGTCTGATAGGCCTGTCTGATTCCGTCATTGCCAACAATAATACCGCCTGTAGGGAAATCAGGGCCTGGAATATGCTGCATAAGCTCATCCAGGCTGATATCAGGATTATCTAAAACTGCAATGGTTCCATCGATAACCTCTGACAGATTGTGGGTTGGAATGTTTGTAGCCATACCCACAGCAATACCAGATGAACCGTTTACCAGAAGATTTGGAAATTTGGCAGGTAAAACCTCAGGGATCTGCTCTGAGCCGTCATAGTTAGGATAGTGATTTACAGTGTCCTTCTCAATATCCTCTAACATCTGCTCGGCAATCTTGGTCATCTTGACCTCGGTATAACGCATTGCTGCTGCACCATCACCGTCGATGTTACCGAAGTTACCCTGGCCGAACATCAGAGGCTCTCTCATAGCAAACCACTGAGCCATACGAACAATGGTCTCGTATACAGCAGCGTCTCCATGAGGGTGGAATCTACCGATCACGTCACCTACAATACGGGCTGACTTTTTTGTCTGTCCTGAGCTCCATACCTTCAGATCATACATATCAAACAGTACACGTCTGTGAACAGGCTTCAAGCCGTCACGAACATCTGGAAGTGCACGATCAACAATTACTGACATTGCATAATCAATGAAGGACTGTTTTAACTCATCCTCGATATTGATGGTAGGAAGAGCTGTGTTGACGCTCTGTGCTGTTGTTAATGCCTGTTCTGAGCTTGTCTGCTCATTATTTGAGTTGCCGGTATTGTCTGACATTAGAACTACCTTTTAATATTTTGATATCCTCTGAAGCAGGACTGAAAGGCAAAACTGCCAGCAGAATAAATATCCTGCACTCCCCAGAAGAAAACAGGGGCCAAAACGCCCTTTGTTATAAACCCGCCTAAACTTTGAATAACCTCAAAATTCATGCAGAAACAGAAATAAAATATAGATGGGATTATAGCATTTTTCACTTACAAAATCAATTATATATAAGTGTTTCAGCCCTTTATACAACTTGAAAAAATCGCTTTTTTTGTCCATAATCATGAGCATCTTGTCAATATAGGAAACATTAGATTATGTGGTTTAAAAACCTGCGTTTCTACACTGTTGATCTTACAGATCTCAAACATGTCATCAAAGATGATGCCCTTGTTGAAGAGGCTTTAAACAAGGCTAAATTCAAGCCATGCGCAGCACAGGAACTGTGCTCTGTGGGTTTTGCTCCGATTTTTCCAAGAGCTGTGCAGTATCACTTTGGAAGCGGAGACAATCATTTTTTCAAAATCATTGAAGAGACCAAGCTTCTGCCTTCTTCCGTGGTAAAAACAGAACTTAACGAAGTTACTGAATTAAAAGAGATTGAACTTAAAAGACAGCTTCGAAAAAATGAAAAAGAAGCCCTCAAGGCTGCTGTTACAGGAAAGCTCCTGTCACAGGCCTTTGCAACACGCCGCGAACTTTTAATCTGGCTCAACTCATCAACCGGTGTGGTTGGCATTGCAACAACCTCAACTAAACGAGCAGAAAAGTCTCTTGCACTTTTACGTGAGGCTTTTTCAAGCTTTCCTGCTAAGCTGCTAAGTCCCAAAACTCTTGTAGACAGCAAGATGACCTCATGGCTCAAGGAGTCAGGTGCTCTTCCTCAAAAGCTGACTTTAGGTTCAGAGACTACACTAAAGAGCTCTGACAAGGATGGCGGTATTATCCGCGCATCAAAAGAGGATCTTACAAGCGAGGAAATCGGAGTGCATCTTGAGGCTGGCAAGCTTGCAACTGAAATCGGTCTTTCATATGACAGCGCCGTTGATTTTACCCTAACATCTGATATCGCTCTAAAAAAGATAAAACCTACAGATATCTATCTTGAGCGCAATCTTCCTGAAAAAACCGAGGATGAGATTGCTGACATGCAGTCACTGCTTATTCTTCAGGGTGAGATTTTCACCTCTTTATGTGACTACATGATGGAGGTATTCAGCTGTGACCGTACTTAAAAAGCCTGAACTGCTCGCTCCTGCTGGCAGTCTGAAGCATCTTCACATGGCCTTGAACTTCGGTGCCGATGCAGTTTATGCCGGAGTTCCAAAATGGTCTCTTAGAGTTCGTGGCAACGGTTTTATCCGTGAGGACTTTTTAAAAGGCATTGAAGAGGCCCACGCAATGGGCAAAAAGGTTCATGCCGTATTGAATATCATCCCTCATGTCCGTAGAGTGGCAGCCTTTGAGCGTGTAGTAGACGAGATGGCTCAGCTCAAACCAGATGCCTTTATTATGGCTGATCCTGGTCTGATTGATATTGTGAGAAACAGATACCCTGATATTCCAATTCACCTGTCTGTTCAGGCAAATACTGTAAACGCAGGCTCTGTAAAGTTCTGGCAGAAAGTCGGTCTTACAAGATGTATTCTTGCCCGAGAGTTATCTTTGACTGAAATTGACATGATAAAGCAGGAATGCCCTGACATGGAAATTGAGGTATTTGCTCATGGAGCCTTATGTATTGCTGTGTCAGGCAGATGTCTCATCTCAGGACTTCTTTCTCACCGTGATGCAAATATCGGAGCATGCAACAATTCATGCCGCTACGGTTTCAACATCAGAAATGTACACTCTGCAACAGCTGATGATGTAACCACCTTCGAGGCCGACGATGGCACAATCCTGAGTGCACAGCTTGAAGAGAGCATGCATCACCCAGGAGAATGGATGACAATGGAAGAGGATCTCAACGGTTCATATCTTATGAATTCTAAAGATCTGTGTACTCTGCCCGTATTAAAAAGACTGATAGAGATTGGTGTTGATTCTTTAAAAATCGAGGGCCGTTCACGCTCTCCATTCTATTCAGCTGCAATCTCAAGAGCCTACAGACTTGCTATTGATGCAATCTGCAATGGTCAGGAGATCCCTGATGAGAGCTACACCATTGTAAATTCAATTCCATCTCGAGGCTATACAACTGCACTGCTCGAACCTCACAGACCTGATATGACGCAGGATTATCAAACCAATTCTCCAAATCCTGGCAAATACCAAATCTGCGGTGAAATCACCTCTCAGGATGAGGATGGAACGCTACATATTGATGTAAAGAACAGATTTGAGAAGAATTCTCATATAGTACTCTTTACTCCAAAGGGCATGATTGATCTTGACGGTTCTTCCCTTGCAAATGAAAAAGACGGCAAGCCACTTGACGTAGCACCTGGCACAGGCTGGTCAGTAAAGCTCAGTCATCATGAGAAAGTTGATCTCTCAACTGCTGTAATGCTGAGAATAGACGACTAATCAAAAAAAAGGCAGCCACTCTTAACACTGATATTGGCTGCCTTTCTTCTCTGAAATAATGATCCTTTCTTTAAACTATCACTCTGAGAGATCCTTTTTTAACATTGAATAATCCTTTTTGGAACTTCTCTTTGTTTCATACATGAGACGATCAGCTGCATCAATGAAATCTTTGGTGCTCTTGAATCTCTTGTCAAAACGGACATATCCTGTTGATACTGACAGCTCATAGGGAGCTAGAGACAGAACTCTAAGGCGCTCTACAGCCTTGTTTATATATTTGCATACACCTGCCGCCCTCTCATCATTTGCATTGCGCTTTATCAGAATAAACTCGTCTCCTCCGTATCTGCATAAAAAGCAGTTAAAGTTCTCTGCCACATTTTTAAGGATACGGGACAGCTGCATGAGAACCACGTCACCTTCATTATGTCCGTAGTTGTCATTGATGCTTTTGAATTTATTTACATCAATGAAAACCATGTAGGTTGTCTTTCTTTCCTGATCATCAAGTGACATGAGATTTAACAGGTAATTCTTAAGCTCGTTTCTGTTATTAAGAGAGGTCAGATCGTCAATTGAAATTCTCATATGCTGATGAAGTGTCATCAGAAAGAACAGACAGACTGCATAAGAAGGCGATACCAGATTTATATTTGTCAGAAGCGTAACCGGTGCGAGAACAAACGGCAGTATGGAAGTCAGGTAAAAAATCGCCAGATCTATTCTGCTAAGAGCAAACTCAATGATGCGTCCACGCCTTGCGGATATCAGATAGACAATATTTGCAAATGCAAGTACAGAATAGAACCCAACGGTACCTACCAATACAGAATAATACTTGCCATGCACATAGGCTCCATGGTAAGTCAGAAACTGAATATATCCGTTAACAGGGGAGGTAACAGTCAGATACTCAACTACAAGAAACGGAATTGACAGAATAACAAGTCTCAGTTCTCTGGTTCTTGAATATTCGGCGTTTAGCAGATATGTTCTTACAAAGATTACAAATGGCACTAGAAGATTGAAGAATGAAAGTGCGCAGCTGAAAAAAACAACCTCCTCTATACCTTTTGAACAGACCTCATTTTTAGAATACAGAGAATAGCAGTTGATGCTTGAAATAACTTTCAAGACTAAATCCAAAACTGCCTGAGTACATACAATAAACTGCACAGCAATATAGATGTTTCTTGATTTGTCTCCTGACTTCCAGGTATTTACCATAAGGCAGACAAATACCACGATACAGACAACATCAAGCTCCACGAATGTCATTAAAGAGGAATTCATTGTCTAATCCTCATGTGTTCTTCTGAGTTTCTTAAGTCGCTTCTGTTCATACATTCTTCTGTCAGCAACCTTTATCAGATCGTTAATTGAACTGCGCTCCACATCAAGACTTGTTGTTCCTAATGAGAATCCTACTTTAAATTCAGTGAAATTGATTGAAGCTTTCTCATCTAACAGCTTCCTGAGCCTTTGTATCATGAGCTCATATTCCTCTTTTGAATTGTGTGAGGAAATTATGGCAAACTCATCTCCTCCAAGTCTTGCAATAAAGGATCTTGTCTGAGCACCAATCTCGCGCATGGCCTCAGCCACTGTTCTTAAGGCGAGATCTCCTACAACATGACCGTAGTTGTCATTGATCTTTTTAAACTCATCAATATCAATATAGGTCAGAAACATATTTGCCCTGTTCACTGACATTGATGACATCACTGATGAGAGATATTTCTTGAACCTGTTGCGGTTGTTCAGACCTGTCAGTGCATCAATGAATACTCTGTCCTCATGAACTGAGATAAATACAATCAGAATAATCATGGCACAGACAAGATAATAGATATAGTTGTACTGATACCCTGCAACTATGTGGGTGACTGCAGAAACAGCAGTTGCTGCAAACAGAAAGGCAAACTCCTTCTGCATATCAGTAAGCATCTTTTTGGCATTGGCAACCACAATTGACACCATGGCTACGGCACTGTATGTAATTGGCAGATACTTCATGATAAAGTTATAGTCACCAGGAACAGCCTCGCCAAACAGGTTTATCTTGAAAAGGACAGGATATATTGGAGAGATGAATGCCGCGATTACTATCACACACAGCGGTATCAGGCTAATCAGAAAATAAATCCTCTGCGTCAGATACGACTCAATGCCTAATCTTCCTAGAATGAATCTCATCCACAGGTATGGAAGAATACAACCTATACACGAATCTGCCATAGCCGTAATCGTGTACGGATAGGAAAAATTGGCATAAGAGAACAGAGATGATACAAAATGAAGAAGCATGATAAAGATAATGCTGTAGCAGATAAGCGTAAAGCTACCATAGGTTTTATCATGCTCTCTTATAAATGATCTGATTATAATCAGCAATAGTGCTATAACCAGAAAGGTGATTTCAAATTTTACTGCATTTACCATGGTTGTTATTTCTTTTTGAAAGCATCAGAAAGAGATCCAGCCTGATTTCTGTACTGAGCGCTGTTTCCGTCGCCTTTCTTCTTGCTACTCTTTTCTGTATCTCTTTTTCTTTCAGTTTTTACGGTCTTATTCTTTTTTGCCTTTTTCTTTTCAAAACTGCTCATAAGACCTTTCTCAAGATTTGTATTATCCTGTTTTTCCTTCTTACTCTGTTTTCTTTCAATTAAAGCCTGACCGTTGGCTCTTGAGTAATCTTCATTGTAGTACTGTTTCTGATCAAGAAGATCCTCATCTATCGGCTCAACATAGTTTCTGAAGGTTATCGCTCTGTCAGTATGATCTCGAGCCTTTGATTCAAGAACTTTCTGTCTAGGTGTTTTATTGTCGTCTTTTTCAGATGAGTCTTTTGAGTTCTGCTCAATCTCATTTAAGCCGAAATCGTCACTCAGCAGAGACTCGTACTCTCTTAAATCATCCGTAAGAATTTCCTTATCATCAGCATATACGGGAGATGCACTTTCAAGCGCAATAGCACCAAGCAGAAAAGTACATAATATGTAACTTGCTAGATTTGGCATAACACCCCTCCTATGCTCTACCCTTATCATAGAAACTAACATGGTATTTTTCAGTGAGGGCGGTGGCAAAATCATGTTAATTGTAAAATTTTCATATACCTTCACAGTACCTTCACAGAGTTTTGTTTTTACTCATTCACTTCATTCTGAATACAAATGCTGTAAGTTAATTTAATAATGCTTCAAAATTTGAAAAAAAATAAACTCTGCTTATTTAATTTTAATTTTTTCAAAGGTAGAATTTGTTTATCCAATGAGTGTCTAAAACTCATCTGAACAATGGATAATATGATGCCAGATTAATCCTGTACATGTGTTATAACAGCAAAATGTTTATAATCCTGTATAGTAAGTTAATTCTGTATTTAATCTTGCTATTCTGGCTGCACAGCTATAAAAAGGACTTTTTCCTGTCTGTGCGGCAGATCTCGTACATATGAGAGGTCAGCAGAATCATGGAACATAAATATTATGAGCAAACTAATAAAACCTACCGACTACAGGCCTCTGCTTGACAAAATTCAGACAGAGAAAGGAATTAAACTTATCAAAGACTTCTTTCAGCAGAATCTTGCAACAGAGCTGAGGCTGCGCCGAGTAACAGCTCCTCTGTTCGTTCTTCAGGGTCTTGGTATCAATGATGATCTTAACGGTGTTGAAAGAGCTGTTACCTTCCCGATAAAGGATCTTCAGGATTCCAGAGCAGAAGTTGTTCACTCTCTTGCCAAGTGGAAAAGATTAACACTAGGCGAGCTTGAGATTAAGCCTGGCTATGGCATCTACACAGACATGAACGCTATCAGAGCTGATGAGGAACTTGATAATCTTCACTCACTCTATGTTGATCAGTGGGACTGGGAAGCTGTTATCAGCAGAGAACAAAGAACCACTTCCTTCTTAAAATCTGTCGTAAGAAGGATCTATTCGGCAATTTTGAGAACTGAATACCTTGCATGTGACAGCTATGAGCAGCTGAAACCTTTTCTACCTCAGGAAATCACCTTTGTCCATGCCGAAGATCTTTTACAGATGTACCCTGATAAAACTCCTAAAGAGCGTGAAGATCTCATCTGCAAAAAATATGGTGCAGTATTTCTCATTGGTATTGGAGGCGTTCTTTCAAACGGTCAGAAGCATGATGGAAGAGCTCCTGACTATGATGACTGGTCAACTCCTAATGAGGATGGAAAAATAGGTCTGAACGGCGATATTCTTATCTGGTATCCGATTTTAAACAGATCTTTTGAGCTTTCATCAATGGGTATCCGTGTTGATATTGATGCGCTCAAGCTTCAGTTAAGATTAGAAGGCAAGGAGCAGCGCAAGGAGCTGTTCTTCCACCAAAAACTCCTCAATGACGAGCTTCCTCTGAGTATCGGTGGAGGTATCGGTCAGAGCAGACTGTGCATGGTTCTTCTGCACAAGGCCCATATCGGTGAGATACAGGCAAGCATCTGGCCTGAAAAAATGAAGCAGGAATGTGCTCAGCTTAATATGCCACTGATTTAATGAGCCTTTGATCTTGTTATATTATTCAGGCTGCATTATGCCCTACCCCAGTAAGTTGAACAAACCTACTGGGGTTTGTATTTATGAAATTAACATATAAAGATAAAGTAGAGATTTATAGACTATGTAAAGAAGAATCTGCAACTCTTGATAGAGATCGAATACTAAAAAAATTAGATGCCTTAATTACAGAGCGGGAAAAGCGAGAAGTAGCGGAGGCTATATCAGAATTAAGGCAAGCGGCCTGATAATTATGAGGTGTAAACTATAATCCTATTGATTTGACAGAGAATCATCTGAAAAAAGATCATCTAGATTTTTTACCTTAATTTCTTCAGTGTCACTGCTTTGTGTACTCTGCTCAGACTGACTCTCCTTTTTATCCTTGTCAAAGTTGAGTCGCATATTCTCATCCACCCATTTTCTGAATTTCTCTGCTCTGTCATCAAGAAAGACAAGATCAGTCTTTTCAGACTCTTTTTCCTCCTCAGGATGGATTACATTCTCATACTTATGATAAGAATCATAAAACTCCTCAGCAGCTATCTGATCTCGTTTTTTCTCTTTTGCAAGCGCCTTTCGCTGCATATAGTCGGCACTGTCTTTTTTCAGGCTCTTTCTCAGATCGCTTCTTTTTTTGTCTAATTCTTGAGATTTCTGGATTTTTGAAACATCTGCAGTCTGAACTTTACTGTCACCATTATCAGTACTGCTGTCTTTGGCAAGGGCTATGCCTGTAGGAAGCATCATTAAGGGAATAATTATAAATAAATAATTTAGCTTCATCTTCGTATACCTGAATTAGCCAAAAAGTTATTTTGTCATTTAAAGTATAGTGCGATTTTCTATTCTTACAAATACCAAAAACGTCTAGAAATCACAAGGTTGCCAATATTATAAATTAGCGACAGTGACTGAAGGTGTCAAGTGTACAGAAGATAGATAGAGAGGCAATCTGATACAGGCTAGTTGCGCTGCATGCTTTTCCAGTAGTCAGACATTGATTTTGACTTGAGTTTTGAATTGTTGGCAGGAGAGACCTTCTCTTTTTTCAATTCAGATTCCTCACGCTCAGATATGATCTGCTCACCTCTCAAACGTGCGGTACTCTCCTGATAGGAATGCTGTTCGGACTCTTTTGGTTTATCAAAATTATCAGGAATATTGTTTTTTCTGATGTATTCAACTGACTTTATCTTCTCGGACATCTGCATGTTTGTTCGAGAATCTATAAGCTCCTGTCTTAAAACGGCTCTTCTGTTTTCGTCAATGAATTTTCTGTCCATTGAGTAAGGATAATTCGGGACACCAGACAGAAAAAAAGCCCCCAGCACCATAAAAAAGAACATCATAAGCAGTCCTATTCTTAAGGTGTAGGTTCTTCTTCTAAACTTATCCTGATTCAAATTCTCACCTACTCAAAATCAGAAGCATCCCCTGCTCCATATCTGGCTACAGATGGGACTCCATCATCAAAAACAATTACTGTAGTAGGATTTGCACACAGTACGCCTCCATCTACAATTGCATCTACTACCGATCCGATCTCATCGTTGACAGTTACAGGATCAGATTCTGCCTCTTCCTTACCAGGAAGGATAAGAGAGCAGCTCATTAAGGGCTCATCCAGCTGTTCACAGATTGCACCTACTATAGCGTTATCAGGAACTCTGATACCAATGGTCTTACGCTTTTCATTCATCAGCCTACGAGGAACTTCCTTTGTAGCAGGAAGGATGAATGTATAAGCTCCTGGCGTGTGATTTTTCAGCAGTCTGAACACATTGTTCTCAACCTTTGCATATGTTGAAAGTTCAGACAGATCACGGCACAGGAGTGTAAAATTATGGTGCTTGTCTACCTGCCTTATTCTTGCAATTCTCTCCATTGCCTGTTTCTGCTCAAGTCTGCAGCAAAGAGCATATGCAGAGTCTGTAGGAACAACTACCACTCCACCATTATTCAATATTTCACAAATCTGTTTTATATATCTTGACTGTGGATTGTCAGGATGAACACTGATAAATTGCGCACTCATAACTAATACTGTTAATTCTTTCTTTAAATATTTTCGTCTTTTCTGACTTTTTCTTTATAACTTTTATTTATGCAGTTTTTATTCTCTGCAAATCTATTTTAACTATATTTTGTTAAAATTGCGCATTTTTATCATCATGATAGACAAATTGGCTTAGCAGAAAATTAGCTGACAGCTATAAAATTTTTTCTGACAGAGAAGAAAATTACAAAAAAATAGAGGCTTCGTGCATAAGTGTGGGTAAAAGCACAAGTCTCTGAATAATC
>JBJFET010000031.1:0-3457 GCA_051891035.1 Succinivibrio sp. | reverse complement strand
ACCTGCAACTAGCCCTTAGGAGGGGCTTGTTATATCCATTTAACTATGGGGCCAACAAACAGAAGGTATTATATCAGCATATCATGCTGATACAATACACAATTTTATTTAAGAAGTGTAACTATATCATTTACGTTGACGTTGAGAGTGTTACTCTGGAGGTCAACAGGATGTAGTTTTGCTGCGTGAGGATAGACAGATACGACTTTATAAACGCTGTTGCTCTTTTCGTATACACTGTAGTTGTCACCGTTAGGTCCAGACATTGAGGCTGTCTGTTCAAGAGAGAACTTCATATTATTCTTGATACCATTTTCCCTACCAAGATTTATCACAAGATCGTCACCATCAATATCAATTACACGAGCGTTAGCAGGCGCGCACTGCAACTCAAAGACAAGATCTTTTGATACTTTGTTTGTGAGGTCATAAAGACGCTGACCGTAATCAGACCCCCTGAATCTATCTGATCTCAAATCAATAAAATCATTCTGTTTGAATGGCCAGTCAGCTTCTGTTGCATAGTTTCTGTGGAATATGATCTGCTCACTTATTGCATCGTACACATCAATATCAAAATTGATAGAACGGGTGGGAATAAAGATCATCTTGGTTAAAAAATTCTCTCCAACCTCAGAAACGCTAACTGAGTTGATTGTTCCGATAATTACGTACTGACTGCCATAGCGGTTTGCAAGAGAGGTCAGGTTTTCATTGGCGTAGGAACTGTTAATATCAGATCTGTTCTGTGTGCTGAAGTTTGCCTTAACCATAGGCTTTGTAATAAAAATGGTGCTTTTGTAAAGGTTTTCCATTACGAGCTTATCCATTTCTTTATTGATATTCTCTATGCCAACACTCCCTTGAAAAGCTTGAGAGTCTGCGTATTTAAAAGCGACAGGCAAAATGGTCTTATTGATAAGAGAGCCTGCGCATTTTGCTTTGGCATATTTCTCATCGACAAAAGCCTTGATTGTAACGCTTACCTTATTGAGTGTACTTTCCTGTTCGAGTACAACCAGCTGCTTGATTGGGCTTCTGCTTGAAATATTCACATTGTCAGACTGCAGAACTCCATTTTTGAAGTGTTGCTCAATTCTGACATCAGCTCCGGACTCGAGCATGATATTTCTGATAGCATCATTTACAGCATCATTTCTGTCAGTACCGGTTCCACTTGCGGTGTACCATTTTGCCTGAGCGCCAAAAGACAGGATAGCAAAGCAGAAAATAGAAAGAGTTTTTAATAGTTTCATATGTCACCTGTGATTAAATTCTGACATCTGGCATTGAAATTGCATTATTTAGACCAAGATTTACAGGATCGTTAATTTTTTTACGGTCGTAACTAAACTTGTTGAATTGTATAAACCATATACTTGTTTGATTATACAGATAAAAGAAGGTCAGGATGGAGAGATATTTAATGAAAATGCTAAGCCTAACAGCATGCCTTATTCTGGCAGGATGCTCGGCAAATCCTGCCCAAGATGGCAAAGTGACTGAGACAACCTCAAGTCAGGTGAGTGTCTATGATCAGAAAGGCATGGAAGTCAGCAGAATCGTTTCTATGATGGCTGATAGCGTATATCAGACCATGATAAATGATCTTGCGAAGACTAATGCTCCTGATAAGGCTCTCGATAAAAGTGACAAAATAGTGTCAGATCTTCCAAAAGTTGCTGTTACATCTTTTGTGGATACTGATACCTATGAGGACGCTGGTTATCTTGGGAGAGCTATGGCAGAGATGTTTGTTCATGAGCTTGACCGACGTGGCATAGGAGTCTTTGAATACAAGCTTACTGGTGCCATTTCAATAACAAAGGATGGAGAGTTTGTCTTCTCAAGAAACTGGAAGAAAGTTGCCCGTCAGGCAATGGTAAAACATATTCTGGCAGGAACTCTTACACGTAATGACAGTGGAATAGTGGTTGTAGGACGTGTCATAAATATGGCAACTTCTACAGTGGTGGGATCTGCTACAGGATTTATTCCATATGACAGACTTCCTTACTGTTACAGAACCGGCAAGAAGAACTGCAGCCTAAACGGAGTTACCTCCTATCTGTACGACAATGAGACAGAGTCTGTAAAGGGGACAGTCAAGGATACACTAAAGAGTACAAAGGTGACAGTAATTGAGTCTACAGCATCAGCTTCAACTACAGACACACCTGTTTATGCTGCTAGTGAAAAGGCCAGAGAAAAGGCCAAGATTAAAGAATTCAAGGATAACTACTACAGAACTGATTCTGAGCTTTTCAACTCAAAATACTATGTAAAGGGCGCAAAGGTTCCAGCGACATCTTCCGGAAACTATGAGCGGTACATGTTCAATAAGGAGCACTCCTTTAACGCCAGCGGAAAAGATCCAGTGATCTATCCAGCCGATACTTATCTTTATCAGCAAAAGTTGGTACGAGATGTGCAGGATCAGAGTCAGTATTCCCGTACAAGATAATTAGGAGAGATGGATATGAAATTGAGAAACCTAATGATGTTTCTTGCGATGGTATCTTTATCTGTATGCTCCTGCTCAACTACTTCGCTGGTTAGAAACATAGCATTTACAGATGATGGTGTTCACCGTCCTGCTGAATATCCTGTATTAAGAGCTACAGGATATGCGTCAATATCCCGTCAGCAGGGGGCAACAGCTTCAATAAAACAGATTAAAGCAATGAGAGCTTCAAAGATAGAAGCATACAGAGAGCTCTCTGAACAGGTAAACGGCATTTATATCCAAGCATCAGATACATTAAATACAAACAGTGTTGAAGTGTCAAATTCTGTAAAATCTGAGGTGGACGGTTTTGTTCATGGAGCAAGAGTTATAAGACAGTACTCCTTAGGCGATACCTATGCAACGGAACTGGAGCTTGATACTAGAGTTATCTATGATTTATACAGAATGAGAGGGGCTCTGTAGGAGGTTATTATGAATACTTCAAATCGCTTTGTTTTCAGACAGGATCCTCTTCCAAAACCAAAGGTAAAACCTTTGACAGAGTATCTTGAAGAGCAAAAAGAGATTTTAGATAAACTCGAAAAGGTTATTCAGGCTGAGTACGAATCTCTAAAGAACAAGCAGGTAGAGAATTTAAAACCTCTCTCAGAGCTTAAATCTGATCTTATGGTTAAACTTCAGTCAAATGATCAGAGGATTAAACTGCATCCTGATGTAGAGAAACTTAAAACAGAATATGCTGGTACAGTTGTCATCATCAGAAATATGATGAAAAAGTGTCAGTACCGCAATGAAATCAATGGAAGGTTGATAACTTTCTGTATGCAGTCAGCAAATAAACTGCAGGCCGTCATCCTGGGGTTCAGGGATGTTGTTACAAGGAACATGACCTATACTGCTAAAGGTCATGCTACCGCTAGAGGTCCTATGAGACTATCTGTTGAAGCCTGATTCTCTTTCTTAGTGCATATTTCTCGCTCGGAGATC
>JBJFET010000030.1:0-16117 GCA_051891035.1 Succinivibrio sp. | reverse complement strand
GAAGCCTCATAACCTGCAGTTGAAATCTGCTCTGAGATATCAGCAGCTGGAATGATCTTCTCGGCAAGGCTTACACGGTAGTTAGGCAGGAATACAACCTTCAGCTTGCCCTTGATGCGCAGATCATTGTTGATCTTGTTGCCCACAGCGTTGATTGCATAAATGATGTCTTTTGCAAGAGTATATGCAGGGGCTGCCTTTGCACCAAAGATAAATACCTGAGGTACGATATCCATGTCTGGATTTTCAAGCAGGCTCTTGTACAGAGACATGATGTAAAGCAGGTTCAGATGCTGTCTCTTGTACTCGTGCAGACGCTTTACCTGAACGTCAAACATTGCGTTAGGATCAACATCAACACCAACAAGCTCCTTGATGGTCTTTGCAAGAACTACCTTGTTGTCATGCTTGATCTGCATGAAACGATCCTGGTATTCCTTCTTGTCAGCGTAGTCCTTTAACTTCTCGCACAGGTCGAGATTTAAAGGCCAATCCTTACCGCTAACCTCGTTGTACATCTCAGCCAGTCCCTTGTTGCATGCAAGTAACCAGCGGCGTGGAGTTACACCGTTTGTTACGTTACAGAACTTGGTAGGCCAGAGCATGTTGTACTCAGGGAACAGATCTTCCTTGACAAGCTTGGAGTGGATCTTGGCTACGCCGTTAACCTTGCCTGATGTGATAACACACAGGTTAGCCATACGAACCTTGCGGCATGGGCCTTCCTCAATGATAGAGAGCTTAGCCTTCATCTCATTGTTGCCAGGCCACATGTGCTCAACAATACCGTTTAGGAAACGATAGTTGATTTCATAGATGATCTGTAAGTGACGTGGAAGAAGTTTCTCAAAGATGTATACAGGCCACTTCTCTAATGCTTCTGGAAGCAGAGTGTGGTTGGTGTAGTTGAATGTCTTTGAGGTGATATCCCATGCTGTGTCAAATGACAGGCCTTCCTCGTCAATGAGAAGTCTCATTAACTCAGGAATTGCGATTGTAGGATGGGTATCGTTAAGCTGAATTGCAATCTTCTTGGCAAACTCAGAATAATCGTGGTGATGTGATCTGTTGTAGCGGCGCAGAATATCACGTAATGAACATGCGCAGAAGAAGTACTGCTGTGTCAGACGTAACTCTTTACCTGCCTCAGTTGAGTCGTTTGGATAGAGAACCTTTGATACAGTCTCGGCAAGTGACTTCTCAACCTGAGCATCAACATAACCGCCAGCATTGAAAACGTCCCAGTTGAACTGCTCTGTTGAGCGTGATTCCCATAAACGGAGAATTGCAACTGATGAACCGCGGTAGCCTACTACAGGAATATCCCAAGGCACACCTTTGATCATGCTTGATGGATGCCATACAGAGCTTACTGTACCATCTGGTGCAGTCTGAGTCTCTACAAAGCCACCAAGTGGAATGTTCTGTACAGATTCTGGACGGCATACTTCCCATGGACAGCCGTACTCACGCCATGAATCAGGACGCTCAACCTGCTTGCCCTCACGGATTTCCTGACGGAAAAGACCGTTCTCATAATGAATACCATAACCTACGCATGGGTAGTTGCATGTTGCAAGTGAGTCCATGAAGCAGGCAGCAAGACGACCTAGACCGCCGTTACCTAAAGCCATATCAGGCTCTTCTTCACAAACCTCATTAATATCCAGACCAAGTTCCTTTAATGCATCGCGAGCAATATCGAACTTCTCCAGATTGGTAAGATTGTTGATGGTCAATCTTCCCATTAAGAATTCTGCTGATAAGTAGTGAACAGCGCGGGTATCATTCTTTGCATGAGTCTCTTGGGTGTCTGTCAGACGACCAAAGATATCCTCGTTGCATGCTGCTACTACAGCCTGCCACCAGGCTAATTTGCTGGCCTTAGCTGGTGAGGTACCAATTGTGGTACGCAGGTGATTTAAAACTGCATCCTTGAACTTCTCTACATTTGCCTTGTAGTCAGTTGAAGCAACTGCAGGTGCTGTGCTGCCGCAAGATTTTGCAACAGTTTTCTTTGGGGTATTTTTAGTTACCATAAAATAATTTCCTCATTAACTCCCAGTAGTTTGATTATAGCAAAGCTAAAAACGGCGTTCATATTCTGATTATTACACAATATTAACCTTAAAAACGCATTTTTTAAAATTTTAATTCATCTGGAATTGGAAGATTCAAATCAAGATCACGCGGTTTGTTTTTTGTTTTTCCTTCTTTGAAGGCTTTCATACCCATTACCCATGCTAAAACCTGAGCAACCGCTTTAAAAAGGCCTCTTGGAATTTCACAGTCAAGGTCGGTTGTATAGTACAGTGAACGGGCAAGAGGAGGAATAGGTATCACAGGAACGCCTGTTTCTCTTGCAATGTCCTTAATCTTTTCAGCTATCTCATCCAGACCTTTTGCAACAACCAGTGGTGCGGTTGTTCCATTAGGATCATATTTGATTGCCACAGCATAGTGAGTAGGGTTTGTAACCACAACATCAGCTTCAGGGACTTTCTTCATCATGCGTCTTGCAGCCATCTGAAACTGCATCTGCTTGATCTTGCTTTTAATCTGAGGATTACCTTCAGTGTTCTTGAATTCGTCCTTGACCTCCTGCTTGGTCATTTTCAGCTGTCTTATATAGTTCCATTTCTGGTAGGGAACATCTATAAGAACAATGGGGATCATGGCACAGATAATAATAACCATGAACTGAAACAGCAGACTGATACCGGCTTTAATGGCTCCCATCGGATCAATATATGAAAGAACCATGATCTCGTTTACACGGCCTGAGAGAGCAAAATAGCAGAAAGCCGCAATAAAGATAACCTTGAAGATACCTTTTACAAGTTCGATGATTGAGGTGAGCGAGAACATTCTTTTAAATCCGGAAAGAGGATTTAACTTGCTGAACTTGGGCTGCATGGCCTGCTGTGAAAAATTGAAGCCTCCGATAAAGATAGAGCCTACGATTGCGCAGACAAAAACAATGCCCACAATCCCCAGAATCGGGACTGCTATCTCAAGAATATTCTCAAGGAATATTCGCCTGCCCTCATCCTCCGTATAAACCTGCTCTCTTGTCAGAGAGAAGCTGTTGTGCATGATCTGTCTTAGCCCCCTGCCAAGCCAGGATGAAAAGATCCAGATGGAGAGAACTCCAGACATCAGAACAAAAAAGGTACCAGCTTCCTTTGAACGAGGAACCTGTCCTTTATTCCTGGCATCACTTAGCTTTTTGGATGTCGGTTGTTCTGTTTTCTCTCCGCTGTCATCTGCCATAGCTAGTCAAGCACTTCTGCCCTCTCTCCGTTGGCCTCAAGCCACTGTCTTCTGTCTGATGCACGATTTTTCTTTTTGGATAGAAGCATATCCATAAGAGCAAAGGTACTCTCAGAGTTCTCTGCACACAGTGTCAACTGCTTTAGACGTCTTGATTCGGTTGCAAGTGTTGTCTCTCGCAGCTGATTAGGATTCATCTCACCTAAGCCCTTGAATCGCTGTACCCTAATATTCTCTGCCTTAACGCCCTTTCTTAAAAAGCGCTTTCTCTTTACCTCAAGCTCCTCATCATCAATTGCATATTCCTTTTCCTTGCCGCAGTCAATTCTGTAAAGAGGAGGACATGCCACATAAATGTGTCCCTCCCGGACAAGCTTGGTAAAGTGCTTTACAAACAGGCAGCAAAGCAGAGTTCCGATATGAAGACCGTCACAGTCAGCATCTGCAAGAATGCAGATCTTGTTGTAGCGCAGTCCCTCCAGAGAATCTGAATCAAGATCAACACCTATTGATACAGAAATTGCTCTGATTTCCTCTGACTGCAGTGCCTCGCCAGGAGAAACCTCCCAGGTGTTGAGAATTTTTCCTCTAAGAGGAAGAATTGCCTGAAAACTTGCATCTCTTGCCTGACGGGCTGAACCGCCTGCAGAGTCCCCCTCTACAATAAAGAGCTCTCCTCTACTTGGATCGGTGCTTGTGCAGTCCCAAAGCTTTCCAGGAAGCGCAGGTCCTCTTGAGACCTTTTTTCTGTCAACCACTTTTGCCTGAGATTCTCTGTCCTTTGCCGAATCGATAATCAGATTGGCAATGACAGTTGCAGTCTCAACATTAGAGTTCAGCCACAGAGAAAATCTGTCTGAAATAATACCCTCAACTACAGATGCGATATGCCTTGAGGAGAGTTTTTCCTTGGTCTGACCTGCAAACTGGGGATCAACCATCTTCAGCGACAGCACAAATGAACATCTTGACCAGACATCCTCTGCTGTTATCTTGAGATTTCTTGGCAGAAGACTGTGAAGATCACAGAATTCGCGGATGGCATTTGTAAGTCCGGTTCTAAAGCCGTTGACATGAGTACCGCCATCAACTGTAGGAATAAGATTTACAAATGATTCGCCAATGCACTGACCACCGCTGCCCTCAAGTTCCCAGGCCACAGCCCACTCAAGTTCGGAGTCCTCATTTTTTACCTGTCCGAAGAAGGTTTTTACAGGTTCAATGGTTCTGCCGCTTGTCTGTGTAATAAGATAATTATCAAGGGTACCGTTATACGACCAGCTCTCTGACTGATTGCTGATTCTGTCGGTAAATTCAATAGTCAGATCCGGGCACAGTACAGCCTTTGCCTTTAACAGATGCTTGAGCAGAGAAACATTAAATTTCGGATCATCAAAATATGGCTCATCAGGCCAGAAATGAACACTAGTTCCGGTGTCTTTTTTAGCGCAGGTCCCTATCTCGGTTAATTCCTGGTTTTTTACGCCATTCTCATAGGAGATCTGATAAATTATCCCTCCACGCTTTACTGTGGCAGTAAGTTTTTTTGACAGGGCATTTACCACGGACACACCTACACCGTGCAGACCGCCAGAGAATTTATAGCTGTCTGAGTTGAATTTTCCGCCGGCATGAAGCTTGGTTAGAATAAGTTCAATTGCAGGGATTTTTTCTTCAGGGTGAAGATCAACAGGCATTCCTCGACCGTTGTCTGTCACCTCTAAGGACTGATCTTCATGAAGAATTACAGATATTCTGTCTGCAAATCCGGCTACAGCCTCATCAACACTGTTATCAATTACCTCCATACCCAGGTGGTTCGGATTCTGGGTATCAGTATACATACCAGGTCTTCTTCTGACTGGTTCTAAGCCCTTTAATACTTCAATGGATGCGCCTGAATATTGATTTGTATTATCTGACATGACTTTTTACTTGTTATATATATTCGAATGTTTCTGTCTAAATGATAACACAAAGGCATAAAAAATAGCTCTAGATGTTAACCAACAGTGACATCAACTGTGTATTTCTTGACATATGCGACAACATAAAAAAATGGCAGGTATTCAGCTACGGGTAGCGTTGCTGCTTTGTTCTGGAGAATAAGGGCTTCACCTGACCTGACTGGACTCATTTTACTGAAAAGGCTGGTTTAAGGTTGCCTTAGCGTTACAACAGCTCTAAGGCCTCCTGAAGTTCTGTTTATAAGTTCGACTTTTGCGCCAATCTCATCACATGCGGATTTGACAATCGACAGACCAAGTCCTGTACCCTCAATCTTGGCAGTGTCGCCTCCAACTCTGTAGAAGGCATTGAATACCTTTTTCAGATCATATTCACTGATGCCAGGACCTGTATCTTCAACAAAGATAAGAAGACTCTGATGATCCGTGCGACAGGAAAGATCGCATCTGCCGCCATCTGGTGTGTATTTCAGGGCATTGCTTACAAGATTGCTGACAATGGTTTTTACGCTTGATCTGTCCGTATAAACAGAATAGCCGCATTCACCCTCAATACCGAAATCTATGTCCTTTTTGTCAGCAAGAGATCCCAGCTCCTCGATAATCTCAACAAAAAGAGGTTTTAATTCAAAGGTTGTAAGATGCAGTTCTCTGCCACACTGTGATCTTGCATAGGCCAGAAGATCGTTGGTCATGGTTCTCTGTCTTGCTATGGCAATTTTAAGCTGATGAACCTTTTTAGCCTCCTCAACTGGCAGCGTTTCCTCCTTTAAAGACTGAGCCTGAAGGGATATTGCTGTAAGTGGAGTTCTCATCTCATGGGCGGCATCTGCAATAAATCGCCTTTCGTTAAGCAGTGCTCCTGCTGTCTTTTCAAAAAGCCGGTTGATAGAATCAATGAAAACATCAAGCTCTGATGGCAGTCCCTGCCCCCTGAGAGGTGTAAGATCACTCTCACGCCTTGAATCAAGCTCGGATGCCATCCTTCTTACAGGTATAAACATGATGTTTACAAAAAGGATCACGCAGGGAATATAAATTGCAACTAGCAGCAGAAATTCAAAAAGAGAACTTAGAATAACCTGATTGGCTAAAGCTTCCATAAGCTCGCACGGTCTTGCAACCACAAACCTGACACCTGCCTTGTTTGTTGCCACATAGGCCCTTACACGTCTGTCATTGATAAGCACGGTGTAAAGACCATCATCTACGCCTGCAGGAAAATAAAACGGTTCGCCAGGCTGTGCATATACAGGAGCCACAATCATCTCCTGATGCTTGTCAAATAGATCATTGAGCGATGGGATTGGCAGAAATGCGCTGTCAAGATTGTGTCTGAAGACAAGATCACCATTGTGATCCCGATAAAGCCTTCTGCGTACAGTAGGACCTTCCCATGATTTTGGCAGCATCATGTCGTAGTTGATGATCACACCTGCAATCTGAGCCAGTTCCTCGTCCACATAGAAACTGGTCTCCTGCATTGCCTTATCATATGATCTGAAACATGAAAATCCGGTATACACAATACCGATAAAGGCCAGAACCGCACACAGTCTGAACCTTAAGGAACGTATCAGTTTCCTTTTACGACTTTCCAACCTACACCTCTGACGTTTCTGATATTCTCAGAACCGATTTTCTTTCTTAAATTATGAATAATAAACTCAATTGCATTAGACTCAACTTCCTGACCAAAGGAATATATCTTATCCTCAAGATTCTCTCTTGATAACACTGCACCAGGTCTTCTTAAAAGAGCTTCCAAAAGTGCATATTCTCTTGCTGTCAGAAGCACTGAACTGTGTGTTCCATCCTCAGCTCTGACCATCACCTCATGACTTACCGGATCAAGTGTCAGATTGCCGTTTGACAGAGACACCACCTCAGATGAACTGCCAGCACGTCTTGTTACTGCCCTTATTCTTGCTAGAAGTTCTTCAAGATCAAACGGCTTTACCACATAATCATCAGCTCCGATATCAAGACCCTGAACCCTGTCATCAAGTCCGTCTCGTGCAGTAATGATAATTACCGGTGTCTTAAGATTTTCTGATCTCCAGAATTTGAGAAGCTGTACTCCATCTACATTTGGAAGACCAAGATCAAGCAGAATGCAGTCGTAGCTGACATCTATCGGTGCATATCGGGCCATTTCACCATCGTCTATGCAGTCAACAGCATAGGCATTTGACACAAGTCCTGATGCAATAGCCTGAGAAATAAGCTTCTCGTCTTCTACAACCAATACACGCATACAGATGCTCCTAAAATTTTCCTCAATTATCTCTGATAATACTTAGTTAAGATTTAGCAGTTGTTCCTTTTCTTGGACGATTTTTTGAAACTTTGTCAGCAGATCTGAAAAATTCGATGATCTTTGTGACTGTTTTTTCAAAATTCTCATATCGGTGCGAGCCACCGTCCTGGACATCCACTATCGCTGCACCGTATTTTTCAAAAAAGCTCAGGGAGTGAGTGTAATCCAAAACCTCATCTCCTTTTTGCAGAAAAACCGACACCAGAGAACTGTCATAGCGCATCAGCTTCTCCTCAAGCGAATTCATAAGAGAAATGTCTTCCCCGCTAATGACAAATCTGTCACCGGTATCATAATTTTCAAGCTCACGCCCAAGATAATCATATTTCGCAAGAAAAAATGACGGATTAAGACATGGATTGACAAGAGCTGTCTTTAATGAGAACTCCGAAGATAGAGCAAGTGAGATAAATCCGCCTAATGAACTTCCGACAAGGCACAGACTGCTGTCCTTTTTCAGAAGATCCTTGCAAAGTGCTCTCAGCTGCTTTATCGCCAGTGCAAAACTATCAGAAAAGTCAGCAGAAACAAAGGTGATATCCTCGTATTCTGACTGAATAACTCTATTTAAGATCTGCGCCTTATTTGCCTTTGCGCTTGAACAGAAACCGTGTATATAGACAACAATCATTTTTATCCTGTATGAAATAACTGTATAACAAGTACAGCAAACACTAACAACTAATTCTGTCAGAAAGATAGAGACGAACGGTTTTCTGAAGATAAAAAAACAGTTTTTTACAGGTGCAGAATCTGAAGACTAGTAGCCGTCAACATTCATATCAGGACAGAAAGTACTGTTCATCAGTCTGTAAACCTTAGTATCAATACTGCCGTCTGGATTAAATGACAGATAGCGCCAGCCAGGTGAGAGCGTGTCCAATGAGAAGTCATTTGACTTTGGTGTAAACTGAATTGAGGTAGATGGCGTGGCTATATATCTGATACCGCGCTCTGTTGTATCAAATTCCTGATGAATATGACCTGTGATAACGGCTTTTAGGTTGTATATCCGTCTGATATAGGCATTGAACTCATCAAGATTATGCATTGTCTGAGTATCAAGCCAGGCAGAATTTACCAGAAGAGGCATATGGTGAACCATAACTGCCATATACTGCTCTGGTGAACGACGCTGACAGAATGAGGCATATTCAAGCTGTCGCCTCTCAATCCAGCCGTGAGGAACTGCATAAACCTCAGAATTTAAAAAGACAAACTGCCATTTAGGACATATGACATTCTTGGCAATGTTCACACCAAGTCTTTCAAAAATCCTGTACATCAAAGGACCGTCATCATGGTTTCCCGGCAGAAAGAACACAGGCTTGTTAAGCTTTGAGATTATTCTGGCAAAATGCTCATATGACCTTACTGAATAATCCTGTGAAATATCACCGGTCAGCACAATAAAGTCATATTCAAAATTCTGCTCATATACAGCGTCAACAACCGCTCTGAAGCTGTCTGCCGTATTGACTCCTAAAAGATCTTTCGATTCATCGGCAAACAGATGGCAGTCGGTCAGCTGCAGTACTCTTACAGTGCCGTCTTCCTGTTTTGGAACTATAAATCTCGGGGCCATTTTATCTTGTCTGTCACCACGTTAACGTTTGCATTAAACAGTAAAAAAAATTTTAATACAATTGCATTAAAAAGAATTTAACCCATCACTCATTTTAAAAATCTCATAAATGAGCTTCTGCTGATGCAAACGCACTTTTCTGACTATATATCTGATTTATAAAAATAATAATTCCGTAATTATTTCAGTAATTGTAAATAATTCCGCTTACTTTTTATTAAAAGTGTGATTTATTGAACAATTATTTTGAAAATGATGCAAGTACTGCATCTTTTTCAAGCATCATGTGCTGAATTGCTATGATGGCTATGCTGTTATGTATAGTTCCGTTCTTCACATTCTCATAGGCATCTTTGAGCTTGACCTTGAATACCCTGATATCCTCGCCTTCAGTGTCAAGTCCGCCGTGCTTTTCAAGATTTGACAGATCACAGTCGGCTATGAACAGAGTTACATATTCAGATGCTCCGCCAGGAGTTGGATAATCTGCTGTCACATAATGCAGATCCTTTTTCTCTATGCTGATTCCAATCTCCTCTTTAACCTCTCTTACTGCTGCCTCCTCCGGTGTCTCGCCCCTGTCAATCATACCTGCCACTATCTCAATGAGCCATGGGCTTTTAGGATCTTTCATCGCTCCTGGTCTGAACTGCTCTATTAGAACTATCTCATCAGTTCTCTTGTCATAGGCCATGACTGCTACGGCATCTGAATCGCGCTCAAAGATCTCTCTGTCAAAGATCCTTGACTCGGTTCCGTCAAATCTCTTGTATGACACAAGATATCTGTCTATTGCAAAGTATCGTTTGAATACTCTTTCCTTTGAATGAATTGTCACGTCCTTAAGGGTAAATCTTGGTTCAAAAATATTCTCATTATCATTCATACAGTTTTGTCCACTTTAGGCTTAAAATACACAGAACAGTTTTATTTATGGATACTTCAGTATGTCAACAATCCTATTGAAAAATGCTCTGCTGGTAACACCTGAGCGTATTATACGCAATGATCTTCTCATAGAGGATCAGTATATTTCAAAAATAGCAAAAGATATCTGTATCGATGCGGATCAGATTATAGACTGCCGAGACAGAATTATCATGCCAGGTCTTATCGATGATCATGTGCACTTTCGTGAGCCTGGAATGGAACAGAAGGCTACCATCGCATCAGAGTCCCGCGCTGCTGTGCTAGGCGGTGTCACCTCTTATCTTGATATGCCAAACAACAGTCCTTCTGCCACAACCATGGCCATTATCAATGACAAAAAGGAAATTGCCAAAAGAGATTCACTTGCAAACTACGGATTCTATCTGGGAGCATCCGATGACAACCTTGATGAGATTATCAACGCACCTGTAAGAGAAATTGCCGGTATCAAGGTATTCATGGGTTCATCAACAGGTAACCTCCTAGTTGACAGAGCTTCTGTTCTTGAACAGATATTTGAAAAGGCTAAAACCATCATCGCTCTTCACTGTGAGGATACTGGCACTATTCTGAACAACGAGAAACTGGTTAAAGAGAATTATCACGATGATGTTCCCTTCTCAATACACCCTATCATCAGAAACAGGGACTGCTGCATCAGATCATCCTCTCTTGCTGTTGAAATAGCTAAAAAAACAGGGGCTAGGATCCATATCATGCATATCTCCACTAAAGAGGAGGTTCAGATGCTCAGGGATCTTATGTTCGGCAATGCCGCTACAAGACAGATCTCAGGAGAAGCCTGCATTCCTCACCTGTTCTTCAGTGAATCTGACTATCAGATAAAAGGTCCGAAGTTAAAATGCAATCCTGCTGTAAAGACAGAAGCGGACAGATGCGCCATCGTAAAAGCTGTTGAGGATGGTATTTTAACCACCATAGGCACTGATCATGCTCCTCATGAGATAGAAGCAAAATCTGATAAATACTTCAAATGCGCATCCGGTATGCCTTCTGTGCAGTTTTCTCTTTTAAGCCTTCTTGATCTCTGGAAACGCAAGGAACTGACTCTTGAAACTATCGTAAAAGCTGCATCTGAGAATGTGGCAAAACGATTTCATATCGCCAGAAGAGGTCGTATTGAAGAGGGGTATTATGCCGATCTGGCAATAGTTAATCCTAATGAGAACACCCTTGTTAACAGAGATATTATCGCCTCAAAGTGCAAATGGTCTCCTTTTGAGGGGCATACATTCGGCTGTGCGGTAACTCATACCATCGTCAATGGAAGACTGGTTGTAAAAGATGGTGCTATTGTAGATGAGACTCCCGCTTTAGCTCTGGAGTTTGACAGATAGTCTCTTCTTAGAATTCATAAAATGGAGCAGGTTATGTTTTATGCCTGCTCTTTTTTTTGAGTTTTACAAAAGACTCTTGTTCTATCTTCTGCTCTAAATCTAAGAACAGATAGTGCCTTCTGCAGAAAAGATATCAGTTTGTCTTTTGCAGCATGAAAGTCTGATATTCAAGATCAGAGAACTGTCTGTCTACCTGAATAAGTCCGATTACCGTACAGATAAGCATGGACATTGTAAAACCGTATCCGTAATAGATCGGTCCAAGATCAACTGTTATATATGAGAATACAAGGTTTGTTACAACCATCAGTGCTGTCAGGATCAGTGCTGAATACCTCTTGTCAAGATAATACATCACATTGAGAATTGACATTACCAGCACCTGAAGGCTTACTCCCACAAGATCAACATAGAACAGATTGATGTAAATCATATCTATCTTTAAAAATCTCAGTATATCCTCTGCAAATACCAAAAGCAGAGCCAGAGTGATGCCCTGTACCTTAAAGATTTTGTAAAAGCATTTTCTGCACGATACAACCATCTGCTCTTTAAACAGCGAAATTGTATTCAGTGAGCCGCCTGTTCTTACTGCATCATAGAATTTCAGACAGTTTTCTGTAAAATCAGTCTCCATTCTCATGATAAATACAGCCATTCCAGGAACAACTGACAGATATGCCAGGAAGATTGGCAGATCATAGATATATGATGCCCTTAGTATATCTATCTGCGCATATGAGGTTTCAGTTCTGAACCAGAAAACAAATTTGTCTGCCCATACGCCTATATTGTAGAAAAGACCACAGAATACCAGTGAAAAAAAGACCTTCTTCTTATTGAGAAAATCAAATCTGAGAATGGTATCTCCAGGGAAACGGCGCACCACCTGAAATAAAAACGCAAAGGTCAGCACAGCCTGAGATATAAAGAAAATTCCCTCTAGTCCTAAAAGTCCATAGGATGGCATTATCCAGGCAAGGAGCACCATCAGCCCGTAACCTACAAAGATGGTGGATACAATTCTGTAGTACTCCTTCATGCCACTTAAAAAGATTATGACAATCCACTGATTTGATAGAAGCACGAACGATCCGAACATTGCCAGCTTTGTAAGAGGCTCAATGGTGTTACAGAAATACAGCACTCCGCCTGCTATACACCCTGCAAGCACGCTGATACAGATCATAACCCCAAACAGATTAGGAATAATCCGCCTGTCATCCTGCATAAACAGTGAATCTGCCACAAATCTTGTAAACAGGATCTGCACGGTTCCACTCAGGATAAGGGAACCTGCCATCATGTACGTCACCGAGACCAAAAACTGAATAATAAGGTAGGTAGGATATACCACACCTACACTGATGATGCCGATGATCAAAAGAGCTATGATTGAGAGAACCCATGGTCCTGAACTTATAAGACCAGCGATGCCATAAGCTTCAAGGATTGAGGATAACGTATCTCTTTTCAGTATTTTTCTAAGCTCAAATCCGATACCTGCCATCTAGGGCCCCCTGATATAATTCTCTGTATCTGGCAAACATCTTCTTCTGATCGTAACTCTCCAGAACTCGTTTGCGTCCGTTGTCTCCGTATTCTCGCCAGCGTCTGTCATCCTCAAGCAGGTAATCAATCATCTGCACACCCTGTGATGGATTTGCAATTGAAATAACCTCTCCAGCCTTCCCAAGATTAGGAACTTCATTTTTGGCTCCATAGAGGATCTCAGAACAAGCTCCAACATTTGTTGCAATACAGGGTATTCCTGCACACATGGCCTCAAGCAGTACCAGAGGCTGAGCCTCAGAAATGGATGTCAGCATCATGATGCCAATCTTAGGCATAATCTTTGTGACATCCTGATTGCCGGTAAATTTTATCTGCTTTTCAAGTCCAAGACTTGCCACCAGTGTTTCACACTCTCTGACATAATCAGGATCTTCCTCTTTAGGTCCAACCACCCACCCCTCAAGATCAGGATACAGACTTATTGCTCCTCTGATTGTTCTGATAAAGGTTTTAACGTCCTTGATTGAAACCACACGTCCGACAAGAGCCACTACGTGAGGAGGAGTCTGTGGTCTTTGAGAATAGGCCTCCTCAAAGCGTTCTGTCTTGATGCCGTTTACCACAACAATGCTCTTTTCCTCTGGAGCTCCATCAGATATCTGACGTTCTCTGTTACCCTCAAATAAGGCGGTTATTCTGAAAGCTTCCTGATAGGCAGACTTTCCAAGCTGAATAAAAAAGTTAATCCAGATCTTTCTTATAAGATCCATTCCTGTATGCATGGAAATATCAAGGGCATCTGTTTTATTGCTGATCCATGTTGCAAGCGACAGATCAATCTTTCGTTCCTTTGTATAGATTCCATGCTCGGTTAACAGGTATGGCGTCTTGCTGATGCTGTGAGCCATTGCTCCAAGAAAACCGGCATAGCCTGTTGAGATTGAGTGCAGTACCTTTACCTCCGGCAGCTGAACTGCAATTTTTGAAAGAATAATCAGCGGCTGATAGATGGTTCTGTAGGTCCAGAAATAATCTACAAATGAACCTTCCTCATCCACATTCTCATAGCGGCTTGTCAGAACATTCCATGAGTTCTCACTGTAAAGAAAGTCATCCTCGGCATTTTGATCAGAGCCTACATTCAGGGCAAATTTTTCAAGCAAATCATGAGGTACAGGAGTGTCAGGGGTATCAAAAAATGAAATCACCTTTTCCCAGAGCTCAAAGTTCCTGTTGTTACTGTGTCGTGCCAGCTTTTTGGCAAGTGATCCTTCTGGCAGGATATAGTGCATCTCCATTCCCACCACGTTTTTGGGAAGCTCATAGGCTATCTTTTTGTAGTTTTCCCTCTGTCCGCCTATAAATACCAGATAAAAACTGTATTCTGGCATTCCTGAGATTATCTGATGCACCCATGAGGATACTCCGCCTCGCACAAATGGATAGGTTCCCTCAAGCAGCAGACAGATATCTGCCTTGTGTCCTACATTGAAGCTTGCATCCCTGTGCAGGATGGATAATTTGCCCTCTGCCGATCCTGCTTTTTTAAACAAGCCCTTTTTAAACAGTTCAGTTAGTTTCACGCCAGTACTCCTTTATCTGAGTAAGTCTGCTGCCACTGTCTGATGGAAGCTCATTTAAAAGTTCACGAACCTTTTTATAATCGTGGCTGATAAAGGCACATTCAGCAAGATACGGGATCACCTGACTTGACAGAATATTGTGCTCTTTTGCCTTCATCAATGCCTCATAAGCCTTATCTGACTGATTGAGGTTCAGACAGATTCTGCCCTGCAGAAGCTCATAACTTGGCCTGTCCTCAATACTGATAGCCCTGCGACACCATTCATTTGCCTTGCTTATGTAGTGAGAGAACAGAGCGCCATCTGAAATTCCAAGATAACACAGCTCCCAAAACTGCTGTGCAATATCAAAGGCTGTATCGGCACTGTTTGTCTGTAAGAAGTTCTTTTCAAGATCACAGATATTGTCATTGATCTCCTGCTCAAGAGGATCAAGCTGAGAGTAGGCCAGAAGTCTTACATCGTCGGCCGGATCACGAAGTGCCATCTTGTAGAAGGATATTCGCTGCGCTCTTGGCAGTCTTGATACGGAAGTTATGGCATCTACTCGTCTGTCTACTACAGGCGAATTGATGAGAATATCTCGAAGAGCTCCTGTACCAAAGCGGGTATACATCATATTGCGAGGGTTGGATGGAAGCTCTTCTCTAACATTCTCCTGCCAGGTCTTCAGAATAAGCTCAAGAGGATTTCTCAGAGCATAGACGACTGATATGAGAGTTCCTGCAAAACCTGCTACCGGTATGAAAAAACAGATCACAAAGACATAGACTGCTGCCTGTACTCTTTTTGAGGCAAGACTTTCAGGAAAATATTTACTTGCTCCTATGGCAAAAAGCACAGAGCTTAACAGATGAACACAAATAAAGACTCCAAAGCTGATACTTGCCGACATCAGCCCGGAATTTAACACCACTGCTGCAATTTCACTAATTAAACTTAGTGCACACATCAATATCATCATCTGAAAGACCTAGTGACTTCAACTGCTCTAGCAGTACATCATTGTCAATTGAAACTTCTAAAGGACCAGTAAGCTCCACGGCATTGTGCATTTCCTTATTGATACCTATCTGCTCTAAGACTCTGTCCTTAAACAGCTGAGCCTGCACAATCGTTGTAAGAGGAAGCATTACAATCAGTATCCTGTTACCTTTTGTATCTTTGCATCTCCAGTAAATATCAGCACCTCGACGGGTTGATATGGTCTTGTCAAAGATCTTAAGACAGTCATCGGTTCTGCCTCTGCAGATTAGGATGGAGCTCTGCTCGTGTCTGAGAGTACTCTCGGTAAACACGAATTTGAGATATTTCATGAAGGTGTGCTTTTCTTCAGCTTCAATCACTGGTGCAATCACCCCGGTTGAAATCATGTCAGCTGCATAGTTTACCACCAGATTCAGGATGGCAATATTCTGCTCTGTCAGAGTAAAAAACTTGATCTGTGGAGAAATTACACATGCAAGGAGCACTCCGGCACTGTCCTTAATCGGAATGCACAGCTGATATTTTGATGAGTGTTCCTGAGAATACAGATCAGCTGGCGACAGAAGGTTCTGACAGACAAGCATGTCCTTTATCATAGG
>JBJFET010000029.1:0-3603 GCA_051891035.1 Succinivibrio sp. | reverse complement strand
TGCATATTCTGAAATGTTGGAGCATAGTCTCGGATCATTGGAGCAGGGGTAGTATTAAGCTTGGAGCAGAACTAATTTTAATGATTCTGCCCCAAAAAGTTATTACCTCCTATTATACCTTATCTGCCATCTTCTGAATCTTGGAGCAGATACTATCTCTTAAAACATTAACTGCGCTTCTCAGTTCGGCCACCTGTGTTGTTAGCATGACACGTTCAGTCTGGCACTTCTGAAGCTCATCCTTACATCCTTTAAGGGCTTGATTAAGTTGCAGATTAAGCTCCTTCTCATTGTTTAGCTCAATCTTGAGGGACTCAATATGTGATAAAAGATGCTCGCATCGTTCATTAACCTCGTCTCTATCTTTTCTGGCTGAAGCTATTCTTTCTTCTGCTGAACTCTCTATAAGAGATTTCTGGTCATTAAACCAGGAGCAACCTTTCGCCCAAAGTCCCTGAATACCTCTATCAAACCATGATTTAAGCTCAATAGGCATAGGTAACGAGTGATTTTCTAATTCCGCTTTGAAATCTTTAAAGGTATCTATTGCCTTCACGTAATCTCTTTTGGAATGATTAGGCTCTGCTTCTGCCAGAGCTTTAATCGTTACATCAATCTTACTGGAATCAAGCTCAACAGCTCTGTCAAAAAGAAGTCTGATTGCGGGACTTAAACTGTCTCTGTCGATCATGTTCTAGTCCTCATCTGATGGTACTTTTGGTACTGGTACCACGGTACCATCATTGGTACCATTTGATGGTACCGGTACCAATTTGGTACCTTTACCATTTTTTATAGGTTTGTCATTATTGTTTGAATTAACGTTATTTTCTTTGTTTTTTGGCGGTCTTCCTCGGCGTTTTTTGGTACCATTTTTGGTACCTATATCCTCATTCATGGTGGTGAGATCGGTACCATTTGGGGTACTCTGGGTACCATTTATGGTACCTGAATTCATCGAGCGTAAAGAGTCTCCTTCTAAAGTGATCCGTATTGATGTTGAGTTTGCTATCCTGTCACAAAATGCTTCTGCCAATGCTCTGTCTGAAAAATAGTTTTCTATCCATCCAGAAACTTTTGTTTGGGTAGTAAGGAGAAAAGCTGTATTTCTGCCAGCACATTCATCTGCAATTTCAACTAGCATACTCTCTACTTCTGGTGTGATCTTACCCAATGCAAAGTCGTCGATATAAATCAAATCCTGCTTTTTTAACTGGTTCTTAAAAGAATTGAACTCTGACGCTGTCATCATTGACAGATCACTGTAAAGCATTGGCATTCTATTGAAATAAACTTTGAGCCCTGACGTAATGGCACTGATAGCAAGCATATCAGCAATATATGTCTTGCCAGTACCAGTTGCACCTGCCACAATCATAGAGCGCTTGGATCGTATCCAGTTGCATGTATTGAATTCTGTGATCTCCTTTTTTGTAATTCCTGTGCGATTGCTGTCAAAAATAATATTATCCAGGCAAGCGCTAGTATGTCGTAGTTTCAACTCTTCAATCGTTTTTCTAATTCTGTGATCATTTCTGCTAGTGGTAACATAACTTACCAAATCATAGATAAAATCCAGATATGACATACTACCTTTCTCTAGCTCTCCCTCTTCCTGCAGTTCACAGAATCGTGTATACAAAGGAGAAATCCTAAGTTCTTTGGTTAATTTTTTTAACTCTTCCTGTTTTGGTTCAACAATTTTATTTTTCATTTGATTCATCCTTAGTTGTAATAATTTGCTTCACGAGACATGACATTAGATGATGAGGAGGAACTGTGCTTAGTTGATTGCTCAGACTTCTGTCCCTTTTGAGTTCTCTTATTTTCATTGATATCTCTGATTTCACTCTTGATACAATTTTTAATAAACTCGTAATCATCAGCTCTATTGTGTGATGCTGCTATTCTGCAAGCTTCATCAACTATAGTTGCGCCATGTTTCTTACATAAGCCCAAAAGTCCCATAGACTTTCTGTAAAGCACCATCTGAGGATTCTTGTTTGGCTGTATTTCTTGGGAGCTTAGCTTTCTTTTACTACTTGTAGGGTTGTAAATTAGATTCAAGTAATTGAGAATATTAGGTAAGGCATATCCGTGTGATTTGAATTCTTCTGTAAAAGCTTCATAACCTCTACGGAATGCCTTATCAGCAGGAGACATCAATGATTCATCCTGAATAAGTTTGTATTCAGGAGAATAATCTCGCTTATATTTACCAACCTGTCTGTGCTCTTTTTTAGAGTAAAAGATAACCTGTGTATCAGTGAGGGCACATACAACCTCTTTATTAGCCTGTGTATACTCAACTAGGTAGCGTTTGTTGTCCTGTGAGATTTTTACCTTAGCGTACTTGTCAACTTTGAGGATCTGCCATTGATACATCTCAAATGGTATAAGAGGTGCCTGCCGTAGCTTTGGTTTTTCCTGCTGCTCATATACAGTGGTGCGAGAGGATAAAGAATTATGAGTAAAAGCCTTGTTATTACAGATATCCACCCAAGCAGATAATTTTTCATTAACCTGTTTAAGAGCAGGTGCGTACATCCATTTGCTTACACCTTCTAATTCAGTAAAAATATCACGCTCGCAAATACCTGCTGCCCTTTCTGTTTCCGATTTCTGACTAGGAGAATGAACTTGAGATACATATGCTTCCATATTGTAGTAAGCGCATAATTGCTTCATTGCTGTTGAAAGTTCCGCCATATACTTGTGAGGATGTTTCACTAGTGCTTTGGCATTGTCACAGCTAAGAGCCAATGGGAGCCCAAATTTATGTAACGCATGAACTGTTCCTTTAAGCCAGGATGTCAGAGTTTCATCAAAAAAGGCTTCTGCGTAGAACAATCCTGAATATCGCAATGCAGCCACAAAAACTTTTAATTCATACTGCTTGCCTGTACTATCTATCCAATGAAGCGGATCACCAACCATATCAATTTCTAGATAATCTCCAGGATTGCATGGGATTGATGAGATTTTTGCTTTTCCATGATTCTCCATAAGCCATTGATCGAATAGAGAATAAAGGTGCTGGTATGAATAAAACTTCATACCTTGTTCTGGAGTTGAATCGTAGTAACAGTAGTCAAATACTTTTTCTAAGGTTAATCTCTTGTGGGACAGTTTGAAATTGTAGATCTTTTCACAGTCTGGCTGAATGAATTTTATTGTTGATTTGGGTTTTATAGCTGACAGAAAAGCATCATCATTTAATTTATCAAGTTCTTTCCACGAAAGCCCTGAAGCTTTTATTTCTCTTGTGTATCTTGTAACGGATGAACTGCTTACCCCATAGGTTCTGGATATTTCGCGGTTACCCATTTTGCTTTCAAGAACTGCATATGCAATCTTTCTTAATTTGAAAACGTCAGTCTTCATTGAAATATTTTCCTATAAAAACGCCACATGGCGCATTAGGAGAATATCAAAATAAAGATTTGGAAAATTGTTACTAGTGGGGATATTATGGGGGTGCTCCAACGATCAGAGACTGCGATTTTTGATTACGTTGATCTTACATTTTTTTTATTGCTCCAATATTAAGAATTGAGTGCTCCAATCATCAGAGACACTGCTCCAGAAAAACAGAAAATTCAA
>JBJFET010000028.1:0-3687 GCA_051891035.1 Succinivibrio sp. | reverse complement strand
TTACCGTGTACTACTTTCAATTTTTACCCATAACTATGCACGAAGAGCCAAAAAACAAAAAAATATTAATAAAAAATTTTTTGAATAACATACTGATAATAAAGACTAAAAAAAAGTCTGTACATAAAAGATAAATGAAAATTACCTTTGATATGGTAATATTTGTTCTAAGTTTTAATGCTTTGGTCGTAGGACCAATCGAACGGATGTCCTCTCTTCTAAAGTGAGGGAGAATGTCACAAGTAGCTGAACACATTTCCTCTTGGCAGAGGTATGTCACCTATCAGGACCAATATGGCAGAGAAAAAAAAGGTTAAAAAATATATCAGTCTGTCTCAGGCATGCAGATTACTGGAGATATCTGCTGCTACAGGCAGAAACTGGATAAGACTTGGAAAGCTCAAGGCTGTCAGTGTTGCTGACAGCACAGATGAAGACTATCTTGAGGCTGCATCTTCAGGTCAGAGTGTTTTTCTTAAAAGCCAGATTGATTCCATGGTTTCATCTTTGCGTAAAGGTGAACTTGATGAGTTGAAGTCAAGGCGCAACAAGAGTGCCCTAAAGGGCAGGGAACTGTATGTTAACTACGTTTCACGCCAGTCACCAAATCATCAGGCAGTTTCCATGCTTGTCAGTGACTTTTCCGGTACCTCTACTGCCATTACCGCACTTTTGTGCGAATCATTTCTACAGCTTCTGATAGATGATAAAAGGATCAGTACAGATGTTACTGAGAATTTTCTAAAGGCATATCTTGAGGAGCGTCTTGATGCAGCAGAATATCAGTGGCTACTAGAAGAGCTTATTGACAGCACTCCAAGAAAATCTTTGTCCAATGCAGCTACAAAGCTTCCGGATTTCAGACTGCGCTTTGTAAAATATGAAGACACGCTGGGGCTAATCTACCTATCTTTGATGGAATTATCAAAAAGACGACAGTCAGGTAGATACTATACCCCGCAGAATCTGACCGATACTGCAATTGAAACTCTGCATCTGTATCCTGGACGTGTATTTTTAGATCCCTGCTGCGGTTCTGGCAATTTTCTTTTAAGACTTCTTAAAAGAGGAGCTCGTGTTGAAGATCTTTACGGATGCGATCTGGATAGCTTCTCTGTTACTCTTACCAGAGTAAACTTTGTACTCTCCGGCGACTGCACTGACAGGGAAATCCTGAATACCCATCTTTTAAGGTGCGATACCATCACAGCAAAACTACTGCCAAAAGCTGATGTTATTATCGGCAATCCTCCATGGGGCTCGTGCGATGATGACAGGATCATAAAGCGCTATTCAAGGACTCTTGTCTGTGCCGCTAAACAAAGACCCTGCTTTGCCGATCTTTTTGTTGAGAGATCTCTTAATCTTTTAAAAGAAGGTGGTATTGTTCAGTTTGTGCTCCCTGAGGCCTTATTAAACGTTGCCTCGCATGAGACGGTAAGAAAATTCATCTATGAGAATTCAAGAGTAAAGGCTGTAAGATACCTAGGTGAGGTTTTTCATGCAGTTCAATGCCCAAGTGTGATCCTTACTCTTGAGAAAACCTCATATAAAGGCGCCTGTGGAGATGTGATTGTCAACATTGATGATAAGACCTACGTTGTAAGAAGAAAACGCAGAGATGGTGACTTCAATTTCAAGGTTACCGATGAGGAGGCGCAGGTTTTAGATAAGATGGATGATCTTGATCACTGTGTCAAGCTAAGGGGACATGCAAGATTTGCTCTTGGTATTGTGACAGGTTCAAACAAAGGTGTTATTACCGAGAAAAGGACACCTGGCAGTGAAGAGGTTTTAAGAGGAACTGACGTTATTCCATTTAAAATCAGCACACCTCAGAGCTATGTTGTCTACAGAGAGGATAGTTTTCAGCAGGTTGCCCCTCTTGAGTATTACAGAGCACCGGAAAAGCTTGTATACAGATTTATTGCAAAATATCCTATTGTTGCAGTAGACAGGAAGGGCAGACTTACACTGAACAGCTGCAATGTGCTGGTATCAGAATTTAAAAATATCTCATCAACCTATCTTGCGGCAGTATTAAACTCGAGTGCGGTCAGATTCTATTTTGAAAAAAAATTCCATACAATAAAAATCTTAAAATCGCTGCTCGAGGAAGTACCTGTACCGATACCAAGTCATGATGATGAGCTTATAATCGAGGAGCTTGCAGCTCGCCTGGAAAATGCAGATCCTGACACTTATAATGAGATCTGTGCTCAGATCGACTGTAAAATAGCCAGAATATATGATCTTGATGAAAAGGCAATGCGGCTGATACAGTCTGTCAAGCTGCAGAATGCAAAGAATTAAAAGTAAAAGCAGCTGTTAGAGACTGAACAATAGGGCCAAACAGGAAGAGTTCAGAAAACAAAAGATTATTAAAAAAAAGATGATAAGGATTGTTTCTTATGTATCAACACCTGTTTTTCCATATGGCAATATCAGTCTGCTGTTTGCAAAAAATATACAGATAATTTAGAATTTTTGAAAAATTTTTAGGAGAAAAGTCATGTTTAACATGGGTAATATGATGAAGCAGGCGCAGATGATGCAGGAGCGCCTGAAAAAAGCACAGGATGAAATTGCTGCTATGGAAGTGACTGGCGAGTCCGGTGCAGGACTTGTTAAGGTTACTCTAACAGGCGGTCATGAAGTTCGCAGAGTAGAAATTGATGATTCAGTTTTTCAGGATGACAAGGAAATTGCTGAAGATCTGATTGCTGCAGCTTTTAATGATGCACATCGTCGTGTAGAAGAGCAGTCAAAGGAAAAACTGTCTGCCGTAACAGGCGGAATGCAGTTGCCACCAGGACTTAAGCTTCCATTCTGATTATGTCATCTAGTTCTCTGCTTGATAAGCTTATCGAATCTTTACAGGTCATGCCTGGCATCGGACCTGTAAGTGCTAGTCGTATTGCCTACTATCTCCTTGACAGAAAACGTACTCAGGGAATTGAAATGGCAAAGGTTATAGAGCAGAGTCTTAGTTCAATCTCCCTGTGTCCTGTGTGCAGAAACTATTCAGATACTGAAAACCATCTCTGCTCAATCTGCAGCAGTGCCAAAAGAGCATCAGATGGTGTTATCTGCGTAGTAGAAACAGCAACTGATGTAGAGGCGATAGAATCAAGCTCTTCATTTTCTGGCACATACTTTGTGCTGCACGGTCATCTAAGTCCGCTAGATGGAATTGGTCCTAAAGAGCTTGGTCTTGATGTGCTGAAGAAACGTCTTGAAACAGAATCTGTAAAAGAGGTTGTTCTTGCATTAAGTCAGACTGTTGAGGGAGATGTTACAGCCTCATATATTGCAAATATTGCTAGAAAGAATAACGTGCCTGTATCAAAAATAGCCACCGGTGTTCCTTTAGGCGGAGATCTTGGATCTGTTGACGGTAACACTATCGCCATGTCTCTTAACTATCGAAGAAATCTCTAGACAGGCATCAGATGTCCTGTTTTTTCTCCTAATACAACATATCCTTATGGATTATTAAATACATGCTGCTTTATAGGTATTTAGAAAAGATCAGTATTCTGTCAGTCTGTAAAATCAGCTTTTTTAACTTCCTATCTTTGCCTGCAGCATAGTTACATAATTTTAGCTGTCAGATATTTCATTGATTCATTGTAACAGTGGCCTATTAAGTACCTTGCTTTTTTATAATAATCTTGATCTAAGAAC
>JBJFET010000027.1:0-3784 GCA_051891035.1 Succinivibrio sp. | reverse complement strand
GGTGGAGATAAGAATTGTTACTTAGGCCACGGCTGTTTTGGCTTCCCACCCCCTACCTATGAGGAGTTTTTAGCAACACAGGAGGATTTACCTCCTTTCCCTGATTATGAAGAAGAGGTGCAGCATGAATAACGAAACATTTGCAGAATACATTTGTCGTGTGAGTCGCGCCTTACATCTTCTCGCAGCAGTGTATGCAAAATGCAATTTCTACGAAGGGTTCGCCTATGCAGCAGAGATGCTGAAAAAAGAACACGCAGCAAATGTTGCACGAGGTATCGCCATAAAAGCAAAAACCCAGGGGCTTATCGTTCACGACAGGGTTCTAACCAACAGGGAAGACGAGATATGAGCAACAAAGAGTTCATTGGTTGGTCTTCGGCCTACGTGGCGATCTTTACGATAGTTAACCTTGTCGTCTATTACTGTGGTGCATGGGTTATACCTATCACCACAAGCGTCTGCGTTGCAGCAAACATGATGCTGAGAGACAGAGTTTTCTGTGGTAGAGGTCTTAAATTTTCGGCTGCTATTGCTGCTGCTGCCGGATTGTGCACCTTCGCGTTTAACCACGCAGCGTTATCGGTAGCTATAGCATCGTTCACCGCTGTTGTGGCCGGGGCTTTTGTCGCAGGTTCAGTATTTAAGTTGTTGAAAAATAAAGTGTCTATTGAAAAAGCACGCCCTATAGCTAACACTTGTAGCGCCATCACTGACTCTCTTATTTACCCAACAATCGCGTTTATGACGTTTTTGCCGTTTGTCAGTATGGAAATGTTCGCTTCGAAATTCTTAAGCGTGCTGCTCTACACCTTTATCATCAACAAATTCTTCAATTTCGACTACAAGAAAGGTGCTTAATCATGGGCCACAAAAATAAAAAGCAAAGGGCTGAGAACTACCTACCGATCCCTATCCCGTCCTATGACTTAACCAGGTTCTACTACGATCTGCAAGAATGGGTGGATGGCGGGTGCATCAGTGCTGATAACGAAAAGAAAAACCCCCATGCTTTTGATGCAGGTGCTGGATTGTGTGGCAACCTGGAGATCTGGTGCGATAATGGCTACATGGACGGGACCGTTCATTTTGATAGCTACAGCAGCTTAGTCCTCGAATTGAAAGAGGCGTTTCTCTTTGCCGGACTTTCCCAGCAGTTCCCTTTCAATCAGTATTCAGATAACCCGCAGCAAGCATTTCTTGAGGAGGCAAAATCCTCCGCTTGCTATTACAACTATGATCGTCTGCAATGGATAGAGCAGTCCATTGCTCGTGCGGAGGCGTAATTATGGAAAAAGACCTTACAGCAATAGCTTACCCCAAAGAACCTGACGAAGATATTCGTTATTTCAGCAGTTTGTGTCCTACAGATGCTTTGTACAGATTCTATGTTGAGTACAGAAATTGGGTTTTAGCTGGCCTTCCTGATCACGAGGTGTTCGACTCTTCCCATTCTCTGTGCCACAACCTTAGAATGTGGAAAAAATTCCATAACTATGCCCTGAACCCCAACCTAAACCTCGTGCAGAACCGACTGTTCCGTGCCGCAGGGCTTAACGACTGCTACCCGTTTGAAATCCTGGAAGGTGCAACGCTTTACAGCGCTGACTACGTGTTTGAAGACAACAGTATTGCACGAACCCACCATCTCAACAAGTGGCGTATACAGTGGGTCAACGAGATGATCCTTAATTTTGAGGAAAAATATAAGAAAAATGTATAGTGTTTACAAAATAACCGCCAAGATACTTGACTACCACACCCTCTCTGAAGAGAAGATGGATAAACATGTCGCTCGCTACATTATTGCTGCCTCACCATGTGACGCTATAGCTACGTGTGGGGCTGTTTTAGGGCAGGAAATAGGGGAAGAAGGCACATTCTCCAGTCTGCAATTTGTCGAGTGCTCCGTTGTGGACACAGAAACAACGGACCTTGTTGCTATGCACCCACAATCACTTAACCCCTTCGTGTGGGATTTTGAAAAAGGTTGGTGCATACCTGGTAAAAACAGCGGCACATGCGTCAGAAAAGACAACATAGACGCCTTTGTTGATCTTGGTATGCATGTTGTGTGGCTAAAATAGTTGCAAACAGGCTTCTGAGTCGGTATAATACACTTAAAACAAAAGAGGAGCACATATGACACCAGAAGAATCACCAATCGATAAATTTGACATGGAATCCAGCCCAGCTTTCGGGATGCTTCCAGATGCAGGAGAATTTGTTGTGACGAATTTCGATATCATTCTTGAAGAAGAGAATTGGGACGTTTAAGAGAGAAAAGAAAATGACTAAAGCATTTGACTATACCGTTGTTAGTAAGCTTTTGGCTGAAATGCGTGGATGTGTAGAGCGCGTTCAAAATCTACGTCGCGACTTTGAATCTCACATCAATCATTAACAAAAGCAGCTTGATACCTGTTATCTAGTTCACGTAGTGAACGTTTCGCCTTATCGGCTCGAAATGCCTACGCTACACTCCCTTCGGTCGCGAATGCCACTTCCCGATAGTCGTAGGTGTAGCTCCTTTCAATGTGACAAAACAAAGAGGCCGCTTTTTATGGTACAGTTTATGAAATGTTGTGCAAAGTTGATTGTTACGATAGTAGGCGGCTTTCTTTGTGGTGTCGCCGTTGGCGAGCTTATTAAGCTGTTGGTGGAGGTCTGCGTATGAACCGTTTAGAAGCCGGAATGGCACTGGCAATAACAATGAGCACCGCCGCTGCTATGCTTCTGTTTGTTGGATATGCAGCTTACGGTTTCTTTCTTATGTAGGAGTGATCATGGTTGAAATCGTTGTTTATGCTCTTGCCTTAATTGGTGTCGTAGCACTCCCTGCTTTGTTCTTCTGGTCTGCTACAACGTTCGACATACGTGAGATAGGTAAAGGCCATGAAAAGGAAAATAAATGACTTTCTGAACAAATTCAGAGATGGTGATATCCCGTGGGGACACATCTTCGTTGTATGCGTCATTTATTCACTTTGCTATGTGTGCGTATGCCACATCATAGGAGAAAAACTTTTATGACAATAGTTAATATTCTGCTCACCCTGCTTATGCTGGCTCTCATAATCTGGCTGCTGTGTGAATCACCATAGGAGAGACTTCATGACAATAGCCGATTTTTTGTTTGTGATGTTCCTTATGGTGTGCGTAAGCATCATAGTCCTTAACGGTAAATAACTTATGACAATTGCTGATCTTTTGTTTTTTGAGTTAATAATCGGTTTTGTAGTAGCCATGTTTCTTATGGCTAAATGAGGTGTATTATGAAAGAGAAACCTATCAAACAAGAGTGGAAATTACGTCATTGGGATGATCATTTTACAGATTCTGATTGTGCATCCCTGGTATTGTTCTGTGTGCTCCTCGTCTTCCTCTTCCTCACCTTCTGAACCTTCCCCGTCTGATAGAATAAGCTGCCGTCCAGGCAGCTTTCTTGTCTCTATAAACCAAACGTCTTACCACTAAATCTATTTTAAGGCCTGAAACAAGCGCTACAGCGAGATGATCATGTATACCTAATAGGTTTGCTTGTCTGAAATCATTATCTCGTCAGAATTCGTTTTAGAGCGTTTCCTGCCACATTGACATTTCAAGATTCTGATGGTAAATTACGTGTACTTTCTTATACGTTATCATAACGCGTAAAAGTGGACAGATGGATTTTAAGACCCGCAATGGAACGCTCGGGTGGACACGCCTGATGGAATGATAACCTGTCAGGCTTAAGCATACTCCACTTGCCCTTGAAATTTTCAGGTTGTGGTTATGATAT
>JBJFET010000026.1:0-3788 GCA_051891035.1 Succinivibrio sp. | reverse complement strand
TCCAGCCATCACGGGTAAGGACTGTGGTGGTGTCTTTTGGCAGACAGGCATATGTAATAGGTTTACCATCCCCTCTAGATACTTCTTTTCCCGCTGCTTTTGTGTAGGCTTTGGCGTTCTCAGCATGGGCATCCCCTGCACTAACTGTGTGATAGTAAAGCCCGTTATCGAACTCGTAAGCACCCCATGCGCCGATAAGCTGTTCAAGGTTGGAACCATCAATACCTACTTCGTAGTATTTTGTGGTGTCCACACCCAGCAGCCCACGCATCTCTTTACCCAGCAAAACCTTCTCTGACGGCTTAGGTACGTTACATCAATTGTATTCGTTAAAGGTCGCTACTCTTTAACCGTCTTCTAACACATCTTAAAAAATATCTTTTTACCGACTCAAGAACTAAACCTGTTCTTTTTGCCACATCAACAAAATCTTCCCCATCAAGTATAGCTTTTGTTATTTCAATCTCCAACTCTTCTTTTGTTTTTTGAAGATTGTATGCTACACCATAAGATCTGTCTTCTGAGTATTTTCCGAGGAAGAATCTTGCAGTAACCTTCTCTATACCAAGTATTTCAGATATTTTAGCTAACGTAGCTCCTTTCCACCATAGAGATCGAACATCATCTACAAGATGCGTCATGTTTTGACATTCAGCATAGGCTTTATCCATATCAAAAGCTGATAAATACCTTGAAGCGAAATGCCTTTGCAAACCTAAGCTATGTGATACTTCAGCGCCGGATTTGCCTGACTTCATCTCCTCATAGATGTACAAATACAAAGCACCATAATCTGTAAAACCAAGCCTTTTTGCCGTACCATCTCTTTTAGACATGGAACAGTGTTCACCAGCAATATCCTTAGCAAGTTCTCCAAAAGAGTTGCCGCAAGCTGTCTGGGCGGCTTTTGTGTTTCTGTTTCTGAACTCTGCACAATCGGTTATGTTATAGTACTCTTCGCTATTACCAACATCGTACTTCTTGAGGTAATAATCTTCCCTCTCCCTGAGGTGTTTCTTGTTTTCCCATGACACCTCCTCAAGCACTGAGCAAGAAAACCTATCCCCTCTTTTCAGATCGTCTCTCATTTCTTGATTTGTTGATGATCCAAAGTAAGGTTTTCCAGTCTTGACGTCTATCATAGTAGGAATACCGTCAACATCTACGATTTTGCAATGAGATTTGCTGCCTATGTATTTGTTAGGTTGCGTATCTTTGTCTATGTTTGTTAAAAGATAAACTACGTACATGTTAGAATCTCTGCTGTATATTTCTACACAGTTTAGACTATATCTTGTGTATAAGTTGGTGGATAGTCCAAACACCTATTGTTTACCTTATACACCCTCCCACTTCGGTTGTCAATAGCTTACAACCTACTCTACTCGGTTACGCCATCTCCTTGATAGCGTCTTTTCGATAGTCGTTGAACCTTCCCTTTTCGGGCTTGGCTGCTGATTGCCTTCGGCATCACCCGGTCAGGTTTCCCAGCAATTCAGGAGGTGTTTAATGTGAGGCTAGTACGTCAACCACACAGTGTTTGCGTCTACCAGTGTTAGTTATGCCGGAAGATCCTGCTGGTAATTTATGGTCTACGGCTAATCGTGGGTGATTTAACCAGCCTTTGCTTTCCCCTTCTTTTTCGTTCATCGGGCGAAGAACACCGCGCCTGTTGCGAAGGGATAACCACTTCACAATTTTCTTAGCCGTATCGGCATCGATTTTTTCCAGATTAGGGCACAAATGCCCGAAGGTATCTTTCAGCATAGGCGATGTTGGCAATGCACGAGCCAATCTCCTGAACGCTGCAAAGACTTTCTTCTCTCTGGTTTCGTTATCTTTTCTGCCGTCGTACACCCTGTTGGTTATCTGGAAGTCTTCGTTTGTGCTTCGCAGATACTCAAGGATCAAGTATTTGTATTCTGATTGATCCAGATCGTCAAGATAGCTCTCCACGTAGGTGTGAATAACATCATCTTTGCGTTCTTTCTTGAAACTGTCTTTGGTAACGTCTTTTGTTCGCCACATAGTTGGTTTCCACCCAGCGGTGTTTACCAGGTAGCGTTTAATATCGTCCTGATTAGAAAGTTTCATCGGCACGAGAAAATCAGGTTCTTTTTGGTCGTGGAGATCTTTCTTAGCTTTCTCCATCAGATCATCAGGCAAGGGTTGAGGAGCAGGTTTCTGAGCATACTCGGAAAGAAACTCTCTTGCTTTTTCAGGGTCTTCAATACCGAACTCATTCAGACACCACCTTGCCCCAGCAGCACTCAGGCCGCCTGTTGAGGTGAAAGGTTTAGCAGGTGGCGCTACGTAGTCGAAAGCGGAGAAGTCCACCGGATAACCTAATTTCTCCAACCATTTATAACCAGTGCTTGAGATGCTACCATCCCGATTGAAAGGTCTGGAAGGGAATTTTGGCCTTTGTGATTCGGACATTGGTTTTGGTGGCAACAGTGGCTCAACTTCATCTTCTATCTCTTTCATCATTGTATCGATGCGAGCACACAGCTTTTCTGCTGCCTCTGTGTCGAACCAGACACCTTGCCGCTCTTGCAGGAGCATCAGGTAGTCTGCCAGCATCCCTCTTCGTAAGGCGTTTTTCCAGTTAATTTTATGCTGTTTACCGTAAGGAGTATCTTTGTAGAGGAATTTCGCAGTATCTTCGAACTTGCCTTTGCACTGCATTTCGTCCATCAACTCTTTCCAGACAAGCTCGTTGATGATTACGTCCTCATAAACCCTGTGCACGTACTCCCAGAGAGGTTGGTTTCGCCAGTCATCTATTTTTACTTTTTTGTTGGCTACGCGATAACCCCAAGCCATTAAACCATGAGGGGCAACAAGCTCAAGTCTGCCTGTTACAGGGTTTTTAACTGACTCTGGGCAACCTTTCGGTAAAGGTCTGTCAGGCCATAATGTACGACTCATGGACAAAGTGTCGTATAGATTGACCTGTTTATTGTTTATTGTCCCCATACATTTTGGGTCACGGAACATATCAAAATGGATACCAGACAACTTCTCCATAAGTGGGAAGTCATAATTGTAGCAGTTGTGGCATGCTATCGCTGTAGGGACGGTTGTCAGCCACTCTTCCAATTTATCTATGGTGTGAATATTTACTTCAACATCGCTATGGTGTGTTTTAACCCAGGTTATCGCGTCTTCATAACCATCATGTTCTGGTGGTAGAAAAAGATTGAAAACAGGTTTAGCATACTCTTTAAACAGTACACAATGATAATAAAGGTCTTGCTCGTTGAGCAAACCTGAACTTTCTACATCAAAAACATGCAGACCTTTCATTTATTCTCCCTCAACGTGAGGGTCCGTTATACTACGGCCCTCAGCATATGTATGAGTTGTTAATAATCAAAATGGGGTTTCATCCCCATCATCTTCGTCTATTACTGTTGGTTGCGGGACTGGCTCTGGTTCAGGCTCCTCTAAATCATCGGGGTCGAGATTGATGGTTGCTCCAGGCATCTTGTAGACAACCTCACCATCACATTCAAAACAACCTTCCTCTTCTTTCCATTCCCAGCGTGATGCATCGTGGAATTGCCCGTTTTTATCCATCATCACGGTATCTGCAACGCCCAGGATTTTCCACGGGCGATTTTTAAGAGCTACAAGACGGACGCGCCCACGGCTACGATCTGGTAATTCTTCTGGTTCGACCGCCAGAACTATCCATGATAACTGCTCCAGACTGGCAGATCCCCTAAGGTGCTCTTTCCTAACTGGTTGAAAAAACGGAAGTTGTACCCCCTTCTTATTTTTAG
>JBJFET010000025.1:0-56673 GCA_051891035.1 Succinivibrio sp. | reverse complement strand
GCACCTGGCCTCAGGACTTGCACCTGTTAGCTATCGCACATGCCGTGCACACACATAAAAAGCCTCGCATCAGCGAGGCTCATTGCAGTAAATTCTGTTTAAGAATGCAGTGAGTGCTCGCCTCTGAAGATTCCACACACGCCTGAGCGGACGGTTTCGACTATCTCAGCCTGTGCACAGACAGCCTTGAGAAATCTGTCAACTTCAAAAGAGGTATTCACAAACTGTAGAATGTACAGTTCAGGAGTGATATCCACGATCTCAGCCTTAAAGATATCGCACAGAGTTTTTAACTCCTCCCTGACAGTATGTCCTACAGCCTGCACTTTTACAAACAGGATCTCACGCTCAACTATTCCGCAGTTGTCATCCTGCTGACTTGAAACCTTGATTACATTTACAAGCTTGTGAAGCTGCTTGGTAATACGCTCCACAACCTGACCATCACCTTCTGTCAGAATTGTGATGCGTGAAATGGTCTTGTCCTCAGTTGGAGCTGCTGTAATATTCTCGATATTGTAGCCTCGCTGAGAGAACAGCCCTACAACTCTTGAGAGAGCTCCTGCTTCGTTTTCAAGTAGGATTGATATGATCTGGCGCATGATTAGTCCTCATTCAGGAACATATCTGACATACTGCCACCTGCCTGCTGCATTGGCAGAACCTTGGCATCGGTATTACATACGATATCAACAATTACAAGCCTGTCTTTCATGGAAAGAGCCTTTTTAACCCCCTCATCAAGCTCAGAAGGAGAGGTGATCTTGAATCCTTCATGTCCGTATGCCTTTGCAAGAGCAACAAAATCAGGATTTGAATTCAGGTTTGTTGAGCTGATATGTCCCTTGTAGAACATTCTCTGCCACTGTCTTACCATTCCAAGAGTATGATTATCCAGAATAAAAATCTTTACCGGAATACCAAACTCAAGACAGGTTGACAGCTCCTGCAGGTTCATCTGGAATGAGCCATCACCTGTAAACAGACATACATCCTTGTCAGGAGCGCCGACTTTAGCACCAATGGCAGCAGGGAAGCCATAACCCATGGTACCAAGTCCTCCTGAGGTCAAAAGATGTCTTGGTTCGTCAAATTTGTAGTATAAGGCAGTGAACATCTGATGCTGACCAACATCAGTTGCAATTATTGCCTTACCTTCGGTTGCTCTGTAGACTGCCTCAATAATCTGCTGAGGCTGAATCAGAGACTCATCCTTTCTGTAATTCAGACAGTCAATGTGTCGCCATTTTTCAATCTCTTTCCACCATGACTCCATTGCAGGTCTGTTCTCTTCAAGCTTGAACTCGTCAAAGGCTTCAATAAACTGGTTAAGAACCGTCTTTGCATCACCTACGATAGGTACATCTGCAGTTACTGTCTTTGAGATTGAGGCAGGATCAATATCTATGTGTATTACCTTGGCTGCAGGACAGAATTTTGCAAGATTGTTTGTCACACGATCGTCAAAACGGCAACCAACTGCAAACACAAGATCAGCCTTGTCCATCGCATGATTTGCCTCATAGGTACCATGCATACCAAGCATACCTAGGAACTGTCTGTCTGATCCTGGATAAACACCAAGTCCCATCAGGGTTGAGGTTACAGGAAGATTAAAGCGTCTGGCAATGGCTCTTACCTCCTGTGTAGCTCCTGACAGCTGTGCTCCGCCGCCTACAAGCATCACTGGATGAACAGCCTCTGCTATATATTTTGCAGCTCTCTTTACCTGACCTCTGTGACCCTGTCTTGTAGGATTGTATGAGCGAAGCCTAACTGGACCATCCTGCTCTGGATACTCAAAACGCATTGAAGGTCTTACACAGTCCTTTGGAATATCAACTACCACTGGACCTGGTCGGCCTGATGAGGCAAGATAGAAAGCCTGTCTTATGTACTTTGGAATATCAAGAGCACACTGACATAAGTATGAATGCTTTACGATTGGCCTTGTAATGCCTACAGTATCTACTTCCTGGAAGGCATCAGAACCAATAAGAGGAGTTCCGACCTGACCTGTAAGAACCACCATAGGAATTGAATCCATATAAGCAGTTGCAATTGATGTTACAGTATTTGTAGCACCAGGACCTGAGGTTACAAGACATACGCCAACCTTTCCAGTTGCTCTTGCATAACCGTCAGCAGCATGGGCCACTCCCTGTTCGTGACGACCTAAAATGTGCTTAATCTTTGTGGATTCAAGCAGAGCATCATAAATATCAAGCACAGCTCCGCCAGGATATCCGAATAAACGATCTACACCTAAGTCCTCTAGGGTGCGCACTACCATCTGTGCGCCTGACATCATGGTCATGAATAACTCCTTTAACTATTGGCTTTTTTTAGGTTTTGGCCAAAACCGCTGAGGAACCTGCGCTCTCCACTGCTCAAACTCAGATGGAAAATCTTTTTTCAGTCTTGGTTCTTCAACAAATACTGCCATTAAATAGGCGAATAATAAAAACAGTAACGGAAATAATATCGTAATAAATGAATTTATAGCACAAGATAAGCCTAAATAAAACAGGACAATGCCCATATGCATAGGATTTTGGCACATGGAATACGGCCCTGTCACTACCAGCTCCCTTGTCCTTGAGGACAGCTTTACACTGCCAAAGACCACTGCTCCACCATGTCCTTTAGTTATAAGCTCATAGTTTGCCCAAATAACAAAGAACAGTCCAACAGCTGAAGTCACTCCTCCAAAAATTCCTGACACAAGCCCCTCTGGCATGAAATCATATGGATATTTCATCCCGGCATAAAACATTGCTGAGGGGATCAGCACGAATAATACGGCTGTTCCGAACAGATAGGCTATAAAATTTCTGACCACTTTTATACCTTGGCCTGCTTAAACAGATCATAAAGTACATATAAAGGATGTATCGCCTGCCTGCCTTCCATTCTGTGTACCTGTGATCTGCAGCTAAAACCGGTGATCAGACAGTGCTCAAAATCTCTTGATGCAATCTGTCCTTTCCAGTTTTTCTCATATACAGCATGGGTTTCATGCTGATTCTTCTCAAGATGTCCAAACAGACCTGCCATGCCACAGCAGGCAACATCAACTGGGATCAGATTCAGACCAAATCTTTGCATCAGGCTCTGCCAGAGTGCTGTTGAACGGGTAACCGTAGCGCGCTCTGTACAGTGTGTGAACAGATAATAAGGCTCACTGAATTTTCCACTGTGGGCAGTCTTTTCAATGCTGTCTTTAATCTTGCTGAAGCTATCATTGAATCTCTGTGTGCAGAACTGAGCCACAAGCCATTCCTCTGGAAGCTGTACCTCAAATTTGCCCCTGAGAGAGCCTAACATCTGAGTGTACTCGTCACGGTAGCAGATTGTAAGCGCAGGATCAAAACCTATAAGATCCTTTCCTGACTTTGAAATCATCTCAAGGCGTGCTGCCTGCTTTGCAGCATAGTGCACAAAGCTTCTTCTCTGACCTCTTATCACCTTGATTTTTCCATTTACATATGGTCTAAGGAAGGCTACCTTGTAACCTAAATCGCGGATCACACTGGCCATTGCAATCAGACCGTGAGCCTCATAGCATACGGTGAATGGATCAGTGACAATTATCAGTTCGTATTCAGATTCTGCAGCCTTTTTGGCAGACAGCACCTCAAAGGATGCCCTCTCACACTCAGATGCGAATGTAACCTCGCTGAACATAGGCAGATCAACAAAACCGAAAACCTTTCTGTTGAAGGCTTTGACAAATGAGCTTTGTAATAGCGCATTTGACAGCTTTGGCAGTTTTCCCATAAGAGGAAGTGTAAACTCTGCATTCAGGATCATGATATCCATCAGCGGTCTTAAATACCTGCTGTAGTACAGTGACAGGAATCGTGAGTTCATATCGGCTGCATTGACGTGTGCAGGACAGATGCTCTTGCATGATTTGCATGAAAGACAGGTACTGATCTTTTCAAGATACTCTGTTGAGTAGTCAGTCTTTCTGCTGAAAATGGTGTTGAATACCCTTTTTACAAAATTTACAGGATTTGGCAGAGAGGTCATCAGTGAGACTTCCTCTGATGCTATATTGTATCCCCTGTCATTCATGAGTCTCATCCATTCACGCATAAGCTCACTGTAGCCCTTTGGGGAACGGGTATGATCTTTTGTATATCTGTAGCTTGGACACATCAAAGCACTTGTCTGATAGCTGAAGCACTGACCATTGCCGTTACAGCTTAACGCTGTACTGAAGGATTTTCTGACTGATAAAGGTACGGTTCTGTCAAGATCGCCTCTCATGAGCGCATCTATTGATACTAGCTTGTCAGTATCATTTCCATAAGGCACACAAAGCTTGCCTGGATTCATGATATTCTGCGCGTCAAACAGAGCCTTGATCTTTCTGGCAACAGGATAGAGCTCCTTAAAGAAAACCTCTCCATAGCAAGAACGATATCCTCTGCCATGCTCTCCCCACATCTGTCCCTGATATTTGTTGACTAGCTCAACAACCTTGTCTGAAATTGTTATAAGCTTTTTCCTGTCCTCGTCAGTTGTAAGATCAAGAGCAGGACGTACATGCATAAGACCTGTATCGACATGACCGAACATGCCGTAGGTTACATTCAGAGAATCAAGCAGTGCTCTGAACTCAAGAATATAGTCAGCAAGATTTCTTGGAGGCACTACTGTATCCTCAGTAAATGCAACTAGCTTCTTGTCACCGGCAGCAGCGCCCAGCAGACCTACAGCTTTTTTTCTCATTCCGTAAACAGCTGCTACGGCCTTTGGTGTGGTGGCAAGCTCAGCTCCTAAAATTCCGCCATCAAAGGTCTTTGCTCTTGTCTGTACAGTATCAAAGATTGCGTTGAGTTTCTCATGCTCGCTTTTTGCATCATAACCGTTGAATTCAACAATATTGATGCCCTGAATGTCATGCCCCTCAACGTCATGAATGTAGTCTTTAACTGATTCCCATACAGTGTCCTTCTTGGCAAGTGACAGCACCCTTGAATCTACTGTTTCAACTGAGAATACGCCAGAGTCTATAAGTTCGACCGCATGTCGCAGAGCAGAATCAAAGTTCTCGTACTTTACAACCATAAGTTCCCTGAAATCAGGGATTTTTGTAAGATCAAGCGTTGCTCCACAGATAACAGCAAGGGTTCCTTCTGCACCGCAGATTATTCTTGCAAGGTTCAGAGTGTCTGTCTTAGGATCGTAGGCATTTTTCAGATCATAGCCTGTCATGAAACGGTTTAAGTTAGGGAAAATCTCCTCTATCTTCTTGCGGTTATCCTTTAACAGCTCATAGCAGCCACGATAAATCTCTCCTTCAAGGCCTTCCTTTCCAAGACACTCAGCTAGTTTTTCGCCGCTTACAGGACCAAAGGTGGTCAGTGTTCCATCTGCAAGAACAACTGTGACATCTTTAATATGACTTGAGGTTCTGCCGTACTTGAGAGAGCCCTGTCCTGCAGCATCATTGCTTATCATTCCGCCAAGACAAGCTCTGCTTGATGTTGACAGCTCTGGTGAGAAGAACAGAGAATGAGGTTTTAAAAACTCATTGAGCTCGTCTTTGATAACACCTGCCTGAGCATAGATTGAACGCTCCTCCTTGTTGAAGCGGTCAGTTCCTTTCATGTAACGGGAACAGTCAATGGTAATGCCGTCATTTAAAGACTGCCCGTTTGTACCGGTACCGCCACCTCTTGGTGTTATTACAAGTCGCTCAAACACAGGCTTGGATCGAAGCTTCATGGCAATGACTATATCGTCATTGTCTTTTGGAAAGATCACTCCCTGAGGCATTCTCTGATATACAGAATTGTCTGTTGCAACAAGCAGTCTTGCACTGTGATCTGACTCTACATCACCTTTGAAACCAGATGTCTTGAGTGCTGCAAGATACTGTTTATAAATTGGCCCTAATTCAGGAAGATCAATAATCTTAGGGATCATTACAATGCCTCGTTGGTAGTGTTCTGAGAATATATTCCGTTTATTGTCTGATTGACATCCCCCCTCTTGCTCAAGCAAGAGGATCCCTACTGCAGAGGCTAATTGCTTAGCTTGCTTGGGTGGGTTGGAGTAGCTGACCTCTTATGAGGAACACTTAGCTGCAGTCTTTTAAACACTACAGCTGATCTAGTTTTTTTTGACTAGACTTACTCCCAAGCCGGGCATGTCCTGCCCTTTTTATACTGATGGCTCCAACTATGTATGCTTTGCTGGAGTAACTGCATTTAACACAGCAAAAGCCTGCCTATGTTTTACCTTTATATGCTAATCTGAACTGATTATCTACAGCTTCCATTTAATCCTTTGCTATCTCGATGAAGACTGTTGTTTTCACCCTAGACATTCTACTTTTTATCTGCATGTTCATCTAGTCTTTGTGACTAAATACCACAGAAAAATTTTCACAGCTAAAATTCTAAAGATGCTTAGAATCTGTCTGCTGTCAGCTCGAAGCTTCTTTAATCGAATTTTATGGAGAATAAAAGCCTGTTCATCTGCAGGTTTTATTCCCTCCTAATCTTGCAATAGCAAGAGCTGGTCTTCTGACTTAAAGGAGTGTCTTCAAAGCTTATTGTTCATGGCAATACCCGACTATTACCTAAGCTCTGAGGGGTAATGCTCTTTGGAGTCTGTCCTATTTTGCAACTTTCTGTGCAGGCGCAATCAGACAGTACATAGAACAGCAAATTATCACTGATTAATCTTGCGCCTTATCCCCTGCCCTAAAGACAGGGCTTTACAGTGCCTTTTGAAAAAACCGGTTCAATGAAAAACTGCAGATGTAATTTTGCGAGCATTAAGACATTTTTGCAAGAGTTGACAGAATTTCACCAATTTGGATGGTCATCTGCAAAGTGATCTGGAAGATGGCTGGGGTACTAGGATTCGAACCTAGGTAATGGCGGAATCAGAATCCGCTGCCGTACCACTTGGCGATACCCCAATATGAAGAGTACAGATAAAACAAAACCACCTATGTGGTGGTATCTGGTAGCTATGACTGGAATCGAACCAGTGACCTCAGCATTATGAGTGCCGCGCTCTAACCGACTGAGCTACATAGCCACTTATCTGATGGCTGGGGTACTAGGATTCGAACCTAGGTAATGGCGGAATCAGAATCCGCTGCCGTACCACTTGGCGATACCCCAACTGAGTTATCGAACTTTAGTTAGACAAATGGCAGGGGTACCTGGACTCGAACCAGGGAAATGGCGGGATCAAAACCCGCTGCCTTACCACTTGGCTATACCCCTAAACAGGTATGTTTTGTGTTCGACAACGAGGTGACATTATAAGGACAATTTGAGAATTGTCAACAAATTTTGAATTTTTTTTACGTGTATGTTCTGCCGGTGCAGGAGTATCTGCTTTTCTAAATTATGTGCAAGGCTTGTTTCTGCCTATTATTTACATTCAGCATCTGTATTTGTGCTCTCCTTTCATTCATATATTGTCTATTTGAATGTATATACCATGACGTATTGATCTATAATTATGTCGTTTAAAATTTACTGACTAAAACAGGAATATTCAAATGAAAAAATCTTTACTAGTCTTAGCGTTAGCTTCTGTATTATCAGCTGGTGCAGCAAATGCCGCAGTTCCAGGCACATGGACCATTGGTGCATCCTTAGGTTACAACAAGGGTTCTGTTACAGACACTGACAACTTAAGCAGCTCTTTTGGATTTATTCAGGCACGTGCTAGTGTTGATGACGGTGATCTTGACGGTTACGGCCTAAAGCTGTTTGGTGAATACAACTTCCAGTCATGGATCTCAGCTGGTGTTGGCTACACCTACCTTGATTCAGGTTCAATGAATGTTCTTGCTGTAGCTTTCGTTCCTGGCACTACTATCAGCGCCACAGGCTATGCAAAGTCAGATGTAACATCACACATCATCGAAGGCTATGCAAAGTTCAACTACAGCCTTGATGAGCAGGGTACTGAATTATTTGCAAAAGCAGGCCCTATCCTGAGCTTCTCAAAGATTGACAATATGGAAGATGATTCTGTAACCCTAGGCTGCGTATTAGGTTTAGGCGGTCAGATTGCTTTAAATCCTAACCTCTCAATCCGTGCAGGTTATGATTACTACTACAACACAGCATCATTCTCCTTAAAGGATTCTTCAGATGCAAAGTGGGATGATAAGGCTCGCGTTACCAACAGCATGTTCTATGCCGGTGTAAATTACACCTTCGATTAGTAAGAACTGCTTTTAGCCAAAAGGTCAGGACAGCAGTACATATCCTGCTGTCCGGCTTTATGATCCTACCTTATAATCCTGTCTTTGAGCTTCTCCTCAAAATATGCATTCTCATGCTTCTTGACCATTCTAAAGATACCAATCTCCAAAGCTAGCACATACAGAATATAGATCAGAGGGTAGACAACAGAGTAGATCATGCGGTTATCCTGAAGAGCAGGCGACACTGATGCCGTTGAGAACATCAGAATCACATACAGAAGGAACATTATCTCTGCCAGAAAAATAAAGGTATGCAGAACTCTCAGCTTTTTCTTTGCTCTGCCTGAATAATATCCTGTGAGTACCAGCAGTCCGGGAATTGCCCAGATAAAACCTAAAAAGGCACTGAAGAATGATGGTTTTGCAACCATTGTCAGTGCAAAGACAAAGGTCGATACCATGGTTATGTAAAGAACGGAAATATTGAAGACCACCCTCTCATTCATCGAAAGCGGTGCATCCTTATACGGATCGTAATAATGCTTCTCAAGCTGTTTTGTATGCTCTGACATATTCACTCCTATTTCAAGATTTTCTAATTCTATCATGTATCGGATATCTACTTTCCATCATTATTCTGATAACACCTTTTTGAAAAAGCTATTTTGAAAACACCCTGCTCTAGGTGATAGAATCATGTTCAGACAGCAGTCTTACATACATGGGAACATACATTACATTCGGAATATAAAAATGCTCTATCGCAAAGACAACATACTTGCCATCTGTTACGATTTTGACAGAACTCTCTCTCCTTATGAAATGCAGGCTCAGGGTTATATCCAGCAACTAAATGAGAATGTTGAAGAATTTTGGGATCTTGCCACAAGAATGGCTATCGAGAATGATATGGATCCTAACCTGTCCTATATGTATCTGATGGTTAACGGTGCAAAAGGCAAATTTCAGGTAAAAAAAGAAAAACTCCTTGAATTTGGCTCAAAGGTCTTGCTCTATAAGGGAGTTGAAGACTGGTTTGACAGAATAACACAGTACGGATTGAGCAAAGGGATCACAGTTGAACATTACATCATTTCCTCCGGTCTTAAAGAGATGATTGAGGGTACTTCCATTGCCTCAAAATTCAAGGCAATTTATGCAAACTCATTCCTCTATGACAGAAACGGATGCGCTGTATGGCCTGCGCAGAACATCAACTTTACCAACAAGACTCAGTTTCTGTTCAGAATTTCCAAAGGAACTCTCAATGTCAATGACAATAATGTCAACAGATACTATCCAAAAGAGGCAATCAGGGTGCCATTTGAGAATATCGTCTATATAGGCGACAGCCAGACAGATATTCCCTGCATGAAGCTTGTAACCTCTCTAAACGGCCATGCCATAGGCGTATATGATCCTAAACTGCAGAACAGACAGAGAGTCTATGAGCTTATTCAGGACAGGAGGATCAAGTATTTTGCCTCTGCCGACTATTCTGAAAACGAGCAACTTGACAGACTGCTAAAGCAGATCATTGACTACACTAAAACCTCTTTTGACCTGAAGCAGGAATACTACAGAAATCTTGAGCTCTCAGGAGAATAGACCAAGAGAAAAAAAATGGCACAGCACATAAGAAAAGATATCGATGGGTTAAAAGGTATAGCCATAATCACAGTCGTGCTGTACCATTTTTTTGAACTTCTGAATACTTTTGAGTCTTCAGATATAAAAATCTTTTCTTCAGGTTTTCTGGGGGTGGATATCTTTCTGGCCGTATCAGGATATCTCATCACAGCATCTGTCATGTCCAGAATGGATTCAGGCTCCTTTTCGCTTAAAGCCTTTTATCACAGACGCCTTTTAAGAATTCTCCCTCCAATGCTGGTTATGTGCCTGTTTACTCTTGTGGCAGGCTATTTTTTTCTCCAGGGCGATGTTTACAGTGAACTGTGCAAAGAGAACATCTTTGCACTTACCTTTATCGGCAATTACAGGTTTCCTCTCTCTGGCGGTTATTTTGCCCTGGACAGCTCTGAAAAACTGCTTCTGCATACCTGGTACCTGTGCATAACCATACAGTTCTATCTGATCTGCCCTGTGCTCCTGTCTGTTCTGTCAAAACTCTTTTCAAGAGAAAAACTGAACATATCTCTGTCTGTAACCACCCTTTTGCTCATTCTCATATCCTACGCATTCTCTCTTGGCGGTAACGGATATCTGCTTACACATACAAGGATCTGGGAAATGTTTCTAGGAGGGGCGGTTTATCTTAACAGAGAGGGAATTAAAGCTTTTCTCTGCCAAAAATGTAAGCTGAAAACCGCTTTTATTGAGATTGCAGGTATTGCTCTTGTGATTATCCCATTTTTCACAGTAAGCCTTGAAAACGGAGCCTGGCATCTGTCAACTTCTGCTCTTACTGTAGCAGGAACTGTGATTGTTCTTATCGCTGCAAATGAAAAATCATTTCTGTCAGTGGGAATATTAAACCATATCGGAAAAATATCATACTCGCTCTATCTGTGGCACTGGCCTCTTATCATCCTTGTCTTTGACACAGGATACAGTGGGGAAACAGCTTACTGTATGTTAACTGCAGTATCTGTCTATGCTGTTGCACTTGTCTCATATAACCTGACCGAAAAGAAAAAGATTTCAGACATGGCAACAGCAGGAATCTATCTGTCAGTAATAGCTCTTGCAATCATAGGTCTTTGCAACCATGGCAGAAACTACCTGTCAGCCTTTGAAAGAGAAAGTGCAAGGACCATGGTAGCAGACGATACCCTTACAGATACTTCAAGAACCCCATACGTCTATAAGACCATTGACTCTGTACCTGTATACAGGCTAGGTTCGCACGACAGTGATGTGCATACCTTTGTAATAGGAGACTCTCATGCCGAGCACTATGCCTATTATCTTCGCAATATCTGTACAGAACCAATGCTCTTTGCCTTTATGCACGGTACCATAGGTTACGGTTCAAACTTTACAAACTATAAGGTTACGGTGGTATCTACTCAGGAGGAAAGACAGACCTTCAACAGAATCTACACAGGCATACTCTCTGAGCTTCACTCAGGTGACAGAGTGGTTATAGCAAGCAGATGGGATGTCTACTATCGCTATTACCAAAGAGAATTTGCGCTTCCTGATAATGAGCAGACCTACAGAGGATTTGTAAAGGCACTGTGCAATGATCTTAAAGAACAGATAGACAGACACCCAGAGCTTTTGTTCTATGTGGTAGGTCAGGGTATCAATACCTCAAAACAGGTAGTAAACTGCCTGAAGACTGATCTTGAAGACAGTATTCTCGCTTTTGCCTTCAATAAAGACAGATGCGCCTTTACAAAAGATTATCTGCCAGAATACAGACACAATCTTATAAACTCATCTCTTGAATCTCTCTGTGATTCATATAGGAACGTAACCTTTATTGACAGGAATATTCCTCAGTCAGCCGCTGGCGGTCTTTACAGAACCTACACGCAAAGCGGTGAGCCTATCTATTTTGACAAGACTCATTACACAAGTGCTGGAGGCAGTATGATTGGAAAATACATTTTTGATATTGTCTTTGACAGAAACAACAATTAACTGTGAGCTTTGAAACTGTCAAAAGCTCTCTCTTTACTGCTCTTTGCACTTAAGAGTCCTGCTGCCAGTATTCCTGCCTCATACAGTATGATAAGGGGCATGGCAAGAAGCAGCTGAGATACAACATCAGGTGGAGTGATAACAGCAGCAACAGCAAAAGCGGCTACAATTACATAGCGCCTGCTTTTTCTAACCCTGTTAAGATCAGTAATGCCAAGCTTGAGCGCCACAATAACTATCACCGGTGTCAGAAAGGCTATTCCAAAGGCTATGTAAAGTCTCAGAATAAAGCTTATATAGGCATCAATATCAGGTGAGAAATTCACACTCTCAGGAGCATAGGTAGCAATAAATGAAAATACTGTCCCAAATACAGCAAAATAGCAGTAAAGAACCCCGAGAAAAAACATGATTATTGAGGATATTACAAATACAGCAGCTGTTTTCTGTTCTCTTTTATACAGGGCTGGAGCGGTAAATTTCCAGATCTGATACAAAGTGTTTGGAAGACTAAGGATAAATGCCAAAAACAGTACCACCTTTAAAGGAGCCATAACAGGTGACACTACAGATACAGAAAGGAACTGACTTCCCTGACTCATGCTCATTAAAAGAGGCTCACTGATAAAGTCAAAAATTCTTTTTGTAAATGGAAGCAGGGACAGTGTGCAGATCACAAAGCCAATTATTGATAAGACAAGCATTCTTCTGAATGCACAAAGATTTTCCAGAAAAGGATTACTGTTTTTCATGGTCTGCATATGACTCAAGCTTATTTTTAATCTCCAAAAGCTCTGCCTCAAGTTTTTCTATTTCATTCCTGCAGTTTTCAAGCACCTCAAAGTAGACCTCTGACCTCTCTCCTGCAGTATCACTGATGGCAGTGTGATTTAAAGAGTCTGTGATGTTACTGAGTTTTTTACCGCTGCTGTCTGATTCAGAGTTCTGATAGGAATATGAAAGCGACTGCACAGATTCACTGATACTGTCTAATTCACCTGATACCGTTTTCACTGCTGATGCAAGTGATGGTGACATCTGTCCCTGATCGAGTATTGTCTGTATATCAATTTCTCTTTTGATTTTTCGAATATACTGACTAACCCCACTTATCTTTTCAAAAATAAATGACAGAGTCTGTACCGTCTTAGCCGGACCTAAAACAATAAGGCATACCAGTACGACTACAAGAAACTGACCTGATGAAAATCCAAACATCAGTGCCTGTTACCTTTTGGCGATGTTTTTTCAAAGGATAGTTCAGAACCTGTATCCTCTGCTTTCTCATCATTGATGCTCTCTTTAAAACCGCGAATAGCCTGACCTAAGTCCTTTCCTAATGTTTTAATTTTTCCTGTGCCAAATATCAGGGCCACTACAGCCAGCAGAATCAGCCAGTGCCAGACAGATGAAAGTCCCATTTGTATCTCCTAATAAGGCCGCCATGGCGGCCTCTATCTGTGTGTTAATCAATTACCTTTTTAACAAGTGCCACTACCTTAGCAACACCGTTTTTCTCTGACATGAGCTTATGGATGTGCATGAAGCTTACCTGAGAGGCAATGTAGTTTCTAAAGTGATTGAATTTCTCTGAGTTCAGATCATTGACACTCATGCCATATTCATGAAGCGCAATCTCCTTTAGAAGATTTACTGACTCAACAGCTGCAGGAACACTGAGCACGAAATCGTGATCTCCAAGATGAACCATGTAGCCTGCCTGACAGTGTGGTGTAGGAAGTCTTGTTCCATCCTTTGATAAAAGACCTATCTTTACAGGATCTACATCTGCTAGTACTGATGCAGCCTTGATCCAGGCAACAACACTTGCCTCATCGTTAGGAGTACCAGGATGGTTGTGGGCACAGGCTTGAGCTACAATCTCCATAGCAGGCAGATCACGCTCAATTGACTCGGCAATAGAGAAAATGTGATGGGCACCTGTTCCTGCAATCTGATACTCAGGAAGACTTGAGCCATCCTCCTTCCAGGTAAATACCCAAGGTTTTGCCAGATCATGAAGAAGCTGTGCTGCAATGGTGGTATCTGTCAGCAGCTGATCTTCATATCCCATTACCTCTTTGTATGAATTGAGAATGGATTTTGTGATTTCAACATTTACGGCAGTATGGGTTACAAGTCCACCAGGATATGAGTGATGGCTTGCATATCCGCTGCCAGGTGCGCTGAAGAATGGTTGAGGCATTGTATTGATGTCTTTTAATGGAGGGAAAAGTTCATTTTCCTTTGTTTTTGAGGCATCAACAAGATTCTCCTTTAAAAGACGCTTGTACACTGAGGCAATTTCTGCCTTGCTCTGATAGCGTTTCATAAAGGTTGGAATGGTGTTCTGATACAGATCCATTACCTTGCCACGAAGGCTGGCATCACTTATTTCCTTAATCTGTGCAAGCAGATATGACCATGCTCTGTTTACAAGCTCTGAGCTTTTTGCAACATATACTGGATCTGATGGGATATCATCAAGATCAACCTTGTTGATTGCAATGTTAGAGGCAAAGGCTGGCTTTATCATTCCAGCAACTGTAATTCCAGAAATAACTGCTGCAGTTCCCTTTAAAAAGTTGCGACGGGACTGATTTAATTCTTTTTCTTGTTTATCTGACATGTTGACTCCAAAAATTTCTGTCATAAGAATCTATCTTTAGAGTCATTGTCACAATCTAATGTGATCTTAAAAAAGGCATTGAGTAAAACTTAGGTTAAAAAACACTCCTGACTGTAAAAAACTGTTTTTTGTCTCGTATCCTCTTTTTTTGTGCATTTTTTTCATGTCTAAGTATTAACTAAGTTTATTAGATTATACTGACCTCAGTTGCTAAGATAACATTGAAATTATCAATGATCTCTTAACGCAAGCAAATTTGATGTGCTTTCATAGTGTTTTTTTTCCGGTGCATCCGGAGTACAGGTTCACACATACCTCATCCAGTCCCATACTGCTATTTTTTGGTATGGGATTTTTTTTCTTTACCTTAATATTCTATTGATATTCCTAATAATTAATATCGTCTGTTGCTCTGAACAAATCCTATTTTTCTGCTATAATGAAACTGAACATTCAATAGGGGCTCTATATGTTACTAGATGAAGTTAAAGCAACTTTGGCTATGGAAAATCAGACTCTCAATGCAGAGCAGGAAAAGCTTTTAAAGAGCTATGCTGACGGCGAGATATCCTTTGCAGAGTTTGAACAGAGACTTTTAAAATTAACTCAAGAATACAGGGCTGCCTGAATTTTGGAAGCATCGTCTTTCGATACCACCTACTGCTATCCCGGCACCGAATTACTTATCAACAGATTTAATGAACGTAATCCGAACGTTCTCTCTCAGCTTGAAAGAATGTACGCTGGTGCCCGAATCATTGATCTTCTCAAAAAACCGATTTCTGGCAGTTTTGATCTTGATCATCTGAAAAAAATTCATCACTACATTTTTCAGGATATCTATTCATGGGCAGGAAAACTGCGTACAGTGAATATTTCCAAGGAAATACTCTTCTGTGATGCAAGATTCATAGAAAAAGAGTTAGAGCGCCTGTTCCTGAAACTCAAACAGGATAATTACCTTAGAAACTGCAGTGACTGCGACATAGCAGCTAAGGCCGCTTTCTACCTTGGAGAAATCAATGCGATTCATCCATTTAGAGAAGGTAACGGAAGGTCACAGCGCGAGTTTATCAGAGAACTGCTGCTGCCACTTGGCTATTATGTGGACTATTCACGCGTGGATGCTAAAATGATGCTCTACGCATCAATCAACGCATTTGCCGGCGACTATGCTCTGATGACAGAACTGTTTGAAAAATGCATTATAAAAAAAACTAACTAATAATAATTCATACAATTAAATCAGATTATGACTGTAACAAATACTCTTTCTACCGATTTTAAACTGCAGTTAGGATCCTTCTACGTAGAGATCTGGGGATGCCAGATGAATGTATATGATGGTGGTCGAATCAAAGATCTCATGACTGCGGCAGGATATTCACAGGTATCTTCACCAAAGGATGCTGATGTGGTCATCCTTGTAACCTGTGCTGTAAGAGCCAAGGCTGAGGACAAGGTATTCAATCAGATTGCCTCTTGGAGACATTCAGGAGATATTGACAGCGATACCATCATCGCACTAGGTGGCTGTGTAGGATCAGAGCTTGCCGAAAAAATACTCGAACTTGACAGAAGTGTGAATATTATCTTCGGACCTAGAACAATTCACCGCCTGCCTGTTATGATTGGCCAATTTGCAGCAACCGGAGAAGCTGTTGTTGATGTAACAGCAGATGCCATTGACAAGTTTGATTTCATGCCAGAATCTGGTCCTGTAGGCCCTAGCGCTTTTGTTACCATTATGGAAGGCTGTTCAAACAAATGCACCTACTGCATTGTTCCTTATACAAGAGGTGAGGAACAGTCTCGTCCTGTGCAGGATATTATTGACGAGTGCGTAGGTCATATTGCCAATGGAGTTTTAGAAATCCATCTTTTAGGGCAGAACGTAAACTCGTACCACGGTCTGAATACAGATGGAACTGTCTGCACTTTCTCTTCACTGCTCTACGAGATTGCAGCAATTCCAGGTGTTGAGAGAATTCGTTTTACCACTTCAAATCCAATGGACTTTACAGATGACATTATCAAAGCCATCGGTGATCTTGAGGTGATATCTGACTCCATCCATGTACCAATACAGGCAGGATCAGACAGGATCTTAGAGGCAATGCACAGACGATATACCGCAAAGGAGTATATTGAGCTTACCAAAAAAATAAGAAAAGCCCGTCCTAGCGTGCATATCTCATCAGACTTTATTGTAGGTTTTCCGGGAGAAACTGCTGAAGATTTTGAGGAAACCATGAAGGTGGTAAACGAGGTCAAATTTGATCAGAGTTTCTCCTTTGTATATTCGGTGCGTCCTGGCACTCCTGCTGCAGAACTTGAAGATCCGGTTCCAAAAGAAGAGAAAATGCAGCGTCTTTACAGACTGCAGAACAGACTTGAGGAGCTTGCAACAGAATATACACAGGCCTTTATCGGCACCACACAAAGATGCCTTGTTGAAGGAACCTCAAGAAAAGATGTCAATGAGCTAAAATCACGAGCATCTTCCGGACGTATCGTAGTATTCAGGGGACCATCTTCCCTGATTGGCAGGATGGTTAATGTAAAGATTACCTCAGTGATTGCTCATACCCTAAAAGGTGAGTTAACAGATGAATAACACTTATCAGTCAGATTTTAATCTAGATCCAGACAGCAAGGACAGAATTGCCTATCTGGTAGGGCCTGAGGATGAAAACCTCAAACAGATCGACAGCCGATTAGGCGTAAAAATCACCTATACCGGAGCTCATTTTCGTATTACAGGAAAAGAAAGCAGTGTAAAGAAGGCTTCAAGACTTCTAAAGAGCCTTTATATTGATACAGCTCCGGTCAGGGGAGCCAAAAAGCCTTCTGAGGTTACACCTGACATGGTCCACCTAGCAATTACAGAGTTTACAAAACTTGAAAGTGATGACAGAGATTACGTTGATGCAGGAAAAGAAGGATCTGGCTCAATTGATTCTCTCTACCACAAGGCCAATAACTTTAAGACCAAGAGAGGCTTTATCAAGGCAAGAACACCGAACCAGTCAAGCTACATCACCAGCATCAGTTCCCATGATGTAACCTTTGGAATCGGACCTGCCGGTACGGGCAAGACCTATCTTGCCGTTGCTGCGGCTGTTGATGCTCTTGAGAGAAACGAGGTAAGACGCATTATCCTGACAAGACCAGCTGTAGAGGCCGGTGAAAAGCTCGGATTTCTGCCAGGTGATCTTTCACAGAAGGTTGATCCTTATTTAAGACCTCTTTACGATGCGCTCTTTGAGATGCTTGGATTTGAAAAGGTCGAAAAACTCATTGAAAGACAGATTATTGAGATTGCTCCACTTGCATACATGAGAGGAAGAACTCTCAACGACTCCTTTATCATCCTTGATGAGGCACAGAATACCACGGTTGAACAGATGAAGATGTTTTTAACCAGAATCGGTTTTAATTCTCATGCCGTCATCACAGGTGATCCTAGCCAGATTGATCTGCCAAGAAACATAAGATCCGGACTGAAGCAGGCAATACATGTACTCAAAGATCTTCCTGAGATTGGATTTACTTTCTTTGAAGCCTCAGATGTAGTCCGTCACCCAGTAGTTGCGGCAATTGTAAATGCCTATGATGCCTATGAAAAAGAACAGGCGTTAAAGACACAGACACATCATAAGATCGCAAACGATAATTTGGATTAAAAAATGAATGTAGATATTGATCTGCAGATTGCAACAGATGAAGATGGAGATAACTATCCATCACTTGAGAAGATGACCCTGTGGGCTCAGACTGCCCTACAAACAGGCGGCAGGGACAAAGACAGCGAAATTACCGTGCGTCTTGTCTCAAGTGAAGAGATCCATGATCTTAACAGAACCTACCGTCATGTAGACAGACCCACCAATATTCTTTCATTTCCATTTGAAATGCCTGAGGGTATTGAGGAGCTACCTTTCATAGGTGATCTTGTGATCTGCAAAGAGGTACTTGAAAAGGAATGCCATGAACAGCAAAAGACTCTTGAGGAGCATTTCTGCCACCTGATAATTCATGGCTGCCTTCACCTTATAGGATATGATCATATTGAAGATGATGAGGCTCTGATTATGGAAGGGCTTGAAATTAAGGCTCTTTTAGAGCTTGGTTTTAAAAATCCGTATGAATAGCAACTTAGCAAAACACACCTGACAGAAACACAAAGGACAGATAATGAACGACAGTCACGAGGAAGAACACAGTTCCTTTTTATCAAAGTTATTTTCCAAAAAGGGGGAGCCTGCTAATCAGAATGAACTTGAGCAGGTGATCCACGAAGCTTCCGAGAACGATGTTATCGATGAAGATACAGAGGATATGATACAGGGTATTTTTGACATCAACCGCCTCAGAGTTTCAGATGTCATGATACCAAGCTCTGATATTGTCACAATGAATGTCACCGATACCATCGAGCAGGCTGCAAGAACAGTCTTTGAGCATGGTCATTCACGATATCCTGTTATCAGCACAGATAAGGATCATGTGGTAGGCATTCTGCTTGCCAAAGATCTGATCCCCTACACCAGCGGTCTTAAAAAGATTGATGGCGGAATAAAGAGTCTTTTAAGAAATCCTGTAATTGTTCCTGAGGCCAAAAAGGTCAACACCATGCTCAAGGAATTCCAGCAGAACCGATTCCACATTGCCATCGTCGTTGACGAATTTGGAGGAGTGTCAGGTCTTGTTACTATTGAGGATATCCTTGAGGTTATAGTTGGTGATATCGATGATGAGTATGACACTCAGGTAAATTCAGAGAATATTATCAAAAACAAGGATGATGGTTCATTTATCATCAACGGTCTGACCCCTGTTGAAGATTTTGATGAGTATTTTGAATCAGACATGGCAAAGCTTGCTGATGTGGACACCATTGCCGGACTTGTCATCCATTTCTTAGGCAAATTCCCAAAGGTTGGCGAAAGTATAGAAATCGAGAATTTCTGTTTTAAGGTCATTGAAGCATGCGATACTAGAGTTCAGCTTCTTGAAATGCACATAAACAGGAACACTGCTCAGTCATAAATTAAGTAGACAATCCAATGTTCAAACTAATTGTTTTTCTGATGAATGCCCTTGACGGATCAAGGCTTTTAGGAATTGTGACAAGCAAGTGGGGAGCGCTTGTCAGCTCTGTTATTCTAGGCTATCTCTACTCATTTTCTGTCGCACCGTTTTCAATCTGGCCTTTTGCGATAATTGCCTATGTCTTTGTGATGATGCAGCTGTCAGCTGCCAAAAGCAAAAAAAGAGTTTTCTTTTTAACTCTTTTCTTTTTTGCAACCTACTCAACCGTAACTCTGTCCTGGCTTAACTTTGTAATGGAAGGTTTCGGTCAGCTGCCTGCAGTTCTTTCAAATACTGTAGTAGTGCTGTTTTCTATTTTTTATATCGCACTGCCCTATGCGCTATTAAACACAGCTGCTTTTGCTCTCTCAAAAGGAAGAAAGGCTGTGTTTACTGTATGCTTCATGCCTCTTGCCTTTATTGCCGCTGATTTTGTGACAGGCTATCTGTTCTCTGGATTTCCCTGGCTTTATTCAGGCTACAGCTGCACTCAGGGTCCATTGAAAAACTATGCTCCATTTGTCGGAGTAAGAGCAATCAGTGCTCTTATCTATATCATGTCAGGTGCTATTGCTCTTACAGCTCTGCGTCGTTTTTTATTCCTGCCAGTTGCAGCCGTGATCCTGCTTTTTGGCATTCTGCTTGAGGGCGTAAGCTTTGTCACCCCGCAAAAGAGTTTCAGTGTTACCATGATGCAGGGTAATCTTGAACAGAGCGTGACAAATGACACAAGCAAGGTTCAGGAGGTTGTATCAACATACTGGTCACTTACAGAAGACATTTTAGAAAAGGACAGACTTGTAATCTGGCCAGAATCATCAATGCCTTTTGCTATTGAATATGCAAGCCCTCTGATCAGTGCCTTAAATGAGAAGGTATCACACAAAGGCTCAGTTTTAGTATCCGGAGTTCTCTCAACTCCTGACAGAGGTGAGCACGCCTATAATTCGATCGTGACAATGGGAATTGGTCATGATCCTGACAATCTTCCTCTGTATAATAAAAGAGCGCTCGTTCCTTTTGGTGAGATCATACCTTTTGCATCGCTGCTCCGTCCTTTAGGATCTATCTTTGCCATTCCGAATTCAAGTTTCTCCTATGGGGCTGATAAACAGGACCCAATCAGAGTTTTTTCACACGATTTCATACCGGCAATCTGCTATGAATCTATCTTTCCTGAACTGATAAGGGATATGGATGGGGAGAATATCAACGGAATTATCATGATTTCCAATGATACCTGGTTTGGACCTACAAAGGCTCCGATGCAGCATCTGAATATTGCAAAGATGAGAGCACTTGAACTGCAAAAACCTATGCTCAGAGCAACAAACAGCGGTATTACTGCCTATATTGACGAGTTTGGAAACACCAAAAGCACCTGCGATGCAGATATAAAAACCAGACTTGATGTTTCTTTTGTTCCTGTAACAGGGCAGACACCCTACTCCCGTTTTGGAAATCTTGCACTGTACATCATCATGCTCCTGCTGCTGTCAGCAGGAATAATAGGTTTGTTCCATAAGGAGGATAGCCTAAGCGAGCAGATGAACAGACTTATAAGACCATAACAATTTTTACCTGCCTCATTTTTGTTACCCATAAATGATCTCTGCCTGAAATTTGTGGGTAACTTAAAAATTTTACTTATATTCACAGATATCTTTTTGAAAGAATAACATTATTCACCTAAACTAGCTCTGATAGATATTGTTATTGCTATTGAATGAGTGAATCGAGGTGAGTATGACTACCCCTTCTGCAACCCTAGTAAACCTCACGGCAACAGGAGATGTTGTAACAGGTCCTGGTATGCCAACAAATCTTGTAAACGGACTTCCTCAGGCCTGTATGGGCGATCTTGTGGCAGGTCCAGTATGTGTGGGAGCAATTACCGCAACAACAGCCATCAACTACCTGACAAAGGGAAGACCCGCTGCTAATCTTTCATCAGTGGTGACCGGTGTTAACCCTATTACAGGTATCCCCGTCGCTACAGCTTTGGCTGTATGCCCGAATGTAAATAAAATCGTTTAAACAATAGGATCATTTTATGGCAGACAAGTTAGATTGGCTTGATGAGCATTATGTGATGCTCTCTCATCTAAAAGTTGCAGATGTTGTAACTAACGAGAATTACAAGCTTCCTTTTGAATTAAAAGATACAGCTCAGGCCTACCCTGATTCTGAGGATTTTTTAAAATTTCTTGAGAAAGAGAAAAAATTCAAAGAAGCAAATACCTTTCTTGCCTACTGTATGCACAGGCGCAATCTTGCTTGGTGGGGATACTGTATGGTTCTCTCCCTTCAGGCAGAGCTCAAGGCAAACCCGGCAAAACCCCGCTCTATAGATGACATTGGTAAACCAAAACAGCTTAATGTGCCTGATTGGGCAAAAATGCCAGAAAAACAAGATGTTGACTATGACAAAGTTGTAGATGAGATAAAGGACTGTTTCATAAAAGAGAATGCTAAAGGCGTAGCTCAATTGGAAGATCACCTTCGCAATGCAGGTGAAGAAGTCCTAGAGATGTATAAAAAGACCAAAAAGGAAGTCTGGGCTGCTTTCAAAGAAAAGGCCGGCATGGAGCCTGAGGAATTTTTATTTCAGATGTTGGAAAAATCTCGTGAAATGTTCAAGGTAAAGGACGTTGATGAGGAAAACTCTCCTATCTTCAAGGCAAAAAGAGAACTTGAAGAAAAGCTAGAAACAATGCGTCAGAATACCCTTGACACCATTAAAATGGCTGTTCCTACAAAGAGTGAGGCAGAAATCCTTGCTTTGCAGAAAGATGCAATGGATGCTGCCTATGCCTATATCATTGCACCTGATGAGATAAACTCAAAGCGCTGTCTTGATATAGGAAATACCTGTCCTGACACTCCAGAAGGTCTGCTGTGCCTTGTATGTTTCTGGTCATTTGGCAACCTTACACCTAATACCGAGCAGGTGGTGAAAACTCCTGCAGGTCTTGCCGCCAACGGTCTGAATTCTCTTATTATCATGTGCGGTCTTGCTCAGGGAGGAGAGAGAAACTTTGCCAAGAGAATTGAAAGATACTTTGAAATTGGAAAGGAAATCGGACAGGGTAAGAATAGCTTCTCTCAAACGGCTGCCGTCAGACAGATGCCTCATGACAGACTGACTGAAAATGATGCTTTTACAGGTCTTGTAAAAGAAGAAAAGAAAACTGTAAATACCGGCAGTAATTCTGAGCCTACATCATACGTTAGATTCAAAGGCTGATTACAGGGAATAAGGAGCAAATCATGCAGGCTTTTAAAAGCACAATAGAGGCTAAATTCAAAAACAGCGCAATATCAGTCATTGAAACAAAGAATATTCTTGGTGCTGAAGTAAATGAAGGTATCAGTATTCCTTTCATTATGACAATTGATTTTATCACTGGAAAGAGACTGGGAATAAGCAGCCTGAAATCTCTTTTGTCAGAGGAAATCACTGTTACCTTAAAGCAGCTACCCTCTGATATGATTACTCAAAAAAGCAACCAACGCTCTGTGCATGGTATTGTCACAGCTTATGAAGAGCACGGGGTTTACACAAAAGGCATCGGCGAATCATCAAAAATGTTCCGCTACAGCCTTACAGTTATGCCTGAGATCATCAAACTTGCAGACTCAAGAGTTCACAGAAGTTTTACTAGCAGTACGGTAATTGATGTAATCAAATCCATACTAGCAGATCACTCCATTGACTGTAACTGCGATGAAGAGGCTCTGTGGGTAGAAAAACCAAATTACAATACTCTGGTCTTTACTCAGTCGAACCAAACAGACCTTGAATTTCTCAACACGCTGTGTTCTGATTTTGGTATCAATTACACTACAGAATACGACAGCAAAAAGGATAAAAACATTTTTGTCTTTTCAAGAGGCTACGTAACGGGAAAAGATCTGGCAAGCAAGACCTTCAGCGTTACTCTTACTCCTCCTGCATCATTTTTTGACAAACATACCCTTGATGACATTGTCTCATCTGGCGGTATGCTCTTTGGCAGGCAAGAAGATGAAAAACAGGAAAATCACACTTATTCATTCAGTTTTCTGCTAAATGATACTGATTCTGATAAAAACAGAAACAAGATCACACAGTACTGTCAGAAATCAAAAAAGGCGGTACTTGATAATCTTGCAGAAAAGACTGTTATTAAGGCAACTGATCTCAACTATGCTCCTGGCGCAATACTGTCAGTTCCTGATTATGACAAGGATGCAAAGTATACAGTACTCAGATCTCATATAAAGATCTATTCTCTTGGAAAAGATCCAGCAAACAGCGAGTTCTCATTCCTCCAGACCTTGGTGTGCGTAAACAAAAAAAATGATGATATTTTAGGAGCTGTTTATCAACTATCAAGAGTAGCTCTTGATAGCAGACCATCTGATATAAAACTTGAAAAAACAGACAGACAGAGTCAGGACTCTTCTGAAAGCTTAGGAGCAATACTATGTATTGGTACTGTCTGCGATGAATCGGGGTCAACTATTCCAACTGAGAAGAAAGAATACCTTCCGGCAAAGGGAGGAGATGGTTCAATTCCTACAAAATTCTACCTAAAAGTAGGTGACAGTAGCAAACCTATAATCGTTCATTATGCTAACTCAAAATCAGAAAGTTGTAGCTATTTAAGTGACTTTCCAAGGATCGGCAATAAGGTTATCGCCTTAAAAACAGGTGGAAATTACATTTTTTATGCTTATCTCCCAGTAAACAATTCTCTTGATGTAGTGCCTAGCTCTGTTCTGAACTATCAAGTTAAAAGCAAATCGATGTTCGAATCAAAAATGCAAACCCTAAATGCTGTTGATCAGGATATCAATGTTAAGGGGTTTTCTGTTACAAAGTATGATTCATTAAAAGATCGCATTTTTTCAATTATTCTTCAGGGAGATTGCGATACTTTCATTGATACTTGCGTTTTCAAATGTAACGATCTTGAGATCTATAACCGTTACGATACAAAAAAGATTACACTGTCAGATAACTCAGAAGAAACCTGCAAGAATTCTGTTAAAAATCTATTAAGTAAGCTCAAAACTGCCAGAACTGAATACCTACAGGAAAAAGAAATATCGGGTAGTACCAAGCTTCAAGACAAAAAGAAAGCTCTTACCGATATATACACAGATCTTGATACCCTTTCAAAGTCAATCATCGAAGACGTGGTTTTGGAAAAAAACATAAAAAAGCATTTCTCAACTCAAGTGAGTGAAGTTAGTTCTTCTGGAGACATTAACATCGGTGGTAAAGATGTTGTGATTACAGGCGATAGCATTACGTTAAAAGCAAAAAAAATTCGAATTGAGGCGGATGGAAAGAGTGGCATATCTTTAAGTGCAGACTATGCTTTAAAACTTCAAGCAAATGCTTCGTCAATCAATATGAACCCTCGCAAGATTCAAATGGGTGTCAGAAGATGTTTCATAGCAGATCTTCCATATGATACAAGCCTGTCGCTAGCTCAGGGCATCAATATGTCTGCAGTCAATGTAAAAATTAATTCTCTGCTGTCTTCATCTATTTCTGATGCATTCGGTGCATCAGTAAAAACATCAAGAGGCAAGGCTGCCGTATCAGGAATGGATATTGCTGTAAAGACAATTGCTAAATCAGATGCAGTAACAAACCTGCGAGACCTTGCCCTTGAGTGTTTGGAATTCCTGAACTTCATTCAGGAACTGCTTCCTAATACTCATGATAATAGAAATTCAGACGCTGAAGTTGGTGTAACAGTTACCCAAACAGTAGTCAAAGCAATTTTTGATATTAATGACAAAATCGATGATATTAAAGGTAGACTAGCAACGGACTCTGAAACAAACCCAGTAGTTAAAGCCATGGACTGGGCAATTCTTGGAGTAGAAGTGGTATCTATGAGCTACGAAATAGTTGAATCTATCGTGGTTGTGTCTCTTAACAACGACCCTGCTGAAAATTACAAGGGGCGTGTTGGTCGATGCGGTTATATGTCACCTCAAGACTGGGTAAAATTCTCTTTCTTTATGCTAAAAACAACATTTGCAACAATAGCAGCAATTGCTAAAACTGTAACGTATTATGGCACTTTAGGAGGGCAAAAAGGAGGGCTCTCCATAACACCATCATTAGCTACAGTTGAGGCTCCAACAGTCGATTTTAAAGCTACATCTGTCACAAAGAATGGAGGTCCACTTCTTGGACAGAACCTACCTGCTGGCCAAGTTCCTCAAGCAGGAGCAAATCAAGGACCAGTTAATAATAATGTTGTACAAAATCAGGGAGGTGCTAATAATGTTGCTCAAAATCAGGGTGGAGGTAATAATGTTGCTCCAAATCCAGCGCCTGCTCAGCAAAATCAGAATGCTAATAATCCATAGGACAGGTAGTGCGAATAATTGTAGAATTTCAAAAAAAAGGATATTAGTATGAGTGATGAAAAAGAAGTTGCAGAAACAAAAGAAATAGGTTTAAAACTCTCAGGAACATTAGGTAGCCTGGCTGCCCAGATCGTGTTAGGAGCAGCCTCGAGTATTGCCTTTGCTATTTTAAAATCAGCCTGTGTCACAAACAGACAGTCATCAAGTGTCATTGGAGACTCATCATTAAAACCTACTAACGATGAAACCACACTTGAAGAAAGCAGGAAAGGAGCATCAAAGACAGATGCAACTCTGGCTCAGGATGAGGTCGCAGGACAGAAGGGCAAGGTTGATGCTGCAGAAACAAATGCCAAAGCCTCCACATCTGATGCAACAGCTTCAGAGAGCGGTGCTCAGGCCTTAAAGACGAAGGCTGGTGCCTGTGACATTCAGACAAAGGGAATGAAACTGAACTAACTGTTTCGTTCTTTTGTATTTATCCCATAAAACGACAGCCTCCGTGCTGTCGTTTTTATCTATACGGATAATCACCAAAATATTGACACTAAATTAGTCAAAGTAAAATTTTGCATTGAATGTCAATAGAATTTACATGGCAAAATTTTTCTTAAGTTTTAAGGAAAGTTACCGAGAAATATAAAAGCAAAAATATTGTGCTAACTCACATATTGTAAAATTTTCATATACAAAAGCGATTGCAAAAAGTCAAAATTTTGTCACTTTGACACAGTTATTATATACTAGTGTACAGACAAGTTTATTATGCCCCTGCTGTATTAAATGGTGGATCCATGAAATTTTCCGGAAATCTCCTGATACTTGAAAAGAATGCGCAGAAAAGACAATCGCTAGAGACAATTTTTTCCTTTTTGGGACTCTCCTGTCAAAGTGGCGATGTAAATGACTGCATATCCTATTTTGAAGCTGAACAGAACAATGTTGATTTTTGTCTTTTAGGTGATGCCGACATAGACTACAAGGATTTTATCGCTTCACACAAGGATACAGCCTTTCTACTGTGTTCTGAGAACACAGATGACGACCTTTCTTCCTGTGCTAATCTCATGGGCAGAATCGGAAATGACCCTAATTACGACGAGATTGTGTCACTACTGCACTATTGCCAGTCCTTCAGGACAATGAGAATGTTTTCAAATAAATCCGGTAATGGAGCGGCTGCACTTATCAAAATGCTTGTAGGTCAAGGAAAGGCCATAACCAATGTCAGACGCCTTATCGAACAGGTAGCAAAAACCGATGCTTCTGTACTTATTCTTGGTGAATCCGGAACCGGTAAAGAAGTAGTGGCCAGAGCTATTCATGAGCTGTCAGACAGATCTGGAAAAGCATTTGTACCAGTAAACTGTGGAGCAATTCCAGGAGAGCTTCTAGAATCAGAACTTTTCGGACATGAGAAGGGAGCCTTTACAGGTGCTATTAGTGCTCATGAGGGAAGATTTGAATTAGCTGAAGGTGGCACCATCTTCTTAGATGAAATCGGCGATATGCCTCTTCAGATGCAGGTAAAACTCCTGCGAGTACTTCAGGAAAGACAGTTTGAAAGAGTCGGATCTAACAAGCCTATAAAAGCAAACGTAAGAGTCATTGCGGCAACCCACCAGAATCTTGAGAAGATGGTTGAGGAAAAGACCTTCAGACAGGATCTTTTCTACAGATTAAATGTTTTTCCAATCGATACTCCTCCATTAAGAGACAGAGCTGATGATATTCCTCTGCTCGTTCAGGAACTTGTAAACAGACATTCAAAAGAACAAAAGGCAACTATCAAATTTACTCAAAGAGCCATGCTAGAACTTATGTCCTGCAAGTGGCCGGGAAATGTCAGAGAGCTGTCAAATCTTGTGGAAAGACTGTTGATACTCCATCCAAACGAGATTGTTGATGTTGGTGATCTCCCTGTATCCTACAGAGGAGGTAAACTTGAAGAAGATCCTTATGCTGAGAGAATGGCACTTTTAGATAACTTCTCTGTTCCTCTTCCAGGAGATGATATCCAGGAAGATTTTGATGTGGAGGAAGCTGACAGCAAGCCTATCGATCTTCCACCTCTACCGGTAATTGAGGGTGAGAGTGATATGGCACAGGCCTTTATGCCAACTCTGACCAGTGAAGGAATCAATCTCAAGGATATGGTTTCAAATATCGAAATCAACATGATTAAACAGGCGTTGTCACAAAGTAACGGCGTAGTAGCTAAAGCTTCGGAAATTTTAGGACTCCGTCGCACAACTTTAGTTGAAAAAATGAAAAAATACGGCATAGTTGCTTCAAATTAGGAATATAAGATGGATATAAAACAGTCAATTGCCACTTTATTAAAAGGTAAAACCATCCTAGTAACAGGAGGAACCGGCTCATTTGGTAATAAATTTATAAAAACCATCTTAGAAGAATACAGTGTTGAAAAGATTATTATCTATTCAAGAGATGAGCTAAAGCAGTACGAAATGCAGCAGAGATTGGCTCAGTACCAGTCAAAACTCAGATTCTTTATCGGTGATGTTCGTGACCTATCCAGACTCAACCTTGCAATGAAAGGCGTTGATATTGTAATTCACGCTGCTGCTATCAAACAGGTTCCTGCTGCAGAATACAATCCAATGGAATGTATCAAAACCAATATCAATGGTGCAGAAAATATCATCGAATCAGCTTTAGCCAACGATGTTGAAAAAGTTGTTGCCCTCTCAACAGACAAAGCAGCAAATCCAATAAACCTGTATGGTGCAACCAAGCTGTGCTCGGACAAGCTCTTTACTGCCGCAAACAATCTTGTAGGAAAGGGCCGCACAAGATTTGCTGTCGTAAGATACGGCAATGTATCTGGTTCGAGAGGATCTGTTGTGCCTTTCTTTAAACAGCTTGCAGCTGATAAGGCTGAGTTCATTCCAATTACTGACATGAACATGACCAGATTCTGGATTTCATTATCACAGGGTGTGAATTTTGTGCTTCAGACTCTTGTCAGAATGCATGGCGGTGAGACTTTTGTTCCTAAGATACCTTCAATCAGGATCTGCGATCTTGCAACTGCAATTGCGCCGGATATTCCTCAGAAGGAAGTTGGCATAAGACCTGGAGAGAAAATACATGAGCTTATGTGCCCAAGAGATGATGCAATGCATGTGCTTGAGTTTGACAAGTTCTTTATCATCAAACCATCAATAATGTTTACCGGCCTGTCCTGTGATTCATATGCAACCACAAAGATCTGTGAGGTAGGTAAACCGGTTGCTCTTGATTTTGAGTACAACTCAAAGAACAATCCTGTATACCTTTCAGTTGAAGAAATAAGAGACTTTTTAGATAAGGTTAAATAATGATCCCTTACAGCACTCAGACAATAACTGACGACGATCTGGAGGCTGTAAGAGAAGTTCTAGCCTCTCCTTACTTGACCTGCGGTCCTAAAATCACTGAATTTGAAGACTGCGTTGCCTCTTATACAGGGGCTGCATATGCAGTGGGAGTCAATTCATGCACTTCTGCTCTTCATCTTGCAATGGTCGCTGCTGATGTAGGCCCGTCTGACAGAGTCTTTGTAAGTGCCATTAGCTTTGTTGCCTCAGCAAACTGTGCCAGATTTTTAGGTGCGGATGTGGACTTTGTGGATGTTGACAGATATTCTGGCAACATGAATATTGATGCTCTTGAGCAGATGCTAAGTGAGGCTGATAAAGAAAACCGCCTGCCAAAGGCTGTTGTTGCTGTACATCTTTCAGGCCGACCGGTTGATCTTGAGAGACTCTATGCTCTCAGATCAAGATACGGATTTGTACTCATTGAAGATGCGGCTCATGCTCTTGGAGCAAGCTACAAAGGAAGTCTGATTGGTTCGTGCAGATATTCAGATATTACGGTTCTAAGTTTCCATCCAGTAAAAATCATCACCACAGCTGAAGGTGGAATGTGCCTTACCAATGATGAAAAGTACTACCAGATCATGAAAAAGTACTCATCTCACGGCATAGAGCATGACAGAGAAAAACTTGAAAACAAAGCAATGCCAGCTTTTTATTATGAAATGCAGGAGCTTGGTTTTAACTATCGTCTATCTGATCTTCAGGCAGCCCTGGGAGTAAATCAGATGACCCATCTTGATGAGTTTCTAAAAAAGAGAAGGGAGATTGCCAAAGAATATCCTTTAATGCTTGCTGACTGCAAAAAGATTACCCTGCCAGATGCTGACAGTGAAGATTCATTAAGCTCATGGCATCTGTATCAGATCGGAATTGCAGATGGCAGACGAGATGAGGTATATCAGAAAATGAGGCAAAAAGGCATAGGTGTGCAGATACACTATCTTCCTATCTATGATCACCCGTATTACCAGAAGATTAGAAAGTATCCGCATTTAGAAGGAGCTGAGTACTTTTTTGCCCATACGCTTTCTATTCCTCTCTACCCTTCATTAAAGAAATTAGATATGCAGATGGTCTGTGCCACTCTGATGTCTATTCTGGATAATTAATATGAGTTGTATAGCTGTTATTCCTGCCAGAGGCGGTTCAAAGAGAATTCCTCATAAAAATATCAAGGATTTCAATGGAAAGCCTCTGATTTCGTATTCGATAAATACTGCTCTTTTGAGCGGGCTCTTTGATGAGGTAGTTGTCTCGACAGACGATGAGGAAATTGCTGATACTGCCAGAGAATATGGTGCACATGTGCCCTTTATGAGAGACAGTAAACTTGCTGATGACTTTACAGGTACTTTCAGCGTGGTCAAAGATGCATACAAGAGACTTTCTGACAGCGGTTTGTCCATTGATACTGTCTGCTGCATCTATGCTACAGCACCACTCCTTCTTCCAAAGCATCTGAAGGAAGCTTACAGTCTTTTAAATACCGGCAGTGCCGATAGCGTTGTTTCTGTCTGCGAGTTTCCATTTCCCATACAGAGAGCTTTTGTGATTAAAGACTCTATCCTGCAGTACAGAGAACCTCAATTTGCAATGAGCAGATCACAGGATCTGGAAAAATGCTATCAGGATTGCGGTCTGTTCTATTTTTACAGAGCAAAGTGCTTTGATTCAGCGGAGCATTGGGGATCAACAGGATATGTTATGCCACGTCACAGGGTGATTGATATTGATACCCCTGATGACTGGGATTATGCCTGCGCGCTGTACAGATCAGTAAATGAGCTAAACCTTGAATAACAAGTCATATTCTATTGCTGCTGTCCTTAAAGCTGATGAAAAGATTGGCACAGGACATCTGATGAGAGTTAAGAGCATATTAAGAGAACTTGATGAGTGCTCTTTTACCCTGCTGTCAGATTCTGTGTCTGATAGGTTGCTGCCACTGTGCAGTGAATTTGACTCAGTCTCAATCTATTCAGACTATAGGGAAATTGCAGCTGCTATCCGTTCACACAAACCGGATCTCGTGATAGTTGATCATTACTTTCTTGATGAGGATTTTGAAAAACTCATCTACCCTTTCACAAAAGTCGTGGTAATTGACGATCTTGTAAACAGAAAACATATCTGCCACATGCTTTTTGATGCCTGGGTATTAAGAAGCGCTGATGAATACAGAGATCTTGTTCCTAATGAGTGTATCTTGTGTGTAGGCTCTGACTACAACTATGTAAAGCCAGAATTCTCATCTGTTAAAAAGCAACAATCAGCAGACGGCAGAATAAGGATCCTTGTCAATTTCGGTGGTTCAGATCCGGCTCATGCCTGCCTTGCCACAGCACAGTCTGTACTGTCAGGAAAGCTGTATGAAAAATACAGTTTCTTATTCATTTCAGGGCTGTCTAATCCTGATCATGAAAAAATAAAAGAGCTTCTAGATGGCATAAATAACATTCAGATCCTAAGACACTGCGATGATATGCCTCATCTTTTTGGAAGAATAGACTATGCCATAGGCGCTGCCGGAGGCATGCAGAATGAAAGAAACATCGCCTCCATTCCTACATGCGTGGTCGAGATTGCCGACAATCAGAAAGGTGTAGCTGATTTCATAAATGAATACTCTCTTGGACAGACTTTAAAGCTAGAGGAGCTTAATGACTGTCAGAAGATCTTGCATGCTATCGAACTTCTTGATAAGAACAGGGATACATACATCAGAAACTGCGCAAAGCTATACCGCAAGAATGGAATCTTCAACGTAGTTGAAAAAATAAAAACTCTGCTTGAACGCTGACTGCCAAAGACATGGATAAGAAGGCAAGGCTGGCAAAATAAGGCTGAGTGCGAAAAAAATAAGTGCACTCAGCTGTCAATTCACCTTTATGAAAGCTATCATCTTGAATGGTTCATTTTGGGGAATGAAAACCATCTAATCTACATAGCATTGAGATGTTAGCAAAATTATTCTACAAAAATTTTGAAGCTCATCACAATTTTTAAGTTATTTTTTAAATCCCCTTTATTTATATTAAATATTGTAGTATTTGTAAACGATTACATTTTATTTACATCACAATTTCTTTATTCAATTTCTGAAAATTATACAAGTCTACAGAAAAATCGGTATTTCACTAAAAAACGCTTTTTAAAGCTCTTCATCACCTTGAAGCACCAGGGGAAGACGCCAGTCAATAGGCTTCTTTTTGTGTTCTTCAAGATACGAATTTGCAAGAGAAAAATGATGGCATCCGAAAAATCCCTTATATGCTGAAAGAGGGCTTGGATGCGCAGCCTTTAATACAAGATGTCTGCTATTATCAATTCTGCTACCCTTTAACTGAGCATAGCTGCCCCACAGCATAAAAACTACGTTCTCGCACTTTTCACTGATGGCATCTATAACCTTGTCAGTAAAAAACTCCCATCCCTGATCCTGATGAGAATTTGAGACTCCCGCATCAACGGTCAGAACAGAATTCAAAAGGAGCACTCCCTGCCTTGCCCATGGAATAAGATTACCGTGCAAAGGAATCTGGAAACCGGGAATATCAGTCTCAAGTTCCTTATAAATATTCTGCAGTGACTTTGGGATGCTGACACCAGTTCTTACAGAAAAGCTAAGACCCATGGCAAATCCTGGAGTCTGATAAGGATCCTGACCAATTATTACCACCTTCAGTTTGTCAAACGGTGTATAGGCAAAGGCGTTGAACACATCTTTCTTGTCAGGCAGAACCGTAATTCCCTGAGCTCTTCTGTTTTTAACAAATTCTGTAACTTTTTTGAACTCTTGGGTATTTTTAAGAGGTCCGATAATATCTTTCCAGACTGCCATATTCTTCCTCTGAATGATCAGTTCTTAACAGTGCACAAATAACGTTTACTGTCTATAGCTAATTTTTTAATAATAATCTTATGTTAATATATAATGGTACAAGATAATTTTTTAATTGAAAGATCTTTCAGAATACTGAAGGATTTTAAAGGAGCTTACAACAAGATGATTTCAAATCCAGCATCTGCTGTTATCAGACAAACAGCTGACTCATTCAATTTTGGCGGCACTCAGGAATGTGCAACCATTTCAGGCACCACAACAAAATCAATCCTTTTAGTAGCATTGGCCTTACTGATTGGCAGCTTCTCAATGGATTATACAATAGACAGAATCAATTCAAGCATGTCCGTACCAACACTGTTAATGTACGGCTCTCTGCTCCTTGCTGTAGTTGTGGCTTTCATTACAATCTTCAAGCCAAATGCAGCACCTGTTACAGCACCAATCTATGCAGTACTAGAAGGTTCTGCACTAGGTTCTATTTCTGGTACACTTGAGTTCCAGTACCCAGGAATCGTATCAACAGCAGTAATGTCAACATTCTGCGTAGTGATGACCATGCTTGCCTTATGGAAATACAAGATAATTGTTCCAACACAGCGTTTCCGTTCAATTATCACTGGTGCTATTTCTGCAATCTTTGTGCTGTACATTGCAAACATGATCTTCTCTCTGTTTGGTGTACACCTGATCCCTACAACTGGTGTTGTTTCAGTGGGAATTTCACTGATTGTATGCGCAGTTGCAGCCTTCAGCCTGATCCTTGACTTCCAGAATATTCAAGAGTGTGTTGATCAGGGACTTCCTAAGCACTTTGAGTACTATAATGCATTCTCATTACTCGTAACCATCTGCTGGTTATACATTGAGATCCTAAAGTTACTAAGCAGGCTCAACAGAGACTAATCTGAAACTTACTTAGATAAACACTAAGAGGAAGGCCGGACTGCAGTAATGCTGATCCGGCCTTCTGCTATCATAACAGTGGCAAAAGTCATATCAGAAGGTATAGACAGATCTGAGAATAACCTTCTTTTATGGTGATAATCTCAACTCTGACAAGACATCAGTCATGATGTGATATACTCAAGCTATAAATTATTAAGACAATAAGTTTATGAGTAGAAAAATGAAAGACTTACTGCAGTGTAGAAATGAAATAGACAGGATTGATAACAGTATTCTTCAGCTCCTACAGGAGAGAATGAGAGTTGCAAATGATATTGCAATGTACAAACTCGCACACAATCAGAGTATCACTGATCCTGTAAGAGAGCATTCAAAGCTACAGACCTTAAGAGCAAAGGCTAAAGATTATTCTCTGCCTCCTTCATATATTTCTGATGTGTTTAAAACTATTATCAGACATACCTGTGCCGTTGAACAGCATCAGATCATAGCAAAAGCCAATGAATCATCAATTGACAGAGACACAAGCGTATCCTACCTTGGCACAGTGGGCAGCTACTCACATGTTGCCACATGCAAGTATCTTGAGGGATATACAGGAAAAGTAGAAGCTACAGGCTGCTCATCATTTACTGAGATCGCCTCACTAGTTGAGTCAGGCAAGTGCGAATACGGTATCCTGCCTGTTGAGAATTCAAGCTCAGGATCAATCAATGATGTTCTTGATGTGATACAGACAACCAAGGCCTCCATTGTAGGAGAGATCTTCGTTCCAATAGATCATGCGGTGCTTGGTACTCAGAAGATAGATCTTGAAAAGATCACAGACGTGTATTCACATCCACAGCCTCTGGCACAATGCTCGGTCTGGTTAAAGCAGATGCTTCCAAATGCAGCCATTCACACCACAAAAGCAACAACTGAAGCGATGCAGATAGTATCAGAGCTTAATGATCCTTCTCATGTGGCAATTGCAAGTCATATGGCAGCATCATTCTATAATCTGATGCCTATTGCAGACAATATTGCCAACAATGTTCACAACTTTACACGTTTTATAGCTGTTTCAATGATACCTATCAGTGTACCAGAGAGCATCAAGGCAAAAACATCAATAACCTTCAGTGTTCAGAAGTATCAGCCAGGTTCACTGATAAGCGTACTCTCTGAATTCTCAAAGAGAAATATCAATGTCACCAAGCTCATTTCAAGACCAAAGATTGAATCAACCAGAGACACCTGGGAAGAGATTTTCTTTGCCGATGTTGAAGCAAATCTAGATTCATCAGCAATGCAGGATATTCTTGAAGATATAAAGCCTTACACAACCTCACTAAAGGTTTTAGGCTGCTATGCCAATTCAGAGCAGAAATAATTCTGGCAGACAGAAGAAATACGATGGTAGCCTTACGGCTACCATTACTCTTCTAAATCAGATCTTTTTTCCATAGACCATGTAGGTTGCAGTAGGCATATACACAGATTGCCGTATCACCGTCAGACAGTTCAAAGAGCGCGCTGGCCTGCTCAAAATCAGCATTCAGATATTTAATCTGCACTCCCTGCACACTCTCAAGGGCAATCCACTCAATGTAGTGAGTATCAATCATAGGATGGGGAACCTCTCCTATGGTGACATTTACGCAGGTAGAATTTACCTTTACATCAGGAACATGTTTTTCAGCTGAAGCATCAACCGATCCGGCCACAAGCTCACGAACAGGAGCATTGCAACAGACTGGAATTACACCCGAATCCTTAAGTTTTGTGATTATGTTTCCGCACACATCACAGCGGTAGAATTTTATCGTCATTTTCTTTCCTCAGTTAAACAGTGGCAACAAAAGTTGTCACTGTTAGTATAGGCAGAAGACATAATCAGTGACTGTCAGATGATAAATTTGGTTACTCCACTTTAATCTTTTCAATGTGAACCATCAGATCGTCAAGCTGACGGACACTCTGTTTAACATCAGCATGAGCCTGATTTACCTGAGCAGAGAATGATTGTGCAATATCGGTAATACTCTGCATATTGCTTGAAATCTCTGCTGTAGCTGTAGTCTGCTCTTCAGCAGCTGTTGATATCTGTGTGATCTGAGAGGTTACACCACCTACCTGCTCAATAATATTCTGCAGGAGATCATGAACAGAAGAGGCCTGTTCTGACAGTGAATTCATATTGCCAAGGCTCTGCATCATTGAATCATTTGCTGTATTTGCATCATTCTGAATCTGATTTACCATTTTGGTGATTTCAGATGTTGACGATGAGGTTCTTGAAGCTAAAGCTCTTACCTCATCGGCTACCACTGCAAATCCCTTACCGGCCTCGCCTGCTCTTGCAGCCTCAATGGCGGCGTTTAAGGCAAGCAGATTGGTCTGATTGGCAATATCAGAAATAGTCTGCACAATGGTGCCGATCTTTTGAGACTGCTCTACCAGTGTCTGAATCAGAGATGCGTCCTCCTTGGTCTTGCCAAGCTGCAGCTGAATTCCCTCAATGGTCTTTTCAACCTGGGTTACACCATCATTGGTGGTATCATTGGCCTGTCGTGCTGAAGATACAGCATTCTCACAGTTTTTGGCGATATCACTTGTAGTTGAAACCATCTGATTGGAAGCTGCTGCAACAGTCAGAGACTTTGACTGACAGTCATCTGCGCTTGTGTTGATAGCCTGTGTAGCATCGTCAATTTCATTGACGTTATTCTCAACATCAACCACTGTCTTCTTAATTGTTTTTGCAATATCAAGCCATTCAAGTCGCATACGCTCAAGGGCACCTGTAAGCAGACCAAACTCGTCGCTTGATTTTGAGTTAATCTTCTGGCTCAGATCACCCTTTGAAATATTGTTTGCTTGTTTTACGCAGTACATGAGAGAAGTTACTATTACATGAGAAATCTTCATGGCAAGATACATAGCCACAATAATTGCCAGAATTGAGGTACCAAGAGATACAAAAATAGGGGTCTGACTGGAAATTGAGAACACTCTGTTGGTAGCGTCGGTGATAAGTTTCTTTTCAAAGTGGTAGCAGGTACTTTCTATCTCATCAAACACATCTGAAAGATACTGATGATAAGCTTCTGTTGCTGTTCTAGGATCGCCAGTTTTTACCTTATCAATATAACTTGAAGTATTTGCAATATACTGCTCAACAGATTTCTGGATTTTTTCAACTTCAACAGGATAGAGATTGCGATTAAGGGACATCGCATATTTCTTGAGTTCGGCCTCACCTTTTTTTATCTCATCAACTCTCTGATCTGTCAAAAGTTTAGGCTGATCTGACATATGAAAGTTAAGTCCGTCCACGTATGACATGGTCTCATAAACCTTATCTACCTTTGAATAACTTATGCCAAGCAGGTAATGAACATCTTTGATAACGCCGTTTGTTGAGAACATAACATTCATTGCAACTACTGTGATCATCACAATAAAGACAATCAGAGTGGCAAATGACATGAACATCTTCGTTTTTACTTTCAGATCATTTAGCAACATAGAAACTCCAGATTCGCTGTTTTTTTATAGTCGTATACATTAAGAATAGGAAATAATTTCAGCAGATAAGTGATATAAAACACATTTATGAAAATAGCTCCAAATTGGATCACATCAGATACATACGTCAGATCTCGGCTTTGATGATTTATGGATATAGAGCAACATCCAGATAAAATTCTGCATAAAATGCAAAGGAGTTTCTGATTTGTCAGAAATAAATAGCACTCTGTTTTTGTTTTGAAGATCATAAAGTTAAAAACATCTTCATGCTAGAATCGAACTGTATCAGTCAAGCTAACGGGAACTCATGAAAAAAACTGCTTTATTTGCGCTGCTTCTTAGCACGGCATCATTTGCTTCTGAGGACAATGAAAAATATCTTCTTATAAATATTGAAGTAAGCGCCAACCGTTCTGTTCAGTCAATTTTAAAGACAACCAATACAGTTGATGTTGTACAGAGAAAGGAAATTGAAGAATCTGGTGAAGATAAGATTCCTCTGATGCTGAAAAAACAGCCAGGCATTACTGTTCAGACAGATGGAACTCCTGGCATTTATACAGTATCAATCAGAGGCGAACAGCCATCTAGAACTGTACTTCTTACAGACGGTATCAAAATGAGTGATCAGAAAAGCCGTCAGGGAATGCCTTTTCTGTATAATCCTGAATTTGTAAAGAGGATAGAGATTATACGAGGAGCTGCCTCAGTTCTGTACGGATCAGACGCACAGTCAGGCATCATAAATACTGTAAGTTCAGATCCTGACGAAAAAAAATTTGCTGCAGATACAGCAGTTTCCTTTAATTCTCAGGGCAATGGATTTACAGAATCTCTCAACGCATCTGGCACCATAGACAGATTCGGCTATGTGACCTCCTTTATGCACACTGATATGGGAGATCGCTATCTTAGTGACAGAAACCGGCTGGACAACACTTCATACTATCAGAGCGGTGCTGACGGTAAATTCATGTATCAGCTCACTGACAGACTGAAAATAGGAACTGTACTGGACTTTTTTGACATCAACGCCAGAACAGCAACTACAACTACTGATTCAGACTATGCCGACTTTAAGATGCATATTCCCAGTTGGAGCTACAAAAAAGCATCCATCTTTACAGAATCCTACAATCTGAACAGTGCTGTAAGCGAGTTTAAGAGCGTGTTCTACACTGGATATGAGAAAAAGGAGTTTATACAGAATACAGGCCCTTCAAATTACAGTACGAACGTGAGTGTAAACAATAAAGAGAAAGCAAGAGGTGCAAATATAAGCGGAAAGTTTGAGCCTTCACGAGTGATTAACATAAACGCAGGCTATGATGTCAGACAAGAAATCTGTGATGGTCTGACGCAGTCTGACATGACATCAAATCCTCTTGCAAGGCGTGGCAGAGCTCCTCTTTATTCCATATCAGAGAACAGGGACTCACGTCTTGACAGTCATGCCATCTTCTCACTTTTTACCCTCTTTCCATATGAAAGAATTAACATCGAGTACGGAGTCAGATGGAATCATTTCACCTCAAAAAGCGGAAATATCCAGTCAAAAACTTTCTTTAAAAACAGACCTTATGCAGAAACTGATGCTCAGCACAATAGAAAAAACAGTGTAAGAACTGTTCAGAGTGCAGGTATTCTCTACAAACTTGATTACAGAACCGTTTTAAGAGGCAGTTATTCAGAAGGATTTAAGGTACCAGGTCCAAGTCAGCTTTTTATGACATCCTACAGTGGAAGAACCATAGAGCCAAACACATCATTAAAACCTGAGACATCCAAAAACTATGAGCTAGGAGTGCGTTTTGACGGTGACAGCCTGACTGCAGATGCGGATGTATTCTACACAGCAAGTAAAAACTACATTGATATCAGCCGTTACAGCATACTGCCAGAAAAGTACCGCTACCGCAATGTATCAAAAGCCCAGAGCTTTGGCCTTGAGATGAAACTTTCTTATCATGCAGACAGATTTACCCCTTATCTGAACCTTACTGCCATGCGCAGAAAACTTACCCATGAAAATATCTCCTCCTATGATAGCGGTACCCCCGAATTGTTCGGAAGTGCAGGAGTGAGATTTGATGACCGACACTCTTCTGGCAGTTACTATGCTGATCTATATGCAATATACTCAGGAGGCTTTACTGAAGATCCTGATCTTGGGCAGAACAGCCTTATCAAGGATGACACAAGGATTGCCGGATATGCGACATTCAATCTTTCTGTAGGAACAGATATATGCTTTTCTCAGGACTTCTCCTTTAAACTATTCGGACTTGCCGGCAACATATTCGATAAAAAATATCGTACATCAGTTTACCTTGAAGAGCCTGGTCGCTATTTTATTCTTGGAGGCAAGGCTTCTTTTTAGCAGGCGTACTCTTTTTTTATGTATAATCAGGTGGAGATCGTACAAGGCTGATGATCTCTTTGCTCTTTAACAAAGGAAACTTACATGAAACAGAAGCACAGAAATTTTGTGCAGGAGTATTCGCTTTTATTCAATCATGCGACCGCCTTCAAGGACAGGAAGAAAGCCATGAAAAAAGGTGAAGAAAAACACAGAAAAACGCTTAAGCACTATTATGAGGAATAAACAATATGACTAATGAAAACAGCTTAAATTACATAAAGAAATGCATTAGATACTCAAAAGATTTCATGAAATATCAAAAAAGCTATCCACCCAGAAAGATAGCTTTTTTTGTTTTTACAAAGATTAAGTTCCCCTACTTTGTGTGTTTAGGATGTCTGATTTCATGAATAACACTTTCTGTGCTGTGATTTTTATTATAATTTGAACACCTTTATTTAGATCTGCTTCAATCTAGTTTCTATAATTAAATCATCAGTCAACTAAAAAGAAGGTTATGATGGATGCTTTAATGATTGAACTTAGCAGGTGGCAGTTTGCTATAACCTCTCTGTATCACTTTATCTTTGTTCCCCTGACTCTCGGCCTTTCATGGATTATATTCATCATGGAGCTGACGTATGTTCTAAGAGGAGATACTCTATACAGAAGCATGTGCAGATTCTGGGGAAGGCTGTTTGCAATCAACTTTGCAATTGGAGTTGCCACCGGTATAACCATGGAATTTGAGTTTGGCACCAACTGGTCAAACTATTCCCACTATGTAGGTGATATCTTTGGAGCGCCTCTGGCCCTTGAAGGACTGATGGCCTTTTTCCTTGAGTCTACCTTCATCGGACTGATGTTTACCACCTGGAATCGCTTTTCCAAAAAGACTCATCTGCTGGTAACCTTCCTGACAGCTTTAGGTTCGAATATCTCTGCAATGTGGATCCTTATTGCCAACAGCTACATGCAGTATCCTGAATTCTCAGTATTTTCTCCTGAAAGAATGCGCATGGAAATGACCGACTTTTTCGGTCTGGTTTTCTCTCCTGTAGCTCAGGCAAAATTTCTGCATACAGTAAGCGCAGGATATATCACCGCATCTGTATTTGTCATTGGAGTATCAGCCTATCTCATGCTCAAGGGTAAGGAAACTGTCTTTGCCAAAAGATCAATGACCGTTGCTGCCTCCTTTGGTATTTTTTCTCTTGCCTTCTCTGCTCTAAGTGGTGATCTGAGCGCAATTGAGGTTACCAAACATCAGCCAGAGAAGCTTGCTGCAATGGAAGCAGAATATGAAACTCAGAGCGCTCCTGCCGCATGGTCTGTTATCGCACTTCCAAACGAAAAGGAAATGAGGAATGATTTTGCAGTTCAGATCCCTGCCCTGCTTGGACTGATTGCAACGCACTCTACTGACACTCAGGTTTTGGGTCTTAAAGATCTGATTGCACAAAACAGAGAAAAGATAAAAAGAGGTATTACAGCCTATCATGCACTGAAAATTCTTCGTAACACAGATTCTAACGAGGAAGTGGCATCGGGTGCGCTAAGGCTCTTTAATGAATACAAGAATGATCTTGGCTATGGAATGCTTATGATAGAGCATGCTAGCGATCCGTTCAGTCCTACAGAGGCTGAAATCGACAAAGCAGCAAGAGCATCGGTACCTTCAGTCTGGATCTGCTTTATCTCTTTTAGAGCCATGATGCTGCTGATGGGGATCACTGCTTTAGTGTATGGTTCAGTTGTATTCTTCCTCTGGTACAGAAAGGATCTTGTAAAACGTACAGTTATATTAAAGTGTCTGATATTAGCCATTCCTGTTCCTTTTCTTGCCTGTGAATTTGGCTGGATCCTGGCGGAAATGGGCAGACAGCCATGGGCTATACAGGGTATTCTCCCTACATACCTGGCAACTTCAACGCTAAGTGCTACTGATCTTTTAATCTCGGTTCCACTGTTTGTATCCGTATATACAGTATTTCTTTTCATTGAGCTAAAAATGATGATAAGAGCTGTGAAAAAAGGACCTTCAGGAGTATAGGAAATGCTGTTTGATTATGAAACGTTAAAAATTATCTGGTGGTGCCTGGTTGGAGTCCTGCTCATTGGTTTTGCCCTTACAGGCGGCATGGATATGGCTGTATCATTCCTGTCATTGATCTTTGGAAAAACATCAGATCAGCGCAGATACATACTCAAGACCATAGCTCCGCACTGGGAAGGAAATCAGGTCTGGCTGATAACGGCCGGAGGTGCAATTTTTGCTGCCTGGCCTGATGTGTATGCAGCCTCATTTTCAGGTCTGTACTGGGCCATGATTATCGTACTCATGGCAATCTGGCTAAGACCACTTGCCTTTGACTACAGAAATCAGATTGATTCACCCTCCTGGCACAAAAGATGGGATATAGCCCTGGCAGCAGGCTCTGCTGTACCTCTGGTTATCTTTGGCGTGGCTTTTGGCAATCTGCTACTAGGTCTTCCTTTTTATGCTGACAATGATCTTGTCTGGCATTATCAGAGCTCTAAGTTTGGAACTCTGCTGCCTCTTTTAAGTCCTTTTGCACTTTTGTGCGGGGTTATCAGTCTGTGTATGCTGATTTGCCATGCACTGATGTGGCTGGGTCTTAGAGGGGATGAGACAGTCAGAGAAAAAGCACAGAAGGCAGGTGTCATCATAGCGCCGCTGACAGTGATTCTTTACTGTATTGCCGGAATTTATGCCTATTTTCTCAATGGCTATGAGATTACATCAGCCGGGGGAATTGATCTGTACCATAGTGTCACCTCAAAGACTGTTGTTCTTACAGAACATGGACTGTTTGCAAACTATGCAGATTATCCTGTTACCACTGCCGTGCCGGCAGTTGCAGGACTGTCAATGATCCTTGCGGCCATCCTGTTTAAAAAAGGACAGTTTGCAAAGGGCATCATCGCAACATCATGCTCTGTTGCCTGTACCATTGCAACCCCTGCAGTTGCTCTGTTTCCGTTTATCATGCCATCCTCTGTATCACCAGAGTCATCTCTTTGCGTATACGATGCCACCTCATCTGAATACACATTAAACGCCATGCTGATTGCTGCGATAATCTTTGTTCCTGTGTTCTTAAGCTATACGGTGTGGGCATATGTAAAAATGTGGAAACATGAACAGGAGGAAAAATAGCCATGATGTATCTTCTGTGGATTGTCTTTATGGTAACCGCCATATTCTGTTCAGTGTTTATCGCCTGGATAGTTGAGAAATGGGAATTGTTTTAGACAAAAAGTCATCATTGTTTCTTGGCAGGTTAAAAAAGACAGCCAGTCCTTATTTATGGATTCTGTCCTGTCTTTTTATCCTGCAGGCCATAGCTGTATTTTTCTTCTACAGCTATATCGTCAAAGCGCTCTACCCTCTTGTGATGGCTGCTGACACTGGCAGTCTGTACCTGCTTTCTGGCGCTTTTGTATCAGCCATATTGAGATTTATCCTCGATATTGCCCAGAGTATTACAGGGGTAAAACTTGAAAAAAGGATCTCATATGAGATTACTCAGAAAATATCATCAAGACTATGTGCAGTAACTCCGGCCTACAGCGATCATCACAGGTTAAGACCCTCTGTTCTGACTGATGCTACTTCAGATATTGTTCCCTATTTCACTCAGTACCTGACAAGATTAAGACTTGCTTCCTTCTATAGTGTGATGATGCTCATGCTTATTGCAACTGTAAGCATAAAGTACGCTCTGATAATTCCTGTTCTCATACCGCTGCTTCCTTTTTTTATGATCCTGACAGGAACTGCCACAAGGAAAGTGGCAAGACGACAGTTTGTGAGCATGTCAAGACTGTCATTAAAGTTCAGCGAGGTTCTGTCAAACCTTGCCTTTATTCATCTGTTCAACCTGGAAAATGCAGAACACAGAAGACTGAAAAAAGCCCAGATCCACTTTGCATCCAAAACGATGCAGATTTTAAAAATTGCATTTATATCAGTACTTGCTCTTGAATTTGTCGCAACCTGCTCTATTGCTCTGTGCGGGATCACGCTTGGCTTTGATGTCTATGACAATGGCTTTGGCTACGATAAGGCTCTGCTTATTCTGTTTTTATGTCCTGAACTGTTTGCACCTCTAAGATCACTTGGAGCAGGATTTCATATAAAACAGAAGGCTCTTGGTGTTACTGATGAGATTGAGCCTCTGCTTTACGGAGATGACAGCTCAGATAATTATAAGAATAACAGCTCTCACAGTACAAAATTATCAGGCAGCATCAAATTCAGTAATGTAACAGCAGTCTACCCTAACGGGCAGACTGCATATGAGGATCTGAGCTTTTTGGCAAAAGAAAACTCGCTTACACTGCTAAAAGCACCTTCTGCTTCAGGCAAAACCTCTGTCCTGTACACCCTTTGCAGATGGTGTAGCATTAAAGAGGGAAGTGTACTTATAGGCTCGCGCAGCATTGAGTCACTCTGCGAACATGATATTTTTGAATCAGTTGCACTGATGCCTCAGTTTCCTGAATTTTTCAGAACCTCCATCAGAAACAACCTGCTCCTGCAGTCTGAAGATAGAATGAGCGAACTTTTAAATCTTCTTGAACGTACAGGAATGAACAAGATCATCAACAGACTGCCAGGAGGGCTTGATTACGTTTATGATCCTGAAAAAGACTGCTTTTCAGGGGGTGAGAAGAGGCTTCTGTCACTTGTCAGAACTTTAGTTCAGGACAGAAGGATCTACCTACTTGATGAACCTACGGCAGGACTTAGTGAAAAAATGGCCCGTATTGTGGCAGACATCATCATCAGTTTAAAAAAATCCCATACCATCATAGTTGCCACACACAGCAGTATGTTTGATGAGGGCGCAGATCTGAGTGTTGTACCAGGAGGCGCAGTTGAGAGCTTGTGATTTTTACACTTTCTGCCTAAAAGATGAGAAAAAGGCTGTAGCATTGGGTGTTGTCTGCTCTATTATGTGCGCCGTATGCTCAATCTCTCTGATGGCAACTGCCGCATCTTTTCTGACAGCCATGGGAATTGCTGCCATCAGTGGTACCTTTGTAAATCTGTTTATATCTTCTGCTGCCATAAGACTGTTTGCCATTTCACGAACACTCTTACGCTATGCAGACAGACTGAGCAATCATGCGACCACATTCAGGATCATAACCAAGCTGCGTACTCTGATCTTCAGGGTATCACTAAAGCTTGACAGCTCATCTCAGGAATACCTGTCAGGCAGAAGCATGCGCTTTTGCATGCAAAGGGACTGTGCCAGTGCTGAACAGCTTTATGTAAGAGGACTTCTCCCTGTACTTACTGCCTTTGTGATATCTTTTGCTGCTGTAAGTGTAATTGCGGTCTATTTGAAAACTGCTGCCCTGCCTGTTCTTGTCTCTGTGATTTTGTGCTTTGTACTGCCCATATATGTATCTGTCCTTGCTAAAGAAAGATTCAGTACTGAGGACTTAACAGAAAAACACCTGCTAAACCAGAGTGTTGAACTGCTTATAAATATGTTAAATCTTAAGGCATGCAGAGAGTATGCACGAGTACTTTCAGATTTTATTTCCTGCTCAGAAAAACGTCTTAACCTGATTATAAAAACGCACTTTCAGATATCCTTCATTCAGGCTGTGCAGACTCTGGTACTGCAGATAGGAGTTATTGCAGCTGTCATTGCAGGCGCTGACAGTCTTACTGACAGGTACTGCTCTGCCCCTGTCTTTATGATGATGCTCTTCGTATTTATCTGTATTTCTGAAGTGATTATGCCTCTGTCTGATGCTTTTTTGGTCATCAGCCACAGCAGTCAGTCATTAGACCGAATCTGCAAGGTGATTTCAAAAAACGAGAATCAGTCTGTCAAAGGCTCTGTGGAACTGCTCAGTTTTTCAGAAAGGCTTACGCAGATAAGAGTTGATAATGTCAGCTTTTCATACAATAAGAGAGTGATATTCGAAGGTATCAGCCTGTTATTCTCATCGGATAAAAACTACCTGCTAAAAGGGCCCTGTGGCTGCGGGAAAACCACTCTGTTCAAACTGATAACCATGCTTGAAAGACCCTGTTGCGGTCAGATTATGCTAAACGGTCGTAGCATAGATCTCTATAGTCCTGCTTCAGTCAGAGAGCATTTTTCATGCTGTCTGCAGAATAACTGCATGCTCACAGGTACGCTTCGTGAGATTTTCACATCAGTAAAGAAGGATGCTGAGGATGACGAAATTTTAAGTCTTCTTGAAACTGTGCAGCTTGAGTCTCTTTCATTAGGAGAAGAAGGCCTTGATACCTGGATCGGAACGTACGGACTGGAAATCTCAGGAGGTCAGGCAAGACGTCTTAGTGTGGCAAGAGCTCTGCTCTATCAGCGTGAATTTCTGCTGCTTGATGAGCCTACATCAGGTATCGATAAGGCCGTCAGAGCTAAGGTTATGAAACGAATTCTTGATTCAAGAAAGGGTGTGATTGCTATCAGTCATGAAACAGATCTTGACGATCTTTTTGATGAAATAATTGAGATTGGAGAATAACCTTGTTTTTTTCTGGAATTGTAATTGCGGTACTGACCTTCCTGATTATAGGGATCTTTCATCCTATAGTCATCAAAACGGAGTACTATTTTGGAACTAGACCCTGGTGGATTTTTGCCCTAGCAGGAATTATCCAGATTGCGTTTTCAACTGTAATTGCCAATGTCATTATCTCATCTGTACTAGCCGTAACAGGAGCCACCTGTCTGTGGACTGTTCATGAGCTTTTTGAACAGAGACAGAGAGTAAAGAAAGGCTGGTTTCCTGATAATCCAAACAGAAAAAAATAGTTTTTTGCGAATAATAAGACTTATTGACTGACGACAGCAAACAGTCGCATTGGTATCTTTTATACTTCATGAGAGAATGAATTGTCGTAGATATTATTATGCAGAAGATCCTTTCGTTTGATGTCCTACGAGTTATCGCACTTTTACAGATAGTTATGGTGCACGCTTCAGCATATGTGGTTATCTACTATCCGGATACTGTCAGTGCCGAATTTATTCAGGGGAACATACTAAACGGTATAGGCTGAGTTGGTGTTCCTCTTTTTGTAATGCTTTCAGGAGCTCTGCTTCTAAATGAGGAGCATCGATTCACTCCTTCTGTGTTTTTCAGAAAAAGCTATCTGAAAATGCTGTTGCTCACATGTGGGTGGACAGTGTTTTTTGCCCTGTATTTTGCCTTTGTACTTCCTGCTTTTGAGGGAAAGAATGGCAATCTATCAGAAATCCTTGATTATATTCTCTTGTTTAAAGACTCTGACTGTCCGCACCTGTGGTATATGTACATGATCCTTGGTCTGTATCTTGTCATTCCTGTGCTCAGACTGATCGTAAAAAAGGAAAACGTAAAATACGTAAGATGGATGATCGTAGCCTGTCTTCTCTATCATTTCACTGCAGATTCACTTAATGTTCTGACTGTAGGAAAATCACAGTCTCTAACAGCTTTTCTTGCAAAATTCCATCTTAAAAGTGCAACAGGTTTTACCGGATATCTTCTGCTTGGATGGTATCTGTCCGTATACAGACTTAGTGGATTAAAACTTCTTTTATTACTGGCAGCAGGAGCCTTGTCACTGGTGCTGTCAATTCTATGTGTACAGTTTTATATTGACGATTATCCTATGATCCGTGACTTTGTCTATCAGGAGCCATCTCTTCCTGCTCTTGTATACGGCTGCGCCATATTCTCTCTTGTGGCATATATCCTAAAAGACAGGACCTATACGACTGAACATAATATTCTCAGAATGAGTGCTGATTTTACATTTGGCATATTTATTATCCATGTCTTCTATATGGAGCTCCTCTTTAAGAGTTTCATGCATTATCAGCAGGAATACAACCCTAGTGTATACATTCTCACACTATATGCAGTAACACTGCTTGTTTCATTTGCTACTGTGTATATCATCAGCAAGATAAAACCACTTGGCTGCATTTTCTACCTTAAATAGTATATAGATGGATAAGAAAAAAGATTCTATTTCTGCCAAGCCCCAGTAAGTTGAACAAACCTACTGGGGTTTGTATTTATGAAAACAGCATATGAAGATAAACTAGAGATTTATAGGCTTTGGATAGAAGAGAATTTACTCAAAGATATATTGCTAAACTTTACAATCTGTCCTGGCCTAATATTCAATATCTTTTAAAACTAATTGATATTTATGGCATTAGCACTGTTAAAAAGAACAATAACAACAATTATTCAAATGAATTTCAAAGAAGCAGCTATCAAAAGAGTTTTACTACTAGGTGATAAATCACAAAGGCAAGTACATTATGCTTACTCATCCAGGTTATGCAATGCTGTCCTTATGGATAAAAGCTTATATCAAAAAGGGATATAAAGTCTCTGTGTTAATAAGCAGTTATGGCAAAGAAGAAACAACAGAAGACAGAATCAGACTTGCACAAGCAAATACAGGATCTGCAACTCTTAACAGAGAACGAATACAAAAAAAATGAGACTATGGTCAGGAATATGATTTTAATTCGTCAGATGAATTGCTGAGCGAACACCTTGTAAAGATAGAAGTTCAGAGCTGACATTCTCCCCCTCTTTAGAAGAGGGGGCTTCCTGTTCGATTGGTCTGACGACCAAAGCATTAAACTTAGCGTAAACTGTTTATGTTCAATTTACTGTGGTCACTGCATTCTAGAAGCTTTTTTGTATCTGCAAATACCACTTGCACTTTATATCGGTAATTAAGCTTTCTTAGAAGCTTTCTGCTCAGCGATTAAATCTTCAAGATGCTCTTTCTGAGCCTGCAGTTCTTCCTCTGACAAAGCTGTCTCTTCAGTCTTTGTAAACTTTGAGGTAAGGGAATCAAATGAGCCTAAAATCTGCTCTTTATGATCCTGAAACATCTTGTAACCTACAGCTCCAGCCACAGCACCAGCTACTAGGCCGATAAAGAAATCAGTCTTGTTTGATAACATTTTATTTCTCCTATAAATATACAATATCGTTAATAAAACCTACAGATTATCCATATCCTGATTACGTTTAATCTTCTCGTAATTAAACTTCTTGTCAAACAGGATCCTTGCAGAATTGATTACAACTCCTATTGTAGCTGCATTATGAATAGTCGCCGCAATAAGAGGATTGATTTTACCTAATGCACCTAACATCATTGCAGCAGAATTAATAGCTATGGTAGCAGCAAAATTCTGTCTTACAAGACCCATTGTAGCTTTTGACAGTTCCATAACCTTTGCAAGCTTCAAAGGCTCATCCGAGGTTATGGTTATATCAGCAGACTCCATGGCAATGTCGGTGGATTTTCCACCCAGAGCTACACCTATGTCAGAGTATGCCAAGGCTGGTGCATCATTGATGCCGTCTCCAACCATCAGTACTTTTGAATAGCTCTGCTTACTTGCTACAAACTCTGCTTTCTCATGAGGCAGAACCTCTGATTTGTAACCATCAAGATCAAGTTTACTAGCAACATATTCAGCAGCAACCTTATTATCTCCGGTTAGCATGATTATCTCATCTACCCCGATTCTGCGGATCCTGTTTATTGTCTTCTTGATGTCCTTCCTAATCGGATCAGTAATTACAAGAGCGCCCAGAAGATCTCCATTTCTTGCAACATAAATAATATTGCATTCCTTTGAAAATGCAGAACAATCAATGTCATTTACTCCAAGAATATTCTTCTCTTTCATGAAAGTTCTGCTGCCAACGAGGATTTCCCCACCCTCAAATTCATTATTACCTGAGACGCAGGCGCTGATACCTCTGCCTACAACAGTCTGTGTCTTGACATCCTGCGGAACACTCCAGCCCTGATTCTGAGCATAATTGATTACAGCCTCTGCCAAAGGGTGAGATGATGATTTTTCTGCCGCAGCGGCCAGTAACACCAGCTCTTTTTCATCAACATTCTGATTCCTTATGGTATCAATCAGAATCGGATGACCATCTGTAATGGTTCCGGTCTTATCCAGAATAACAGTATCAATATCAGCCAGTGTTTCGATGAAGTTACCTCCTTTAACCAGCACTCCAATTTGAGCAGCCTTGCTGATTGATGCAGATATAGCTGTTGATGTTGACAGTTTCAGACCACATGAAAAATCAATAAAGAACATGTTCAGAACACGCTGAAAATCACGAGTTACGCCATAGACAACAGCTGCAGAGAGAAAAGAAATTGGAACTAGAGCATTTGCCATTCTGTCTGCGAAGTTCTGAATTGGAGCTCTTCTATTCTGGGCATTCTCAACCATGTTGATGATTCTTGCCAGATTTGTTTGATCTCCAACCTTGGATACTCTGATGGTTATTTCACCTGAGCGGACAACCGTACCAGCATAAACATCCTCTCCGGCCCCCTTAAATGCAGGAACTGATTCACCTGTCAGCGAAGACTGATCAATTGAGGCCTCTCCCTCAATTATCTCTCCATCCACGCAGATCTTCTCACCTACGAAAACAACCACTTCATCGTTAACCTTTACATCATCGATGCTAACCTTTGAGACATGACCTTTTTCATTTCTATGCCATACATATTTCTCTTTCATGTCTAGAAGCGTTGATATATGCTGACGAGCTTTTTCAGCAGCACCAATTGTCAGCATTTCAGCAAAATTAGACAGAACCAGAAGAGAAAGACTTGACTCTGGTTTTCCCGAAAGTACTGATGCAAGCACTGCTGTGGCAGTTAGGGTATCTGCATTTGGAGACTTGTTTTTTATAAGTCCCAGCAAGCCTTCTTTAAAGAAGTCCTTTGCAATTAAAAGAACAAAAGCTGTTCTCAAAAAAGACAGATTGGTAAAAGCCGTTGGAGAAAAACGCTTAAATGCCTCTAAACAGCCAAAACCAAACAGAGAAACAAGAGCCTTTAACTTGTAGTTTTTAAGCTCCTCTGATACGGCCTTAATGTCAGCCTTTTCCTTTTTTGCCTTTACTTCAAGCGCATCTTTTGCACAAAGCAGTTTCATAGCAAGCAGAGCCCTGACCAAGGCCTGTCTGTCTTTAGCATATACGCTTAGGGTGTTATCCTTAAGAACACAGGCAGAAACAATACCTCGAACGCTTCTTAATCTGTATTCTAACAGAGCATTGCCTCTATCTCCGTACTCTTGATTGAGTCTGGCTGTATAGTGAAAAACCTGTGTCATTATTTGGTACCACCTTCGAGGATCTTATATCCCCACCAAACAAGTGATGGGCCACTTGGATACTGATTCTGTGTAAAAACCTTGTACCCTCCCCATATAATGCATAATGCTCCGACTATCACTGGCAGATCAGCTTTACCGTTTGTAGATGCTTTTATACAGCTGTTTGCCTTTAAAGTATAATTCCTTAATGTTTGACCAATCAGTGAATTTCTGCCCATTCCTGAAGCCTGCTCTCCTACGCTGTAAGCAGAGGCTGCGCCTAAAGCACAGCTAGCTAGCTTTGATTTACTCTGCGCAACCTTAAGAGCCTGTGAATTTATGTGATCAATCACTGTATCAACATCCTTCTCCCCACATCTGTATGATAGAAGGATTGAGCCTGTAACATTGTTTATTGAAATACTGTCAAACAGTTTTAGTTCATTTAACTTTGACTTTAATGCTTCTGAAAAGGAAGAATCTTTTAAAAGAGCGCTCCTGTAGCGCCTTCTGCCTTCAATACTGTGTATACAGGTAAACATCGCTAATCTGGTATTTTCTGCAATTTTCTTGTTTGAATAATTGTTAAAAAACATCTGCATAAAAGGCTGCGCTACAGCAATTAAAACTGATAAAACGGTAAGATTCATTCAATTCCCCTATTTTCTCGCCTTCGCTTTAAGGCATTGCTCTATTTCCTGTAATTCCCTGTTTAAGGCTAATTTTTCAACGTCATATTCAATAAGAATAGAACCTGTGGTTTCATTTATGGAAAAACTATCTAGTTCCTTAAACTGAGAAAAATATTCTCCAAGAGCCTTTGCATTTGCGTGATTCCCTCTGATTAGAGAGCTGTAGCCTCTGATACGGCCGGGAATATAACTTGCAACTGTCACAGTTGAGAGAAAATACTTTTTTTCATTAAAAAACTGAGATAGGAAATTCAACATAAAATACCCTTAAAAATTTTTTTCAAAATTAATACAAAATTCAGCAGATAGCATAGTCAAATCTTTGAAGCAAAAGGCAATGCGTTTAGCATCATTAGTCAGTGTAAAAATTTCAGAGAATATCTGTACGATTTCCACTCTTTCGCATAAATTAGCCATAGCTAATTATCATATGCTAACAGAAAACAGGCAAATTATTTTATAAAAAAATCATTTTTTTGAAAAAACAATTCTTGGATCATGCGGATATTTAATAATCATTTGTTGTCCGGACTGCTGATTTGTCCACTCTCTTTGTGCAGGATAGTTTCATGTCTGCAATAATAAAAGGCCTGTTCGTATCATCAGTTGTTGTTGATAAATCATTATTTTTATAATTTAAGTGGTTAATAGAAATAATTATGCTGAGGATATGACAGAGCTTAATACTCTATTTCAACTCTTCAATAATCTTTCAGAAAACGAAAAACAGCCTTTTTAAAGAAAAAGGTTAAAATTCTGCAGCTCAAAATAAAGCTCAATCGCGCAACAAAAGCTCGAATTACATGTAGCTTCGCTTATTGCAAAATATTCAAAAGGCATCAAAACAAGACCTGCAGGTAAAAGTAACTGATGTTCTTACAAAAGGTGATGTAAAAAGAACTTCAGGAGTTTATGTATATCTATTAACAGGAACGTCTCGTCATTACATGTCCGAGCTTATAGTGATAAAGACAAAGCTAGAGCAAACGTAATTCAGAAAGAGGGTTGCCCTCCTTGCAAAAAAACATTATTCACAAGACAAAATACACGCTGATCATCAGGTTCCTTGAAAAAAAAGGTGGTAGCGTTATCCTAAATTTCTCAGAATTCTACAGTCCCTAGTTAAGCAGAAAAAACTTATTGACTAATAATCGAATCTTACCTATTTTGCACTGTCTGAGCTAACAGTAAGGAGCTGTTTTGTAGTACAATCAGAACACTCAAAACCAAAATATATAACTACAGGTGTAACATGAAATTACTTCAAAAATCACATAAGCTTGACAATGTCTGTTACGACATACGAGGCAAAATTCATCAAGAAGCAGTTCGAATGGAAGAAGAAGGTCAGCGTATTTTAAAGCTGAACATAGGAAACACCGCGACATTTGGTTTTGAGGCGCCTGAAGAGGTGATTCGCGATGTTATCCGTTCCCTTCCAAATTCTCAGGGATACTGCGAATCAAACGGTATTTTTCCGGCAAGAAAAGCAATTGCTCAGTACTATCAGCAAAAAGGCATGAAGAATGTCGATGCTGACGATATCTTTATCGGAAACGGAGCTTCAGAGCTTATCACCATGTCAATGAACGCTCTTCTGAACAATGGTGATGAGGTCCTCGTACCAGCTCCTGACTACCCTTTATGGACAGCTGCCATCAATCTGGCAGGAGGCAAGGCTGTTCACTATATGTGTGATGAGCAGGCAAACTGGTATCCTGATATCTCTGACATGAAAAAGAAGCTGTCATCACGTACTGTTGGTATCGTGCTTATCAATCCAAACAATCCTACAGGAGCTGTATACCCTACACCTCTGCTTCAGGAGATTGTTGAATTTGCAAGACAGAATGATCTGGTTATCTTTGCCGATGAGATTTACGACAAGATCCTTTATGATGATGTGGCACACAGGAGTATCTGCACCCTGGCAGATGACGTGTCTGTTGTTACCTTCAACGGTCTGTCAAAAGTTTACAGAGCCTGCGGCTTTAGAATGGGCTGGATTCTGATCACAGGTCCTGAAAAGAGAAACAAGGGTTTTATTGACGGCATCAAGCTTATGATGGCAATGAGGCTGTGCGCAAATGTGCCACTGCAGAACGCCATTCAGACAGCTTTGGGCGGATATCAGAGTATCAATGAGCTGATTATCCCTGGAGGAAGACTCTATCAGCAGAGAACTGCCATGTACGAGAGACTGAGTGCCATTGACGGTATCACTGTTGTAAAGCCTCATGGAGCTCTGTACATGTTCCCTAAACTTGATAAGAAGTTCAATATCAAGGATGATCAGAAATTTGCAATGGATCTGCTACTGCAGGAAAAAATGCTGATTGTTCAGGGAACAGGTTTCAACTGGCCTGAGCCAAATCATTTCAGAGTAGTGTTCCTGCCTTCTATTGATATCATAAATGATGCATGTGACAGACTTGAGCACTTCCTGAAGACATATCGTCAGTAAGATAGTGGCGGACAGAAAATCTGTCTGCCTGTTCTGCAACAAAGTATAAAACATATGGCACAAAAGGCAGTACAGTTTATAACTGACAGGAATGGCAGAAGAACGCACGCTGTCATTCCTGTTGAAATATACGAACAGCTGTTAGGTCTTAGAGATCTTATAAAAACATCAAAACCTGCAGCAGAACTTGAACTGTACACTTTGAGCCTTAGAAACATTAGTGCAAGAGGATACCCTGAGGGAACCAGAAACAAACCCTATTTTGTGGTGTTAAAAGATTCTCAGGCTGTACTCACACAGGTATCATCAGTTCCAGGCCATATTGATGAAACAAGAGAAAAACTGCTTGGAGACGGTACGTTAAGACTTGATCCTGAAAACAACTGCTTTGTCTTTACAAGAGATCTGAAATTCAAAAGCCCAAGTGCTGCAGCTGCAATTGTGGCAGGCAACGTCAGAAACGGACTTGATGTCTGGATAAACAGGGAAGGATTTACTCTCAAACAGTCAGGTTTTGGCGTAAAGAACAAGAAAAGCTCACTAAAGAAATGAGGTCCCTATGACATTTGAAAAAAAATCGTTTTCTTCACCTAAAAACAGTCAGAACAGAGGTGAAAAGAGGGATTTTTCTCATAGAAAAGAAAACTTCTTCAGCAAGAATTTTGATAGAAAGAACTCTTTTAGAAAGGTAGAGAAATCTGCCGACAAAAACGACGCTCAAAGACGCTATAAAAAAGCTGATGAATACGGTAGCAGTAAAGGCAGAAGAGAGGGATCTGGCTTTAGAACAGCCGATGAGCATACTGCATCAGTAAAAAGAAAAGGTTTTTCTGCATTCCAATTGCGACTTGTAAACTCTATTTTAGAGGATGTGCTGGTAATGCATAATTCTCTTGACAGAGCTTACGCCTACTGGTTTAACAAGGTAAAGATTGATCCTGTAGAACAGGGATTTTTGATAAAACAGATTAACTACATGTTTTCAAGACTCTCTCTGTTTGCCTTTGTATCCAATTTAAAAAGACCTTCAGATTTTGAAAGACATGTAGGAAGGCTAACCTTCTCTTACTGTGCATACAAAGACTGGCCTTTGCCTGAACTTGAAGGAGAAGAAGGATTTGACAGGCGCGGTCTCAAAAAGAGAATAGCTCAGGCCAGCGATGAACAGATGCTCAATGACGGATGTCCACTGTGGCTAGAAGAGCTGTGTCAGGCTGAACTTAAAGGCAAATGGGAAGAACAGAGAAAGGCTTTAGGAGAAGAATCACGCCGTTACATCAGATGCAATACTCTCAAGACTTCACGAGATGAGCTTGCCCATAAATTATCTGAAGAAGGGGTGGTTACAAAAGCAGTTGCCGGCGTCAATACAGCTTTGGAGGTGACCTCAAATTCAGCTCTGTTCAGAACAAAGTGCTTTAAAGATGGACTGTTTGAACAGCAGGATGCTGGATCACAGTTAATAGGATCATTTGTCGATGCAAAATCAGGGCAGAGAGTTGTTGATGCCTGCGCAGGATCTGGCGGTAAAACACTTCAGATTGCAGCATCCATGGAGGGAAAAGGTGTCATTATTGCTATGGACACTGAGCAGTGGAAGCTTGATGATCTCAAGAAAAGAGCTAAAAGAGCTGGCGCATTCAATATTGAGCCTAGAGTCATTGATTCAACAAAAGTCATCAAGAGAATGCATGAATCTGCAGATATAGTACTGATAGATGCTCCTTGCTCAGGAACAGGCGTGATCCGCCGTATGCCTGATTCAAAATGGAGAGATGGCAGAGAACATCTCAAGGATATCAGAGCAACTCAGGCTGATATTCTTGAAAGATACTCAAAAATCGCCAAGGTGGGGGGAACTGTGGTTTATTCTACCTGTTCTATTCTTCCATCAGAGAACGAAAAGCAGATCGAGAACTTTTTAAAGAATAATGAAGGAAAGTTTGAGCTGATTGAAGATAAGCATGTCATGCCATCATCTGGTTTTGACGGTTTTTACATGGCAAAGCTAAAGCGCCTGTCATAGCACATCTAATATCAGCTGAATGTAAAATTATATCTGAAAGAGCTTAAAATAGGATCCAGGTGGTGCTTAAGTTTCTGTCTGGATCCCAGTCAAAATACAGTAACAGCACCACTGCCACCACAGGATCACTGTCTCTTTCATAAAGCGATACCGTCAATTTTCAGTTCCTAAGGACTGTAAATCCTTTCTTGTAAGTATACCTAAGCTATTGGCGTTATAGATTGAAGTTTTTTATGACAGAACTCAGAAAGTCTATCTGAAATACAGCTCATTCATCATACTTATATTCAGTGAATGTATAAAAAGATGAACATCAGGATATGTTTTTTGCATCGTTTAATTAACGTAAAATTCAGCTAAAATAAAGCTGTAGATGAAATTTCAGGACATAAA
>JBJFET010000024.1:0-17954 GCA_051891035.1 Succinivibrio sp. | reverse complement strand
CAATGTTACAGAAACTGTAACAGATGAGTGTTTATCCTCTTTTGGTCAGCGTAAACTGTGTAATTGGATGAGATAGACTCTGACCAGAAAGAGCATATTTAATGCTTTGGTCGTTAGACCTTATCGAACAGGTAGCCCACTCTTCTAAAGAGGGGGAGAATGTCACTTGAAATTAGGACTTCCGGCCGAAAATAGGAAGAACGAAATAAAACTGTGATGAAAGGAATAGCTTTTCTGAACGGTGCACAGGATATGCACCGTTCAGAGATGATGAGCCTAATATTAGGATTTCTTTTTCATGCGGGATTTAGCATAAACGGCAGCACCGATAATACCCGCAAGATTTAGCGTTGCAGCAGGAACTACCTTTGTATTTAAGGTAAGTTTTGATGAGTATTTTTCAAATTTCTTTGAAACTCCTCCACCAATGACAATAAAGTCAGGCTGAGTCAGAAAAGATATGTACTCAAGATACTTGTTAAGTCTCTCTCCCCACTCCTTGTAGCCCAGATCCTCTTTTTCTCTTACAGAATCTGCACAGTAGTGTTCTGCGATATCTCCCTTGAACTTCAGATGGCCAAATTCGGTGTTAGGATACATCTGGCCATTGATAAATAGAGCAGATCCTATGCCGGTACCTATAGTCAGGAACAGTACAGGTCCCTTATATCCCTTTACAGCACCAAAGGAAAGTTCTGCAAGTCCTGCAACGTCAGCATCATTTGCAACATAGACATTTTGACCTACAACCTTTGTAAACAGCTCTTCAACTTTGACGCTTATCCAGGATTTGTCGATATTAGCAGCAGTCAGAACCTCACCGTTGATTACTCTTGCAGGAAAACCACAACCGATAGGACCTTTAAATCCTATCTGATCTACAAGTTCTTTCAAGGTCTGTGCAACTGCTTCGGGGGTTGCAGGCTGCGGTGTGGGAATACGGATCCTCTCTGACTTGAGTTCACCGGTCTGAACATCAACAACTGCGCCTTTAATACCGCTTCCACCAATATCTACGCCTAGGATTTCCATAGAATGCTCCTTAAATAGTTGAGCCTAATTGAGCTTAATGTAGTTAGTTGACCTGATAAGTCTTATCATTTCTTGAGTATACGCAGAATTGCAGTTTTTTATCTACCATATTTATGTTAAATCCTCCAAAAGTTCTGTCTGATGCACAAATTTTGATTAATATGAGCTGCCTTTTATCTATCAGTATAGGGTAGTTATTCTGCTCTCGTATATGGACATATGCTGCGGTATCTCTGATAAGATTACAGCTTTACCTGTTATTTGCAGTCAGAATAATCCACAGGATATTGCCACTGTAGAAAGGATAGGCGGTAATCTAAAAGACTATCAATGCAAGTTACTGGTAAAAATGAGGATCATGGAGCACTGATAAACGTATAGTAGGATATCTGCTGAATAGAGAGTTATATCAGTGTCAGCTACTGTCGGCATCTGGTTTCAAGGATCCTTAAAAGGGCACTCATTATGTGCCCTTTTACGCATACAGAAGATACATCTTACAGCTGTTCAGTATACCGGCTCATTTAATGGTATGTGTGCTGCTGTTGCAGAAAATTAAGGTTCAGCTGATCTAAAAAGCCCAGCTGCTGTCTGATGCCACAGTAACAGTCACATTTCCGTGTCTCAATCCAGTTATGAGTTCCTCATCATAAGGTGCCTCATCAATGATCAGTCGGGAGACCTGATTCCAGTTAAGATAGGTTGATATGGCATCACGGGAGATCTTGGTGTGATCTGCAACAATAATTGTTTCACTTGCTCTTTTTGCCATAACCTTATAGGTTTCAGCAATATCGATATCCACATTGGAAACACCATCAATATTAAGTCCGCTAGCACCAAGAATGGCTTTCTGAGCATAGATACTGGACAGATAGTTGATTGCCTCAGGACCGTATACGCAGTTTTCGGTGTCACTGTAGATTCCAGGGCAGACATGAACCCTGAAGGTAGGGTTTGATGCCAGAGCTGATGCAATAACATATGAGTCAGTAAATACTGTCAGATCGGTTTTTTCAGCTGCAAGTCTGATGGCAACCTGAAGGGTGGTTACTGAACTGCCTATGGTTATTACATCACCGTTGTGAACGAAATGGCAGGTAGCCTGGGCAATGAGCTCATAGCTTTTTGCATTTAGAAGCTCTCTTTGCTTAAAGGATGGTTCCCTGTTGAGTGCAGGTGCGGCACCACCATAGGTTCTGCTGATAAGGCCCTGAGACTCCAGCTCATCAAGGTCGCGTCTGATGGTTTCTGTTGAAACACCAATCTCTGCTGAAAGTTCAGAAACACGAATGGCAGGTGATTCTCTTAACTTGTTGATAATATGTTTCTGTCTTTCCTGCTTAGACAGTTTATTTGTTCTGGAGTTCATTGCTGTTACCTATCCGCTTTTTGTCTGTTAGTAGGCCCGTATCCAAAATATTATACAACGGGCCATTATTTTTCAAGTTTTCATACAAGTGCTAGACTCTTCCCTGACGGCGATGCATCATCCATACAGTCAGAGCTCCGAGCAACATAAGACCTGCAGCTCCTAGGGTACTCATTGTACCAAGAGTAGGTACCATTGGGGTATAACCTGCGACCATCTTGGAGTAGAGCCACTTAGGAACAGTGTTGTCTACACCAGTAGTGTACAGAGACAGAGGGAAGTTTCCCCATGAGAGCAGGAAGGAAAAGAGCATACCAGACCAGATGCCAGGCCATAACAGAGGCAGGGTGACTCTCCAGAAGATCTGGAATGGAGTTGCACCTAGATCTTTTGCCGCATCCTCAAGAGTAGGATCAAAGCCATATACCTGAATTGCAATAACCAGTGTTACAACAGGAGTGATCCACACAAGGTGAGCAAATACAGCTGTCTGCCATGAAAGGCTGATGCCGATTGCGTTGAACCACAGTAACAGTGCAAGCCCCAGCACAGGCTGAGGGAAGAACACAGGCAGCAGAATAATCTTCTGGAAAGTCTTCTTGCCCTTCCATGAATAGCGGGCAAAGGCAAGAGCTCCACAGAAGGCAATTGCAGTACTCAGGATAGTAACCACAAAGGCAATCAGAAGCGAGTTGCTGACAAGAGCGCTGATCTCATAGGAGCTTGCGGTTTTTATCCACCAGTCCATGCTCCACTTTTTAATCGGGAACATGAAGAAACGACCTTTTGACAGTGATGACAGGGCATCACAGATAACAGGCATATAGATAAAGAGAATGACAATGGTTGTCCACAGAATAATTAGTGATCTGTTTCTTCTGCCTTGAGCTGTATATTCCATAATTCCTCCTAGGCCTTACCCAAGAGCTTATCAAGATCAATCTTCTTGAAAGCGTAGAGAGTGAGCGCGCCGATGATAAGTGTGAGAACAACTGCCAGAGCAGCACCCTGAGGCCAGTTCTGAGAGAAGGTAAACTGCACATCAATATCATTGGTGATAACGATAATTGACTGACCTCCCAGGATCTTTGATTCTGACATTGATCCAGTAGCCAGTACGAAGGTTAAAAGCATGCCGATAAGCACGCCTGGCATTGCCAGAGGAAGTTCAATCTGCCACCAGGTACGAAGTCTTGATGCGCCAAGGTCACGTGCGGCGGTGAGCAGATCCTTAGGTACCAGAGCCACACCCATAATCACCGGGAAGAGCATATATGGCAAGAAGGAGTAGGCAAGACCCATTGCAGTCATTCCAGGAGTGAACAGAATGTCAGGTCCTGAGAATCCGAGCATTTTGCACACACCATCGAGAACACCGTTTTTTCCAAAGAACAGGATCCATCCGTACAGACGGACGTTTTCTGACACAAACAGAGGGAAGACAAAGAGAATACTGATAAAGGTAGAGGTCTTTGATCCGAAGATCCTTACCATTCCAACTGCCACAGGATAGCAGACAACTGCAAGTACAGCGGTAACCAGTGCAGCCAGAGCGATAGACCAGGCAAATGATCTCCATACGGAGCTTGTACCGTCTACAATATGCAGAAAGTTCTCAAAGGTAAAAGAAGTGAAAACATCATAGGTTCTTGGTGTTGCAAAAGAGTAGCCAAAAACCATAAGAAGCGGAGCTGCAAAACCCAGTGTCAGCAGTATGTAGACAGGCAGGGCGCATTTTCCGCCTTTTGATCTTATAAGCTCCTCAAAGGAATTTTTTAAGGAGCAAATTTTATCCTGAATACTCATAGTTCTACTCCGTTACAAAGATGGCATCCTGTGCATCCCAGCCGATACTGATAACCTGGCTGTCTCCTACCTCCTGAACCTCTGAGCGAGGAAGCTCAAGAGTGATTTCCTTTCTGCCAAAGGCAAGCTGGAACTGTGATCTTGAACCTAGAGAGAACTGATTGAGGATCCTGCATTCAACCACGTTGTCAGCGCTTTGGCCTTCTTTTACAAGACGCAGTGCTTCTGGTCTTACAATGATGTATCCATCAAGATCTTTTCCGTTAGGTTTGATTTTAAGCTCTCTTTTTGGAAAGTCAGGGCTCTGCCAGGTACCGTCGGTGGTCATATTCACCTTGAAGATGTTTACATCACCTATAAACTCGGCAACAAAACGGGAAACAGGATGAGCGTAAATCTCCTCAGGAGTGCCAACCTGCTTTAATTCACCCTTGCACAGCACACCTACTCTGTCAGACATGAACATGGCCTCTTCAAGAGAGTGGGTAATGTAGATGAAGGTCTTGCCTGATCTTCTGTGGAGATCCTTAAGATCCTTCTGCAGAGTTTTTCTTAATTTTGCGTCAATAGCTGACAGAGGCTCATCAAAAAGAATGATCTCACTGTCGTAGGCCAAGGCTCTGGCAATAGCCACACGCTGTCTTTCACCGCCTGAGCACTTCATGACATTCTTGTTGTAGTAATCCTCTGGCAGGTGAACAAGCTGCATGAGCTTCTGAGCCTTCTCGATGCATTTTTCAGGAGCGATACCTTTAACTCGCATTGGGAACTCGATGTTCTGACCTACTGTCATGTGAGGAAACAGAGCTAGAAACTGAAACACCATGCAGGTAGGTCTTTTATCAGGAGGCAGAGTGGAAATACTCTTTGAGCCTAACACGATATCACCAGATGTTGGCTGATCCATACCGGCGAGCATTTTCAGAATAGTGGTCTTACCAGAACCAGAAGGTCCTACAAGAGTAAAGAACTCATTCTTTTTTACGGTGAGGTTTACGTTCTTGATTACTTTGACCTTATCAAAGTCTCTGCATACATTGACCAGATCAAGCAGTGGCTGACCTGGCTTTACATTGACTGCAGGATCTTCTACTGTCTTTACTTTGGTGGATTTGTGTTTCATCTTGAGACCCTCTATGAATAACGTTGGAATTCTAGAAACTTATTATCTTTGAAGTTTATGTTGAACTTTTTAACTTCATGATTAAAAAGTACAACACTAATGTGATAGATGCAACAATATATTTTTGAAGTTACACATTTTGAACAGTGATTATTTTGAAGATATTCAAATATTATTGTTTAACTTTCTACATAAATCGCATATAAATGCGTGATTAAGGAATGTTGAAAAATGATGTTGAACCTGCAACGTATTATGCGATCAAAAATGTTGCACTCTAATAAAAATACTGTGTCCTTTTAGTGCACCACTCATCATGAAAAAACGGCATCGCATAACTGTCTCTTTGTCACCAGAAAGATAGCAACTTCTTAATTTATATATAAAAAAAGCCAGGGTATGCCCTGGCTTTGAACGCATGTATGTATTGGAGACTTAACCTTTGGTACGCTTTGCCTCAACCATGATGTCATGAGCAACATCATAATCTGGCACTACATCATAAGCGCGTGAACGTGACATTTCCTCTTCAAGGCTATCCCACTGAATTGCCATAAGCTCATCTTTGGTGAACAGCTTCATGCATTCTGGATTTGCCATCTGGGCTACAGGGTTGAATGTGCCTTCTGCAAAGGCTACTGTGTGAGATACAACAGGATCTTGCACATATTTGAGGAAGTCCTCGGCAAGTGGTGAGTGAACAGGGTTGTTTACAAGTGATGTTACCTCAACCCACATCAGAGCCCCCTCAAGTGGAGAAATTGCGCGGATGTTCTCAAGACCTTCAGCTCTTGCGATAGATGCAGTGTAGGTACCGCCTGAAATGTAGCAGTCGATATCACCGTTTACCAGAGCCTGGTTCATGGCAGCAATATCACCAATGAACTTGGCGCCTTCAATGATGCGGTGGCAGGTTTCCTTGAACTTGTCCATCTCTTCAGGGGTGTGCTCCTTGTATGGATCAATGCCTGCAATGCAGAACAGATGAGCTACGTTCCAGTCATCAGTCTCATTGATGCCGTACTTGCCCTTAAGACTGTTGTCTTCCCAGAGCTTCCAGCCTACCTCTTCTGCTGTCTTTCTTGAAATCTTGTCGGTGTTTACAGCAAAGTTGTATGGACCAAAACGCTGCACCATACCTAATAAATCCTTGCCGTCCTGTGACATTGCCCACTCGTATGGGTATTTGAAGATAGGCATCATCTTGTCAAAGTATGGTGCGAATACCTCTGGATCAAGCGGAGTGATTAAGCCTTCAGGGAAAAGGATCTTTCGTGCCCATGGGTTATTGAGATTTACCAGATCCCAGATCTTAGTTTCACCAGCGCGAAGCTTGTTAACCATAGTAGGATCATTGGTTGCAGATTCTGCAGAAACCTTTGCGCCTCTTAGTTCACGATATGGATCAAGAACCTCGGCTGAGTTGTAGCCTTCCCAGCACAGAATATTCAATTCCTTGTCTCTCTCTCCTGCAAAGGCTCTAGATGATAAACCTAAAGGTGCTGAAGCAGCCATTGCTGAAGCGCCTAACATTTTTAAAACGGAACGTCTTGTTAACTCTGTCATAGTGATCTCCAAAATGTGAAAGTTTAGTCATAACTTTGTTGAAGTTCAAATGTACAGTACGCCAAAAATGTTGTGAATGCAATAATATTATTTTAAATGCATCAAAAATGATGCAAGTCTTGACTGAATTACAACATAGTTATATTTTAATGACAAAAGTCCAACAGAATTTGGGTTAAGTCCCACAAAGGAGATTAAAAATGGCTAAAGAATACGAGCCTAAAACAGTAAGTGAACTTACACAAATGGTAAATTCCTCACTTTCCCTGTGGGGGCTGTCAGAAAAAGCAGAGGCAAAATTACTCTGTCTTTCTGAAAATGCCACATTTAAGGCCAGTGATCCTGTTTTGGGGCAGGAAATAATCATTAGAGTGCAGCGCAAAGGATACTCATCTAAAGATGCTATCCGTTCTGAAATGGCCTGGGTTAAGGCTCTTTATGATGGAAAGGTTATTGATACAGCAAAACCTGTTGAACTTGTAAACGGAGAATTTGTTGCAGAAGCCGTAACAGCATCAGGTGACAGGCGCATGATGGTTGCCTTTGAAAAGCTAAATGGCCAGGAGCCAAATCTTGGACTTAGCGATCTGGCTCACTGGTTTGAGGTAATAGGAGAGCTCACAGCTAGAATGCACAACCACGCACGTTCCTGGGTAAGACCTGAGTGGTTTACCAGACGCAAATGGGATTATGAGGGCATTGTAGGAAAGAACGCTTTTTGGGGCTATCACATGGATGATGCCGATCTTAGTGATGAGGAAAAGGATCTTATTGGCAGGACACTGTCTACAGTCAAGACTCTGATGGATGACTATGGCATTGATGAGAACAACTTTGGCGTGATCCATTCAGATCTGAGAGCAACAAATCTGCTGGTAGACGGGGAGCTTCTGCACGTGATTGATTTTGACGACATGGGTTATGGCTGGTATCTGTTTGATTTTGCTGCATCACTGAGTTTCATGGAGCAGGATGAAAAGGCACCTGAACTTACAAGAGCATGGATAAAGGGTTATGAGAAGGTAAATCCACTTTCTGAATATGAGAAAAACCTTTTGCCAACCTTATCAATCATGCGACGCATTGAACTTATGAACTGGTGCAATACCCACAGTGAGGTTCCATATGCAAGTGAGCACCGACTGGAGGTTACACAGAATACAGTAAGACTGTGTCAGATGTATTTGAATGGCAGTTATTTAAAATAGGGGAGAGAAAACTATGTTCAAATCATTAAAGGGAAAGACTGTTATTGTAACAGGTGCAGGTGCCGGTATCGGTCGCTGCATGGCACTGACATTTGCAAGGGAAGGCTGTAATGTGGTGTGCATTGCAAGACGCAGGGAAACGCTGGATTCTCTGGTGGATGAGATCACAAAGGAAGGTGGCAGTGCAATGGCATTTGCAGCTGATGTGACAGATCTTGAGCTTATGAAGGAGGCTGCCTGCAAAGCGGTAGAAAAATACGGCAGCATAGATATTCTTTTATCAAATGCAGGCGTTCTGCCACAGGTCCCTCTGTCACAGATGACAGACTCAGAATATGACTATGTAATGGACATCAATGTAAAAGGCACATTCCACGCTGTAAAGGCAGTTATTGAGCAGATGAAGAAACAGCGTCACGGAAGAATTGTGCTTACATCATCAATCACAGGTCCTATTACCGGATATCCAGGCTGGGCACACATTGGTGCAAGTAAAGCTGCACAGCTTGGATTCATGCGTACTGCAGCTATGGAGCTGGCTTCATTTGGCATCACCGTCAATGCAGTGTCTCCTGGCAATGTTATGACTGAAGGTCTTGTTTCTTTAGGAGAAACATATGTTAAGCAGATGGAGGCGGCAGTACCTGTAGGAAAGCTTGGAACCGGATTTGAAATTGCAAATGCAGCCATGTTCCTAGCATCTGAGGAGGCCTGGTTTGTAAACGGACATAATCTTGTGATAGACGGTGGTCAGATCATTCCTGAGTCAGCTGGTGCACTTGATACCATGCAGGAGTATTATAAAAACGATCCTCTGTACTGATTCATCTTACAATAAGAGCCATCAGGTATGAGATGGCTCTTGATAAAGGAAATTAGTCCGTATTCTCAGTGCCTTTTCAGTTAGCCATCCTCCCATATTTCTTTTGCTATATTCTTAAGTCTGTCAAAGGCTTCAACAAATGGATGTTTTTCCTATCCTGCCAACAATCCGTACTGTTTCAGCTTTTGTTTGTACACCATTCAAAATGGGGTTACTGCTTTTGCCGTTAGATCAATCGAACAGGAAAGTCCCTCTTCTAATGGTGGAGAATGACTCAATTCTATTTATCAATATCCTGTTATGCCTGAATAAATAAGTAACAGCAGACAAAGGCATGAAAGACAGGATATCTGAGAGGGTTAGTGCACCTGTTAATTTTTATAAAAGATGTGTATTTATGGATGTGGCAACAAAAGTGCCTGCAATAGCGTGATAACAGGCACTCTAAAGAAAGGCTCACACTGAGGACTGTGTCTGTAAGCCTTTTTTTCTGGTGGTTAGAGGTTAATATCTTTGAGAGCACCTTTGATTGCATCAATAAAGAAGTCCGCATCCTTTCTGTAGAAGGTCAGAGGTGGACGGATCTTAAGGATGTTGCCATGAGGACCTGCAGCTCCGATGAGTACGTTGTGGTATCTTAAGCGGTTGATAAGCAGAGTTGCGCCTTCTGAGTCAACCTCTTTTGTATCTCTGTCCTTAACCACTTCAAGACCAGTGAAAAGACCTGTACCGCGTACATCACCGATACAAGGATGATCTGATGCCAGATCTCTAAGTCCCTCTCTGAGGTAGTCTCCAGCATCAATAGCATTTGCAATAAGGCCTTCCTCATCTAATACCTCAAGCACAGCAGTACCGGCGGCACAAGCACCAGGTGAACCACCGAAGGTATTGAAATAGCCTGTTCCCTTCAGAGCATCAATAATTTCAGGACGGGTAACCATTGCTGACATAGGGTAACCGTTACCCATAGGCTTACCCATAGTCACAATATCAGGAATTACATCGTGTCGTTCAAAGCCCCACATTTTTCCGGTACGTCCGAATCCTGGCTGTACCTCATCGGCGATATAAAGACCGCCATGCTTGTGAACCACGTCGATTGCCTTTTTGATAAAGCCCTTTGGATCGGAGAATACGCCATCTGATGAGAAGATATCATCAAAGAGCAGAGCTGCAACCTTGATGCCCTTTGCCTCAAGTCTCTGACAGGCTTTTTCAACATCCTGAGCAAACACTTCTGCAAGTTTGTCAGCAGGAACTCGATAGGTGTCAGGAGCAGGAACTGTTTCTACAAAGTCGCACAGTACCTTGCCGTTGGTACTTGATGGTGAGGCGTAGGTTACAAGATAGGTATTGCCGTGATATGCGCCTGAGGTGACGATGATACCTTTGCCACCTGTGTAGTAGAAAGCTGCTCTTAAGGCCAGATCATTACTCTCTGAGCCAGAACAGGTCATGGCAATCTTGTTGAGTGGCTCTGGGAATCTTGACAGGAGTTTTTCACAGTAGTCATCAACATAGCTGTTAAGATAGCGGGTATGATGATTTACCTTCAAAAGCTGTCTGCTTACATACTCAGCTACTCGAGGATTGCCGTGTCCGATGCAGGCTACGTTGTTGTAGCAGTCAAGGTATCTTGTGTTCTTTGAGTCAATAAGATAGCATCCTTCGCCCTTAACCATTTCGATAGGCTCCTGGAAGAACAGAACTGATGCAGAGCCAAATACATCAAGTCTGCGTCTGGTTTCTGGTTTAACATCTTCTGGTAGGGAATCGAAATCAGCCTGATCGAATGCATTCATGGATAAAATTGATTTAATTGCCATACTGTTTCCTTCCTCAATCTGGTAGTTAACACATTTGTTATGTTTAAAGTACCACATAAATGTTGTAGTTGCAACTAATAAAACTGAAAAAATGTGGCAATAATGTTGAACTCACAACAATGAATTAAAATAGAGCAGTTATGCTACTCTATTGCACAGATAATTGGCAGAAAGTATCACAAAGTGATCAGGCTGTTTTTTCAGAAGGCATTTTGCTTCCAAAGCAGAGTTTTGCAAGCAGAAGTCCCACTTCATAAAGGAGCACAACAGGAAGTGCAAGCATCAGCTGTGAGCATACATCAGGAGGTGTGATCACGGCTGAGATGGCGAAAGCTGCAACAATCAGGTAGCGTCTGAACCTGGAAAGTGATGCAGGTGTAACAGTTCCTGTTGAACATAACACAAGAACAGCAACAGGAACCTCAAAGGTAAGTCCAAAGGCTATGAACATATGCAGTACAAAGCCGATGTATGAACTTATATCCGGAGCAAAAGCGATTGATTCTGGAGAGAAACCTGCTATGAATCTGAATACCATTCCAAATACCACGAAGTAACAGTAGGCTACACCAAGAGCGAACATTACAAATGCGGATATGACAAGTGGAATTACAAGTTTCTTTTCATGACGGTACAGAGCAGGGGCTGCAAACATCCAGATCTGATAGGCGGTAAAGGGCAGAGAAATGAAAAAGGCTGTAAACAGAAGAACCTTCAATGGTCCCATAACGGGGGCCACGACACTTACTGCAAGAAGCTGTGTTCCCTGAGGCAGAGACTCCATCAGAGGTTTTGCCACAAAGTCAAAGATCTGCTGCATGAAAGGAAACAGAGCTGCAAGAACAAGGGCAATACCAAGCAGAATGAACATCAGCCTTCTACGAAGTTCTAAAAGATGTTCTGTAACACTCATGGTTTTGAGTTTTTCATCTGTATCTTTGTGCATGGGATTACCTTTACATTGCCTGTTTTTTCAGTCTCTCAACTTCTTCTTCTAAAGCACTGATCCTTTTTATCAGATCATCTGTGATAGCTGAATCAGAAACAGAGCTGACAGATGAAGTGGCTGTTCCGTTATTCATGGAACTGTCTGTATCTACAGTCCACATGCGTTTGCCACTGACAGGAGCTGCCACCTTTGAGACAAGAGGATCTTTTAGTGCATCCTTAAAACCGGTCTTTATCTGCCTGGCAGCTTTACCTGTCTCTTCAAGATCAAGCTCACTGGCAATCTTTTTCAGGTAGGTCTTAGCCTTCCCAAAAAGTCTGCCAAAGTACACTGCAATACCGAAGGTCTTTACAGGCCCTAATATTATCAGTGAAACCAGGACAATAATAAGGATCTCGTCAAGGCCTAGAAAATTCATTATTTGTTCTCAAGAGACTTGCTATCATCAGACTTGTCGCTTTCCTTAATATCAGATGCCTCTTTCATGCCTTCTTTAAAGCCGCGAATGGCACCGCCTAAATCCTTGCCGGCATTCTTCAGTTTTGAGGTACCAAAAACAAGTGCTACAACAACAAGCAGTATCACCCAGTGCCAAATTGACATTGCGCCCATAATAGTCTCCTTTTTTACGGTTTGGTTTAATTAAAGTATCCTAGTATGGTGAATGACATGCAACAAAATCTGACTAACTGCCAACATTGTGCACTACAGAAAAGCGGTTTTGGCAGGTTTGAGTACATAAATGCTCATTTAATGAGCAGAAAATTGTGGAACTTTAAAGTACGCCAGATCGGTCAGTCAGGCGCATGAATAAAGGATGCAATTTCAGGGAATATTGAAAAGGCTCTGCCTGTTTTAAGGAAAAGGAAAGATAAAAACAAAAAAGGCAGGCTCAAGGCCTGCCAATCGAACGTTATTAGTTAGAGAATCTGCAAGAATTATTTCTTGAATTTGTCTGGCATAGGACCGTACTGACCGCCGTTTGGATAGTACTTCCAACCGTCGCGTACCTTGATCTTCTCATCCCATGGAAGCTTGTACTTGCCTTCAGCCAGATCCTTGACCCATGTCAGGTAGTTAGCCTTTTCACCGCCTGGTTTGCCAACATAAGCTCTGCAGCCTAAGTTGAAGATATTGTTCTCAAGAGCCCAGTTCTCACGAGCCTTGTCAACAAGGCGAGGGAAGAGTTCTGCTGTAACAATTTCCCAAGGGTTTCTCTGACCCTGCTGAATTACGTTACCGTCGTAGTTGCAGATTGTACCTTCACCGAAGTAGTAGAATACGTTGTCGTAGCCTGCTAAGTTTACAGCAACTGTGTACATGAGGTTCTGCCATGCATTGGTACGGTTGGTGATAATCCACTGATCGTTAACCTGTGTTGAGTATCCTGAGATACGGATGTATACGTTACATCCCTTGTATGCTGCCTCACGAGCAAGCTCTGGGAACATACCGTCGTGACAGATACATACTGCAAGCTTAGAACCCTTAGGACCATCACATACTGGCATACCAAGGTTACCAGGTGCCCATGGCTCTACAGGTACCCATGGTTGAAGCTTTCTGTAGTGAAGTGCAATCTCACCTTTGTTGTTGATGATGATAGCGGTGTTGAATGGATGACCGCCGTCAGGATCTTTTTCCATGATTGAGAATACACCCCAGACATCGGCATCCTTACATGCCTGCTTGAACTTGCCAACTTCAGGGCTGTCTAGGCTTAAGAGCATCTCATCGTAAGACCAGATTGCAGTGTTAAGACCCTGTGTTGAGTACTCTGGGAAAACAATCAGATCTAAACCTGGGTAGCCAGCCTTTGTTGAGGCTACTGCCTTACAGATCTTATCAACGTTAACCTGAATATCCTCAGGACCATTTACTACAGGAACAGGATACTGAATAGCTGCAACTAATAATGCCTCTTCCCATGAACTTACTGAACCAGTTGAACCCATAATCGTCACCTCATAAGTGTTGTGAATGAAAAAACTTTCTGTTCTTTTGGAGGATTTCCTCTGAACTTGAGTTCATTATCATTGATTCGAGGGTGTATAAAAATTGGCAAAATGGATTAGTGGCATACGTAAAATGACGTATCGCCATAAAATAATTCTTTACAAAAAGCGTTATTTATCAACAAAAAAAAGGAATTTCATGGGAGATTTACATGTGAAATGACTTACTGTCAAAGCTGCCTAATATTTTCAAAGAAGAGTATTTTGCAGGAATTCTATTCTAACTGCTCATCAAGTGGCGATATTCTTTTGTATACGGAGGCGTTCTAAGGGCAGAGGGAGTTGCTCATAAAGAGTTTTTACAGAGCACAGAGCGTGTCTTTTGTAGCGATTGAGACCGAAGAGCAAAAAAGGCAGAAAGCCTTGCGGCAGTCTGCCATGATTTTCAGATTACTTTAAGTTGTTATTGTTATACGGACAGGAATTTAGTTACCAGTTCTGCATCAGTTTCTTCACGTGGTGCATCGTAAACAATAGCGCCTTTTTCCATCACGATAATTCTGTCTGCAACATCAAGAGCAAAGCTTAATACCTGCTCGGACACAAAGATTGTCAGACCTCTATCATCGCGGATCTTACGTAGTGTTTTTGCCATATCCTTGATGATATTAGGCTGAATACCTTCAGTTGGCTCATCAAGAAGCAGCAGTTTTGGATTTGAGGCTAGGGCTCTGGCAATTGCAAGCTGTTGCTGCTGACCGCCTGAGAGGTTGCCTCCCTTTCTCTTTGAGAACTCTTTTAAAATCGGGAAGCTTACGTACAAATCTTCAGGGATCTGATTTGAACCTGTAACTGTAAGACCGGTTTCAATATTCTCTTTTACACTCATGGTTGAAAAGATCATTCTTCCCTGAGGAACAAATCCGATACCGGCTTTGACTCTCTCATAGCTCTTGAGCTCTTCAATCCGTTCATCTCCAAGACTGGCAGTGCCTCCAGAGCTTTTAATCATACCGATGATGGACTTCATAAGGGTGGTTTTACCCATACCGTTTCTGCCAAGAAGTGCCACAATCTCGTTATCTCTGATCTCAAGGTTCAGCTTGTTGATTACAGTACTCTCACCGTAAGATACGCAATAATCTTCTAGTTTTAGCATAATCTCTCTCCTACTGACCCAGGTACACATCAATAACCTTAGGGTTCTTCTTGACGTTTTCCATGCTGCCCTCTGCAAGAAGTTTTCCCTGATGCATAACGGTCACACGGTCTGCAATATCCTCAACGAACTTCATGTCATGCTCAATCACGATTACAGAACGGCCCTTGATGATTTTCTTGAGCAGAGCAGCAGTCTGTTTTCTTTCTGCAACAGACATACCTGCTACAGGCTCGTCGAGCATAAGAAGTGAAGGGTTCTGAATCAGCAGCATGCCGATCTCAAGCCACTGTTTCTGTCCGTGACTTAAAAGAGATGCCTTCATGTTCAGCTTGTCACCAAGGAAGATAGTGTCAGCAACTTCCTTTACCTTTTCAATAATCTCCTTGTTGCGCTTGAAGAAAAGTGCACCAAAGACCTTCTTTCCTTTAGGGTAGGACAGTTCGAGGTTTTCAAAAACTGTCAGAGCCTCATAGATTGAAGGGTTCTGGAATTTTCTGCCTACACCTGCCTCTACAATCTCGTATTCCTTAAGCTCGGTCAGCTCTTTGCCGTGGAACTTGATTGAACCTGAGGTTGATTTTGTTTTGCCGCAGATCATGTCAAGAACAGTGGTCTTACCGGCACCGTTAGGTCCGATAATAACTCTGATTTCACCCTCATCAACGTACAGTGAGAGATCATCTACAGCCTTGAATCCATCGAATGACACAGTCAGGTTTTCAATATAAAGAGCATATTCCTTCTGAAGACTTCTGTTACCGGCAATAGGAGCCTCTTCTTCAATTTCAAAGCTTCTGTCTAATTCAACGTTACTCATAATCAAGCTCCTTTGTACTGGTGAATTTTTTCAACAACTTTTGCAGCAAGTATCTTTCCTAAAGGAGTCTTTTTGGCACTCTCCTCATCTTCAGGAGTTAACAGATACTTAAGAGCCTTGTGGAGGTATGGTCCGATGTAGTCCTCATACAGGCCAGCTAGTCCTCTTGGGAAGAGCATAACTACACCGATGAACAGAATACCCATTGCAAAGAGCCACAGCTCAGGGAAGTTCTCTGATACGGCTGTTTTTGCGTAGCTTACAACCAGGGTTCCGTAAATGGCACCGAAGATTGAAAGACGACCGCCTACAGCACAGAAGATAACCATTTCAATGGAAGCTACAATACCTACAAAGCTTGGTGACATGAAGCCTACCTGCAGAGTAAACATTGCACCGCCGATTGCTGAGAGCATGGCTGAGAAGCAGAGGATGAAGATCTTGAAGTTGGCAACATCGTAGCCTGAGAAGCGTACACGCTCTTCCTCATCTCTGATGGCAAGCAGAAGGTGACCCATCTTGCCGCGCAGCAGCAGATGACATACGAACAGTGACAGGAGGATCAGAACCACGCAGATGTAGTACATAACAAGCTTGGCCTCATCTGTTCTGATATCCATGCCAAGGCAGGTTCTCAGATCGGTAATTCCGTTGACACCGCCGGTGTAACCCTGCTGACCGATGATCAGAATGGTAAGGATAGCTGCAATTGCCTGAGTGATGATGGAGAAATACACACCACCTACACGACGCTTGAACATGCACAGACCAAAGATATAGGCAAATACGGTTGGTACGGCGAATATCAGAATTAAGGTCAGAGGGAAGCTCTTAAATGGCATCCAGAACCAAGGAAGCTCGGTCAGCTGATTCCAGTCCATGAAGTCTGGAATGCCAGGAGTTGACTGAATGGCTGTTGCTTCAGGAGTTGAAGCTTCCAGCTTTAAGAACATGGCCATGCAGTAGCCGCCAAGACCAAAGAAGATGCCCTGACCCAGACTGAGAATGCCACCGTAGCCCCAGCACAGTACAAGACCGATTGCCACAAAGGCATAGCTTAGGTATTTGCCAAGAAGGTTTAATCTGAATACTTCCAGGCATGATGGCATGACAATAATCAGAAGTACTGCCAGTACCACGAAGTTTAAGACTGTCTTTCTGCCCATCAGGGAAACAGAATATTGAGGATCTCTTTTAAACATAGTTTGTCTCCTTACTAGTGACGAACCTTAACGGAGAACAGACCTTGAGGTCTAATCATCAGAATGCCTACAACAAAGAGCAGAGTTAAAACCTTTGCCATAGAGCCTGACATGAAGAATTCCATTACAGACTGAGCCTGTGCAATACCGAATGCAGAGGCGATAGTGCCGATAAGGGTACCTGCGCCGCCGAATACAACAACCAAGAAGGTATCAACGATATACAGCTGACCTGCTGTAGGTCCAGTTGAACCGATCATGGTGAAGGCGCATCCTGCGATACCGGCGATGCCGCAGCCAAGAGCGAAGGTTAATCTGTCAACCTTGCCTGTGTTGATACCAACAGCACCAGCCATAGGTCTGTTGAGAATAACTGCACGCAGCTGTCTGCCAAGCTTTGATTTGTACATGGTGTACCAGACGCCGAAGGTTACGACTATGGTCAGGCATAAAACGAAAAGACCGTTGATTGGAATTTCAATACCATCTGTCAGGCTTACAGAACCCATTAACCAGTCTGGCAGGGTAACGCCTACTTCACGAGCACCGAAGATTGAACGGTATGTCTGCTGCAGAATAAGGCTCAGGCCCCAGGTTGCAAGCAGAGTGTCAAGAGGTCTTGAGTAGAGATGTCTTATCATCAGATATTCAATAAGAGCACCTAAAAGACCTGTTATGAAGAATGACAGTATCAGGGCTACAAAGAAATATACGCCGAATAATGATGGTATGAATGCTTCAAAAAAATGGGAGGTTAGGTAGGTGGTGTATGCGCCCAGGATCATGAATTCACCGTGAGCCATGTTGATAACACCCATCTGACCAAAAATAACGGCAAGACCCAGTGCCATTAGAAGGAATACAGAGAACAGTGATAAACCGGCAAATCCCTGCATTGCAAAGATGGAGGCAAGATCCTCAAAAGTGTAATCTGAAAACATATGATTTCTCCTCAAATATTATTTAAAGGAGGGGGGCTTTGCCCCCTCAGTAATCTGACATCAGTTAACATGACTTACCATCTGTTACTGATAACCCTCAGGGAATGGGTTTGGCTCGATTACGTCAGACTCGTAGACAACCTTGAACTGACCGTCCTTCTGACCCTGA